>NZ_JAAKRF010000043.1:0-27335 GCF_049173005.1 Aeromonas sp. 602658 | reverse complement strand
CCCCGATGCGGTACATAGGGGGTTCTGAGTAGAGAAATGCTAGTTGAAAATGTGTAAACCTATTTCAGGACTAGACACTCAAGGGGTATCAGTCTTTCTTGGCCAGCAGGAACTGCACCAGCTTGTTGAACTGCTCTTGAGAGGTGATGGATTCAATCTTCACCATGTACTTGCCGTTCACCAGGAAGGCCGGTACACCGCGAATGTTGTAGCTCTCGGTGTTGCGATCGAACTGGGAGACCATACCGGAGACGGCAAAGCTGTCGACGGCACCGTCGAACTCTTCAGCCGGTACGCCGTTGTCCACGAAGATCTTCTTCACGTCGTCACGGCTCATCGGCGGCTGACGCTGGGTGTGGATCTTGGTGAAGATGGCCGGAGTCATCTTGGCTTCGGCATTGAGCAGGCTGGCAACGGCATAGGCACGCTGCATCTCGGGGCCCATTTCGCGGCCGAGGAAGGCAACCGGGTTCTTCTTGAGGGGCACACCCTCTGGCAACCCGGCCTTCAACTGTTCAACGATCGGTTCGAAGGTAGCGCAGTGCGGGCAGTAGTAGGAGAAAAACTCCATCACTTCCGGCTGGGCACTGCCAGTCTGTTTGACCACATCGTAGTTGACGCCTTCCTTGAACTCTGGGGCGGCGTGAACCATGGGGATCATCAGCATGGCAGCAAGGAAAAATAGAACTTTTTTCATGATGTTTCCTGTTAAGGGATCACTGTGAGGCACGCCCGGCGAACCGAAGCAGTGCCAAGCCTATTGTTTCGCCATGCTGACGTCAATGGTCAGGGCCGGAGATCGAGTCCCCCTTGCCGCGCAAGATCCCTTCTATTTCACCAGTTTGGCATCAGACTCAACGGCGGTGCCTTCAGTACTTCCAGCTGATCGTGCCAAAGGTGGGGCTATCTGCTGGCCGCCGGATAAGTTACCACCCCGGCATAAGGCTCAACGGTGGCGCCTTGAGCGCCTCCAGCTGATCGTGCAGGGTCGCTATCTGTTGACGCCAGTAGTGATCGGTATTGAACCAGGGGAAGTGACGGGGGAAGGCGGGATCTTCCCAGCGCCGCGCCAGCCACGCCATGTAGTGAACGATGCGCATCGCTCGCAGCGGCTCGATCAGCGCCAGCTCCCGCGAGTCGAACTCCATAAACTCCTCGTAGCCCGCCAGCAGGGTGTCGAGCTGGATCTGCTGCTCGTGGCGCTCGCCGCTCAGCATCATCCAGAGATCCTGAATCGCGGGGCCGGTACGGCAATCATCGAGGTCAACAAACATGGGGCCATCGCGCCACAGGATGTTGCCCGGGTGGCAGTCGCCATGCAGGGAGATCTGCGCCACATCCAGGGCCATGGCGTCGCTCACATGCTTGATCAGCTCGTCGAGTACCCCGAAGAATTGCTTCGCCAGCCCGCTTGGCAGCCACTCGCCAGACGCCAGCAGCTGACGCGGTTCGTGCAACATGCTCTCCACATCGAGCCGCACCCGATGATGAAACGGCTTGCTGGCGCCGATCTGATGAATGCGACCGAGGAAACGCCCCACCCACTCCAGCTGGTCGAGGTTATCCACCTCGAACTGGCGGCCACCGACGCTCTGCCAGATAGCAAAGGGGTAGCCCTCGTGCTCCAGCAGGGTCTCGCCCGCGAAGGCGAGCGGTGCAGCGACCGGGATCTCCGCCTCTGCAAGGCGGGTGGCAAACTCGTGCTCCTCGAGGATCTGGGCCCGGCTCCAGCGGCCGGGACGGTAGAACTTCACCACATAGCGGCGACGATCCTCATCCTGAAACTGGTAGACCCGGTTTTCGTAGCTGTTGAGCTCGATAAGGCCGGAGTCGAGCCGCAGGCCACTGAGATCGAGCGCATCCATGATGAGGTCGGGATTGAGGTCGGAATAGTTGAAACGCATGTCATCCACCATAAGAAAGGGGCGCCGTTGCGCCCCATTCTATCACTACTACCCGCCATTGCCGTGCTCGCTGGTGACCGGACTGGTGTCACGCCCGGCCCGCAGCCACACGCAGTTACAACCGGCTGATAAACTTGCTGCCCTGGCGCAGGTTGCCCTTGCTGTCGTCGGGCGCCGCCCCCTCCCGTTTCAGCACGAACTGGATATCCAGCGCCGGCCGTTTCAGGTTGTAGGGATCGACCGCCAGACTGACCGGCAGGGTGTAGATCTCGCCCGCCTTCAGGGTCACTTCACGGGGGCCGAACCACTGATACTCGGGCAAGCCCTCCACATCCAGCTGGTAGGTCTGGGACTGCAGGGTCTTGTTGAGGATCTTGAGGGTGTAGGTGTTCTCAATCAGCCCCTCGCTGTTTTCGCGGAACAGCTGGTTGCGATCCCGCAGGATATCGAGCCCCATCGGCATGATGGACATGGCGTTGTAGACAAAGACCCCCAGCATCACCGCCATCACCAGCCCGTAACCTATCAACTTGGGCCGAGCCACATGGGTGGAGTCGTTGGCCAGCTTGTGCTCGGTGGTGTAACTGATGAGCCCTTTCGGGTAGCCCATCCGCTCCATGGTCTGGTCGCAGGCATCGACGCAGGCACCGCAGTTGATGCACTCGTACTGCAGGCCATCGCGGATGTCGATACCGGTCGGGCAAACCTGCACGCAGAGATCGCAGTCGATACAGTCACCCAATCCCATCGCCTTGGGATCCGCCTTGCGGGAGCGGGCACCACGGGTCTCGCCACGCTTGGTGTCATAGCCGACGATGAAGGTGTCCTTGTCGAACATGGCGGACTGGAAGCGGGCATAGGGGCACATGTGGATACACATGATGGCACGCATCCAGCCAGCGTTGCCGTAGGTAATGATGGTGAAGAAGATCACCCAGAACAGCACCCATCCGCTGGCCTGCAGGGTGAAGAGGTCCGGCACCAGTTCAGTTACATCCTGGAAGTAGGCGACGAAGGTCAGGCCGGTCACCAGTGAGATCGCCAGCCAGGCCAGATGCTTGGCTCCCTTGCGGGCCAGCTTCTCGCCGCTCCAGGGCGCCTCGTCCAGCTTGCGCCGCTTGTTGGCGGGCCCTTCCAGCTTCTCTTCAAACCAGATGAACATGAAGGTCCAGACCGTCTGCGGGCAGAGATAGCCACACCAGACCCGACCGAGAAAAGTGGTAATAAAGAAGAGTCCGAAGGCGGCGATCATGAAGAGCCAGGCGAGCAGGGTCAGATCCTGCGGCCAGATGGTGGCGCCAAAGATATGGAACTGCTGGTGACCGAGGTCGAACAGCACCGCCTGTCGCCCGTCGTAACGCAGCCAGGGCAGCAGCACGAACAGCGCCACAAAGAACCAGCCCATGGCCTTGCGCATCCGCTGCCAATACCCTTTCTGGGCCCGCACATAGATGCGGTTGCCCGGGTTGAATCTGTCGTCGCTGGCTTTGAACGTATTGGGGTTGAAGGTCCCGGTTACGCCCTTGTCGGTGACGTCCTTGATATCGATTTTATCGTGGTCGGCCATTGCAAGACATCGCTCCCTTATTTGTTATGGAGCGGATTATATCTTAAACAGCATGCTAATTGTGTGGATTAGATGTATCTAATATTGGGGTTGGATCGCAATTTTCGGCAACAAAAAAGCGCATCACCACGAGGTGATGCGCTTCCGCTAAAGATTCACTTGATTCCGCGCGCCTTGAGCAGCGCCTCTTTGAAATCGGGCACATGATCCTTGGCCAGACCGGGGATCATCGCCTGCTTGTCGGATTCCCGCATTTTGAGGTGATAGATCAGCATGTCGTCGGTCAGCTCGGACAGAGGCCCTTCAAATCCCGCTTCTTGGGCCAGTTTGGCAACAAACTGCACCAGGCTGAGATCCTGTTCCTTGATCCAGGCAGGCTGCAACAACTCCAGCAGCTCTTCGATACGATGACATTGCATAGACAACCTCTTTAATCTGTCACGTTAAATTCAGGCAACCTTACCCATCAAGGCTACTTCGATTCGATCCCGCCCATTATGCTTGGCCTGATACAGGGCCGCATCCGCTTTTTGGATCAAATCGGCGATTTTCATGCTGTTGTCCGGTATCAGTGTCGCAACACCAAAACTACATGTGACCCGACCGGAGACCAGTGACTTCTGGTGCGGGATGGCCAGCTCCTTGAGCGCCTGCCGCACATTGTCCGCCACCTGCAATGCCCCCTGCATGCCGGTGCAGGGCAGCAGCAAGGCAAACTCTTCGCCCCCGTAACGGGCCGCCAGATCGTCCTCGCGCCGCTCCACCTCGGCCAGCAAGCCCGCCACCTGTTGCAGGCAGTCATCCCCCAGCTGATGGCCGTAGAGATCGTTGAACTGCTTGAAGTAATCCACATCCACCAGCACCAGCGACAGCGGCGCCCGGGCGCGATGGCAGCGCCGCCAGGCCCGCTCCAGAGAGTCGTCGAGATGGGCGCGGTTGGCGATGCCGGTCAGGCCGTCGAGGCGGGAGGTGAGACGCAAATGCTCGGAGACCGCCTTCAGCTCGGCCACCAGCTCGGCGTTGGAAAAGCGGTGGTGGAGCGAGGCGATCTGATCCCGCCGCATCCGGCGCAGCAGGGTCGGCAGAAAGACAAAAAGATAGCCCGCCAGCATGCAGGAGACGATCCGCTCCTGCTCGTTGCCATTGCCCAGCTCGAACAGCATCGCCATACCCAGCGGCAGGGCGGAACCATAGAGGGTACGGCGGCTGCCAAACAGCATGATGGCGCTGCCGGTAAGAATGAGGCTGGAGAGCATCATCATGGCGGCCCGATAGGTATCGGGCAGCTTGTCCATGTAGAGCAGCACCCCGAGGGCCCAGATGATGGAGGTGATGGTGGCTCCGATAAAGAGCTCCCGCTCCAGCACCGGCAACGGCGTCTGGTGCAGGCGGGCTCGGCGCCAGCGCAGGTGCCAACCCCGACCCAGCAGCCACAGGAAAGTGCCTGCCAGCCAACCGAGCGCTTCGATGGCGGGTAGATAGTCGTGAAACAGCAGACTCCAGCCAAATGCCAACACGCCCAAACAGGGGAGACTGAACGATGCATGGGTATAGAGCTGGGCCATAATGGCCTGCTTAACCTGGCGTGTCACACTCTGGGTCAACTGAGTACTCCTGTACAAGAGCCGAGCAGTCTACCATTACCCCCTGACCCGCAACAATAAAGCGCCGCTTATTAAGAAGTTAATCAATCAATAACGATTTCTTCTGCGCTGGCAGGTGAGTCCTTGCTCACCCCTTCTCCAATTCGTCGAGGATCGGGCACTCGGGATTTTCATCCCCGTGGCAGCAGCAGACCAACCCTTCCAGGGAGGTAAGCATGGCCTGCAAGCCGGCAATGCGGGCGCGCAGATCGACGATCTTCTCCTGCGCCAGCTTCTTCACCTGGGCGCTGGTTCTGTGTTCGTCACGGTAGAGCGCCAGCAGCTCCTGACACTCCTCCAGATTGAAGCCGGTCTCCCGCGCCCGCTTGACGAAACGCAGCTCCCGCAGCGCCCCCTCGGTGTAACTGCGATAGCCGTTGTCACTGCGTACCGGGGCTGTGATGAGGCCAATGCTCTCGTAATAACGGATGGTCTTGGCGGTCAGCCCAGTGGCCTTGGCAACCTTGCTGATGTTCATTTATGCCTCCTTACTGATCGGGTTGGATGCTGGCCCGTGCGCCGCCCTGGGCTGCCAGCGTTTCAATAACAGGGAATTGCTCAATACTGTGATGCTGCTCAGGGCCATGGCCGCCCCCGCCAGCTCGGGGCTGAGGTAGCCCAGCGCCGCCAGCGGAATGCCGATGATGTTGAACACGAAGGCCCAGAACAGATTCTGCTGGATAGTGCGCCAGGTCGCCGCCGAGATATCGATGGCATCGGCCACCAGCCGCGGGTCGGAGCGCATCAGGGTGATGGATGCAGTCTCCATCGCCACGTCCGAGCCGGAGCCCATGGCGATGCCGACATCTGCCGCCGCCAGCGCCGGGGCATCGTTCACCCCGTCCCCCACCATGGCCACCAGCCC
This sequence comes from Aeromonas sp. 602658, assembly GCF_049173005.1. Lineage (NCBI taxonomy): Bacteria > Pseudomonadati > Pseudomonadota > Gammaproteobacteria > Aeromonadales > Aeromonadaceae > Aeromonas > Aeromonas sp. 602658. Next base: position 21,356 of record NZ_JAAKRF010000043.1, on the reverse strand, counting down.
GCGAGTTTGCGCCCGCAGCGCCTCGACTCTCTCCACCTTGCCAGCTGGCAGCACGGAGTCAAAGGCTCCGTCCAGTCCCAGCTTGGCAGCGATATGGGCCACGGGGGCCGGCGCGTCGCCGCTCACCAGCCAGCTGGCAATGCCGCGCTGACGCAGAGTGGCGATGGCTTCCGGACTCTCCGGGCGCAGGGTATCGGCCAGCGCCGCGATGCCGGCGACCGTGCCATCAACGGCAATCCAAACCCGGGTCGCCCCATCGGCGGCTTGTTCATCCTGTTGCGGCGGTTCAATGCCGAGCTGGGCCAGCAGGGCGCCATTGCCGATGGCGACTGTGTGACCCGCTACCTGACCGACAATACCGGCACCGACCCGCACCTCCACTGCCTCCGGCTGGGGCAACGCCACTTCTGTGCCGACGGCCTCCCGCATCGCCAGCGCCAGCGGGTGTTCACTCGCCTGCTGCAGGGCGGCAGCGAGGCGCAGCTGCTCGTCGTTGCCACTCCAGCTGGCCAGCACCGGCCGGCCCTGGGTCAGGGTGCCGGTCTTGTCGAAGATAAGCGCCTTGATGGCGTGGGCCCTCTGCAGGGTATCCACATCCTTGATCAGAATGCCGTGGCGCGCCGCCACGCCGGTACCGGTGACGATGGCCGCAGGCGTTGCCAGCCCCAGCGCACAGGGGCAGGCGATCACCAGCACCGCTACCGCCGCCAGCAGCGCCTGACCGAAGTCGTTGCTGATGGCGTACCACACCAGCAGGGTGAAAAAGGCGATGGCCATCACCACCGGTACGAACACGGCAGAGACCTTGTCCACCAGCTGTTGCAGCGGGGCCTTGCCCATCTGGGCGCTCTCCACCAGCGCGATGATCTTGTTGAGGCTGGAGTCCTCCCCCACTGTCGTGGCTTCGATCTCCAGCACGCCGGAGCGGTTGATGGCACCGCCCAGCACCTTGCCGCCCACACTGCGCGGCACCGGCAGGCTCTCGCCGGTGAGGATCGATTCGTCCAGTTCGCTGGCGCCGCTCACGATTCTGCCATCCACCGGCACCCGCTCACCCACCAGCACCCGCAGCCGATCGCCACGTAGCACCTCGTCGATAGCGACGCTCTGCCAACTCTCGCCACGCCAGACGGTGGCAGTTTCCGGTCGCAGCGCCATCAGTTCGCGAATGGCGGACTGGGTGCTGCGTCTGGCCCGTGCCTCCAGCAACTTGCCGAGAGAAATCAGGGTGATGATGATGGCGCTCGCCTCGAAATAGAGCTTGCCGCTGGCAGCCATCCCCAGCGTCAACAACAGATAGAGGCTGTAGAAGTAGGCCGCACTGGTGCCGGTGGCCACCAGCACATCCATATTGGCTGCGCGGTTCTTGATGGCGAGCCAGGCGCCGCGATAGAAACGGGCCCCGATCCAGAACTGCACCGGGGTGGCGAGCACCAGCTCCAGCCAGGCGGGTAGATGCCAGGGGAACAGTCCGGCCATGGCCAGCATCCCCACCAGCAGCGGCAGAGTCAGCAGCGCCGAGATGATGACCCGGGTCTGCGCCTGACGGGCTGTGGCGGCTTCCTGCGCTTCCCGCTCCAGCAACTGTTGGCGGCGGCCGCTGGCCGAGCCTTGTGCCAGCTGGGCGCCAAAGCCGAGCGCCTCGATCTGCTCGCGCAAAGCGGCGGGCGTCTGCATCCCGGGGACCAGTACGATCCGGGCCTGCTCGATAGAGAAGTTGACCTCGGCCGAGATAACGCCGGGCAGCGCGGCCAGCATCTTGTTCAGCCGAGCCGAGCAACCGGCACAGGTCATGCCGGTGATTTGAAACTGGATGGTCTCGCTGCCGTAGTCGTAACCCTGACTCTTGATGCTGTCGAGCACCGCAGGCAGGCGATCGGGGCTGGCCAGCTCGATGGCAGCCTGCTCCAGCGCGAAGTTGACGGTGGCCGATACCCCGTCGAGTTTGTTGAGACTGGCTGCGATGCGGCCTGCGCAGTTGGCGCAGCTCATGCCGCTGAGCGGCAATTGCAGATGAATGGGTGATTGAAGATGAGTGGTCATGTTGTTCCTCCCCGGAACCCGTCGGCACCACAAAACGCCGACTGGCAAACCCTAACCTTTACTGCAAGGGTAAACTCAAGCCACATGATCCACTTTTTGCAGATGAAAAAAACGGCGCCCGTTTGCTGCCAGAGAGCCAACGGGCGCCGCCTTCAACTATTGTGCGGTGTGAACTGCGACTCAGATACCGTACTGGGCGCGGTAAGCCTTCATGGCAGCCAGTTGCGCCGCCAGATCCGGCTGCTCGGCCTGCTTCTCTTCCAGATAGGCAATCAGGTCGCTCATCTGAATGATGGCGATGATGTGGGCGCCGTAGTCACGCTCCACCTCCTGAATGGCGGAGAGCTCGCCCTTGCCCTTCTCCTGACGGTCCAGCGCGATCAGCACGCCCGCCAGCGAGGCGCCGTTGGCCTGGATCAGATCCATGGATTCGCGGATGGCGGTGCCGGCGGTGATAACGTCGTCCACCAGCATGATGCGCCCCTTGAGCGGGCTGCCCACCAGATTGCCACCCTCGCCGTGATCCTTGGCCTCCTTGCGGTTGAAGCACCAGGGCACATCCACATCGTGTTGCTCCACCAGCTGCACGGCGGTGGCGGAAGCGATGGGGATCCCCTTGTAGGCCGGGCCAAACAGCACATCGAACTCGATGCCAGCATCCATCAGGGCGGCGGCATAGAAGCGGCCGAGACGGGCCAGATCGCGGCCGCTGTTGAACAGACCGGCGTTGAAGAAGTAGGGGCTTTTACGACCGGATTTCAGGGTAAATTCACCGAATTTGAGAACCTGTTTCTCCAGGGCGAACTCGATAAATTGACGCTGGTAGGCTTTCATTCTGGCTCCTTGCTTGGCTTGTCGTTGTCTTGTGTGGGGGTATAAAAAAACGCGGTCAATGCCGCGTTTGCAGGATCTGTTGACGCTTCGTCACAGCCGCGACGGAGTCGGTTTTTGCGCAGAACTAGGCATGAGATGCGAAGTTTGGTAATCCAAACGAGGCATCGAATAACGACGTTATGCACAAAAACCGCCCCGTCCCTACGGGTTGCGTGGCAAAGGATGCCATGCGTTGTTGCAGGACTTGCCAAGGGAATAACCATTGGCGACATCCTGCGCCTAGCCTGGCATCCTTGGACACTGCAACGCGACTTGTGCCGAAACATCAACAGGTCCTGGTATCAGGAGAGCGACTGCTTCTGCAGCGCAATGATGTCGGCGATGCCGCCCTTGGCGAGCGCCAGCATCGCCAGCAGCTCTTCGTGGGTGAAGGGCTCGGCCTCCGCAGTGCCCTGCACCTCGATGATGCGACCATCTTCGGTCATCACCACGTTCATGTCGGTCTCGGCGGCGGAGTCTTCGATGTACTCCAGATCGCAGATGGCTTCGCCCTGATACATGCCGACGGAGACGGCGGCGATCATCTGCTTGAGCGGGCTCTGCTTGATCATGCCCTTCTCGACCATCCAGTTCAGCGCATCCACCAGCGCCACGCAGGCACCGGTAATGGAAGCGGTGCGGGTGCCGCCATCGGCTTGCAGCACGTCACAGTCAACTGTGATGGAGTGCTCGCCCAGCGCAGTCAGGTCTACCGCCGCGCGCAGGGAGCGGGCGATCAAACGGGAGATCTCCAGAGTACGGCCACTCTGCTTGCCGGAGGCCGCTTCGCGGTTCATCCGGGAGTGAGTGGAGCGCGGCAGCATGCCGTATTCGGCAGTCACCCAGCCCTGGTTCTTCCCTTTCAGGAAGCGCGGCACGCTGGTGTCAACGCTGGCGGTGCAGAGCACGCGAGTGTTACCGAACTCCACCAGCACTGAGCCTTCTGCATGTTTGGTGAAATTGCGGGTAATGGTAACCGGGCGAAGTTGCGCGGCACTGCGATCGCTTGGACGTGACATGGAACGGACCTCTGGGCTGGCTCAAATTGGCGGGGGATTATAAGTGATCCCGCCCCAAATATCAGCCGCTAAAACCACGGCATCGGCTGACGAGCAGGGCCGGGCTGAGTATACTGGCCGCACACTTCATCAAGCCCGGAACAATCAATGATTCACAGCATGACCGCCTACGCCCGCAAGGAATTCAAGGGCGACTGGGGCACAGCCGTTTGGGAAATTCGTTCGGTAAACCAGCGCTATCTGGAAACCTACATTCGCCTGCCGGAGCAACTGCGCAGCCTGGAACCGGTTCTGCGTGAGCGTTTCCGCGCCAAGCTGCAGCGCGGCAAGGTGGAGTGCAACCTGCGTTTCGAGGCCGCTCAGGCCGCAGCCAGCCAGCTGCACATCAATGAAGAGCTGGCCAAGCTCATCATCGACAGCGCCAGCTGGGTAATGAAAGAGGCGGGTCAGGGCCAGCTCAACCCGGTCGACGTGCTGCGCTGGCCGGGCGTCATGGCTGCCGCCGAACAGGACATGGACGCGGTCGCCACCGAGCTGCTCGGCGGTTTTGACCAGACCATGGAAGATTTCCTCGCCTCCCGCGCCAGCGAGGGGGCCAACCTCAAGGCGCTCATCGAACAGCGTCTGGCCGGTATTCAGGTGGAAGTGAAGAAGGTGCGCGTCCACCTGCCGCAGATCATCGAGTGGCAGCGCCAGAAGCTCACCGACCGTCTGGCCGAAGCCAAGGTGGAGCTGGACCCGGCTCGCATCGAGCAGGAGATCGTGCTGCTGGCCCAGAAGATCGACGTGGCCGAAGAGCTGGATCGTCTGGAGATGCACATCAGCGAGACCAACAAGATCATGAAGAAGGGTGGCGCCTGCGGCCGTCGTCTCGACTTTATGATGCAGGAGTTCAACCGCGAGTCGAACACGCTTGGCTCCAAGTCCATCAACGCCGAAGTGACCCAGTCCGCCGTCGAGCTGAAAGTCCTCATCGAACAGATGCGCGAGCAGATCCAGAACATCGAATGATGGGTCGCTGACTATCCGGTTGTTACCTGCAAAAGAGCCCTTGATTCCTCAAGGGCTCTTTTATTTTCCGGCCATCGCACCTGTCGCCCACCACCGGTGAGTCAACGGGCGAGGAGCACCCTAGCCTATCGGCATCACCAGCGCCGGTTGGTGCGGGTCGCTCAGCCGCTCGGCCAGATAATCCACCAGCAGTCGCACCTTGGGGGAGAGGTGGCGGTTGTGGGGATAGAGGGCCCAGATCCCCTCCGCCGGCGCTCGCAGTTCCGGCAGCAGCTCGATCAGCTCGCCTCGGGCCAGATGATCGCTCACGTAGTAGTCCGGCAACTGGATGATGCCGATCCCCTTGAGCGCCGCATCCAGCAGGGCGTGGCCGCTGTTGCACTGCAACAGGCCGTGCACCCGCACGCTGTGGGGGCGGCCATCCAAGGTAAAGTGCCACTCGTCGCTGTTGCCCACCAGACAGGTGTGGCGGGTCAGCTCGGAGAGGCTGTTGGGCATGCCGTGGCGAGCGGTGTAAGCCGGTGAGGCGCAGACATAGGGCACCCGCTGCGCCAGCTTGCGCGCCACCAGCGTCGAATCCTTGAGATGGCCGAGCCGCAGCGCCAGATCGTAGCCCTCGTGCACCAGATCCAGCAGCTGGTTGGTGAGATTGAGCGTCACCTCCAGCTGGGGGAAACGCACCATGAAGTCGTTCACCAGCGGGGCGATGCGGCTCTCGCCGTAGGAGACGGGGGCCGTAATGCGCAGGGTGCCCTGCGGCACCGCCTGATGGCGCCCCACCGCCAGCTCCGCCTCGTAGAGGTTGTCCAGCAGCTGACGGCAGTGGCGATAGTAGATCTCGCCAAGCTCGGTGAGCCGTACCTGACGGGTGGTACGCAGCAGCAACTTGGCCTGCAGCCGATCTTCCAGCTGTGCCACCTGACGGCTGACCTGCGCCACCGACACTCCCAGCTTGCGTGCCGCCGGGGTAAAGCCCCCCTGCTCCGCCACGCTGACAAATTCACAGATCCCTTCCCAGCCGAACATTATTACCTGTGTGTAAAAGTGATTTGAGATTTGCCCTCATTATCACCAAATCGGCGGGAAACTACACTGACTGTCCGAACTCATCTCTGTTCACCCTGCTCAACAAGAAGGATGTCATTCATGGCACAGGTTCAAAGCATCAAGTGTAAAGCCGCCATCGCCTGGGGCCCGGGTCAGCCCCTCTCTATCGAAGAGATCGAGGTCATGCCGCCACAAGCGGGAGAGGTGCGAGTGCGTATCGTCGCCACCGGCGTCTGCCACACCGATGCCTTCACCCTCTCCGGTGAGGATCCGGAAGGGGTCTTCCCCTGCATTCTCGGCCACGAGGGGGGCGGCATCGTCGAATCCATCGGCGAAGGGGTCACCAGCGTCAAAGTGGGGGATCATGTGATCCCGCTCTACACCCCCGAGTGCGGCGAGTGCAAATTCTGCAAATCCGGCAAGACCAACCTCTGCCAGAAGATCCGCGCCACCCAGGGCAAGGGGTTGATGCCGGACGGCACCACCCGCTTCTCGAAAGATGGCCAGCCCATCTATCACTACATGGGCACCTCCACCTTCAGCGAATACACGGTGCTGCCCGAAATCTCCATCGCCAAGGTAGACCCGGCCGCCCCGCTGGAAGAGGTCTGCCTGCTCGGCTGCGGCGTCACCACCGGCATCGGCGCCGTGATGAACACCGCCAAGGTGAAGGAGGGTGAGAGCGTAGCCATCTTCGGACTGGGTGGCATCGGCCTCTCGGCGGTGATCGGGGCTCGTCTGGCCAAGGCCGGTCGCATCATCGCCATCGACATCAACGAGAGCAAGTTCGAACTGGCCCGCAAGCTGGGCGCCACCGACTGCATCAACCCGAACGACTACGACAAACCGATTCAGGAGGTGATCGTCGAGCTGACCGACGGCGGCGTCGACTTCTCCTTCGAGTGCATCGGCAACGTCAAGGTGATGCGTGCGGCGCTGGAGTGCTGCCACAAGGGTTGGGGCGAGTCGGTCATCATCGGCGTGGCCGGAGCGGGTCAGGAGATCAGTACCCGTCCGCTCCAGCTGGTGACCGGTCGGGTCTGGCGCGGCAGCGCCTTCGGCGGGGTACGCGGTCGCAGCGAGCTGCCGAGCTATGTGCAGCGCTACATGCAGGGTGAGTTCAAGCTGGACGACTTCATCACCCACACCATGCCCCTCGAGCAGATCAACGAGGCGTTCGATCTGATGCACCAAGGCAAGAGCATCCGCACCGTCATCCACTACTGAGCATGATCGCCCCGCCCGCCTTCGTGGGCGGGGTGCAGGAGTCCTTCGATGAATCTGGAGATTATCAGCAGCAACAAGAGCTTCGGCGGCTGGCACAAGCGCTATCGCCACCACGCCAGCGTGCTCGGCTGCGAGATGAATTTTGCCATCTATCTGCCGCCTCAGGCCCTCACCGGCCAGAAGGTACCGGTGCTCTACTGGCTCAGCGGCCTCACCTGCACCGATGAGAACTTCATGCAGAAGGCGGGTGCCCAGCGTATCGCCGCCGAGCTTGGCATCGCCTTGGTGGCGCCGGACACCAGCCCCCGCGGCGACGGCGTAGCGGATGATCCCGGTTATGACCTCGGCATGGGCGCGGGCTTTTACGTCAATGCCAGCCAGAGCCCCTGGCAGGCGCACTACCAGATGTATGACTACGTCACCCGCGAGCTGCCTGACTTGATAGAGACTCACTTCCCGGTCTCGACCCGGCGCGCCATCAGCGGCCACTCCATGGGCGGTCACGGTGCGCTGATCGCCGCGTTGCGGGAGCCCGGTCGCTACCGCTCGGTCTCGGCATTCAGCCCGATCTGCCACCCGAGCCGCTGCCCCTGGGGCCAGAAGGCGCTCGGCGCCTACCTCGGCAGCAATCCCTTGTTGTGGCAGGAGTGGGATGCCTGCCAGTTGCTACGCCACCAGCCGGTCACGCCGCTACCAACCTTGGTGGAGGTGGGGTTGGATGATCCCTTCCTCGCCGAGCAGTTGCATATCGATGCGCTGGCCGAGGTGGCCGCCAGCAAGGAGTGGCCACTGGAGCTCAACCGCCACGAGGGCTATGACCACAGCTACTACTTCGTGGCGAGCTTTATCGAGGCGCACCTGCGCTTTCACGCCCGCCACCTCTGATCAACACAGGCCCGTTGCGGGCCTGTTTCAGTTGTGGTGATCGGTTGATATCAGCTGCCCGCTCGGGTCACGCCGCCGGAGCCTGCGATCTGCTGCTCCACCTTGGGATCGCCCCAGTAGGCGATGTTGCCTGAGCCGGCGATGCCGACTTTCAGCGTCTCCTGCGCCCGCACCGCCACATCACCGCTGCCGGCGATATTGACCTCTACCTCCTTGCCGCGCATCTCGCTCCCGAGCACGTCGCCAGATCCGGCAATGTTCAGCTCGATGGCCTGTGCCGAACCGCTGCCCAGTTCCAGACTGCCGGTGCCAGCGATATTCCCTTCCAGCCGTTTCAGCTCCAGCTGACTGGCGACGATGTCACCGGTACCGGCCACCGACAGCACCAGCTCATCGCCCTTGAAGCCGCTCAGATCGCCGTTGCCGGTCCCGGCCAATGCCAGTTCGTTCAGCACCGGCAAGGTGATGGTCAGCTCCAGCGGCTCGGTAGGCTCGAGCCGGTAACCCTCCTTGACCTCGATCTCCAGCTTGTCACCGCTCTCGGTCAGCACCAGATAGGGCAGCAGGTTCTCCTGCCCCTTGATCAGGATACCGCGCGGCTCCCCCGCAACCAGATGGAGGGTGGCAGGCACCCCCGCCAGCACCCGGGTCACCCCGTTACCAAGCGCCTGCTGGCGCTCGACCACAGCTCCCGTTCCGGTCACTCTGGTCTGATCCAGCCAGTGACAACCACTGAGCCCTGCCATCAACATGACAACCATCATCCATTTCATCGCTACTCTCCTCCTTATGTGTTGGCCATCCAGGGCCAATTGGTTTTCATGCTCTGCAAAGCGTGAGCCAAAAATTAACCTAATGATTCAAAAGGAAATAACCATTTCAACCAGAACAGACAGAAGAATCAAGAGAGCCATTTAGACCATGTTTTGGTGAAAATAACCATTCTCGAACGGATATGATTGTGGCTGATTGGCGGGTCGTCCTGCCGGTCACTATGCTGACAGCCCGTGGAAGTTTTTAATTGCCCTGCCGGTCTGTTGAGCCAATAGTGGTACTTCGTGCGTACCAAGCTCTCCATTGCGGTAATGTCATTACCACTGTCTTGTCAGTCTTCACTGCCAACAAGGAGCCAGAGCGTGACCCAAGCAAGCCCTCTCTATGCCACCGCCACCGGTCTGCCGGAACCGACTCGCACCCCGCTGCTGACCGGCAGCGATCCCGAGCAGAAACGGCGCGAACTGCTCGCCTACTTCTGCCAGACCTTCGATCTCTACGACTCGCTGTTCGACTGTCTGGCCGATGAGCGGGCCTGGTTCAACAAGGCGATCCCGCTGCGCCACCCGCTCATCTTCTACTACGGCCACACCGCCGCCTTCTTTATCAACAAGCTGCTGGCGGCGCGCCTGATCGATCAGCGGCTGGATGCCCGCATCGAGGCCATGGTCGCCATCGGGGTGGACGAGATGAGCTGGGATGATCTGGACGAGACCCACTACGACTGGCCAAAAGTCACCGAGCTGCGCAGCTATCGGGCCAGAGTCCGTTCGCTGGTGTGCGATTTCATTCGCCAGATGCCGCTCACCCTGCCCATCGACTGGCAGAGCCCGGCCTGGGTGATCCTGATGGGGATAGAGCACGAGCGCATCCACCTCGAGACCTCCAGCGTGCTGATCCGCCAGTTGCCGCTCGCCTGGGTGCGGCCGCAACCTTATTGGCCCGCCTGTACCGAAACCCGCCACCGCATTGATCAGGTGCCCGCCAACAACCTGCTGCCGGTGGCCGGCGGCAAGGTGCGCCTTGGCAAGCGGGACGCCACCTACGGCTGGGACAACGAATATGGCGAGCGCCATATCGAGCTGGCCCCGTTTCAGGCCAGCCGCATGCTGGTGAGCAATGCCGAGTACCTCGCCTTCGTCCAGGCGGGCGGCTACGGCCAGCAACAGTGGTGGGATGAGGAGGGATGGGGCTGGTGCCAGTACGCCAAGGCGCAGATGCCCACCTTCTGGGTGGGTGATTCCACCAAGCCCGAACAACTGCAGCTGCGGCTGATGACCGAGCAGGTCGCCATGCCCTGGGACTGGCCGGTCGAGGTCAACCAGCTGGAAGCGGCCGCCTTCTGTCGCTGGAAGGCGGCCCGGACCGGACTCCCCATCCAGCTGCCGAGCGAGGCGGAGTGGATGCTGCTGCGCGAGCAGCTACCCGGCGATCAGCCGGACTGGACACAGGCCCCCGGCAATATCAATCTGGCCCGTTTTGCCTCCTCCTGCCCGGTGGATGCCTGCCCGCAAGGGGAGTTCTTCGATCTGGTGGGCAATGTCTGGCAGTGGACCAGCACCGCCATCGACGGTTTCGACGGCTTTAAAATCCACCCGCTCTACGACGACTTCTCCACCCCCACCTTTGATGGCAAGCACACCCTGATCAAGGGTGGCAGCTGGATCAGCACGGGTAACGAAGCGCTCAAATCATCCCGTTACGCCTTCCGGCGTCACTTCTTCCAGCATGCGGGTTTCCGCTATCTGGTCTCCCGTTATCAGGAACCCGTTATCGTGAATCCCTATGAAACCGACACGCTCGTCGCTCAGTACCTCGACTTCCAGTACGGCCCGAGCCACTTCGGGGTAGCCAACTACGCCAAGACGCTTGCTGATCTTGCTGGCGAGCTGTGCAGCAACCATCAGCGGGCGCTGGATATCGGCTGCGCCACCGGCCGCGCCAGCTTCGAACTGGCCCGCCACTTCCAGCATGTGGACGGGGTCGACTACTCGGCCCGCTTCATCGATGTGGCGCTGGCCCTCGCCAGCCAGGACAGCTTCCGCTACGCCATTCCGCTGGAGGGTGAACTGGTGGAGTATTGCGAGGCGCGCCTGTCGAGCCACGGGCTGGGGGCGAGTCAGGCGGAGCGCATCCACTTCAGTCAGGGGGATGCCTGCAACCTCAAGCCCAAATATGACCACTACGATCTGGTGCTCGCCTCCAATCTGATCGACCGGCTGCGAGAGCCCGCTCGCTTCCTGCGGGATATCGCCCCCCGGCTGCGCAGCGGTGGCCTGCTGGTGCTTACCAGCCCTTATACCTGGCTGGCGGAATATACCCCGCCCGCCAACTGGCTCGGCGGCATTCGTGAAAACGGCGAGGCGCTCACCACCTATCAGGCGCTGCAACGGCTGCTGGCGGCTGAGTTCGAGGAGCACTGCCCGCCGCGGGATGTGCCTTTCGTCATCCGCGAGACCGCCCGCAAATACCAGCACACGGTGGCGCAGCTGACCGTCTGGCGCAAACGCTAGCACGCCGGTCGATATGCAGATGAGAAGAGGGAGGCCAACGGGCCTCCCTCTTGTTATGACAGCAAAAACGGCGCGAGTATCAATCTCCCTGCTCGTGATAGCGGCGGGCCAGCACGGCGCAGACCATCAGCTGGATCTGGTGGAAGATCATCAGCGGCAGCACCATCACCCCGACGCTGGCGGCCGGGAACATGACGTTGGCCATCGGCACCCCGTTGGCGAGGCTCTTCTTGGAGCCGCAGAAGACGATGGTGATCTCGTCCGCCTTGTCGAAGCCGAGGCGACGGCTGATCCAGACGTTCCAGCAGAGCACCAGCGCCAGCAAGATGCAGCTCAGCAACACGATACTGGCCAGATCGTACCAGCCTACTTGATGCCAAATCCCCTGCACCACCGCCTCGCTGAAGGCGACGTAGACCACCAGCAGGATGGAGCTCTGATCCAGCTTGCCGATGAGCGGACGGTTGCTGTCGACCCAGCGACCGATCAGCGGGCGCGACAGGTGGCCCACCACGAACGGCAGCATCAGCTGCATCATGATGGACTGGATGGAGTGCCAGGTGTCGATCCCCTCCCCCTGCACGTGGATCATCATCCCCACCAGCACCGGCGAGAGAAAGATACCGAGGATGCTGGAGGCCGAGGCGCTGCACACCGCCGCCGACACATTGCCCCCCGCCATCGAGGTAAAGGCGATGGCCGACTGCACGGTGGCAGGCAGGGCGCAGAGATAGAGGAAGCCGAGGTAGATGGCCGGGCTCAGCCAGCCCGGTACCAGCGGCGTGAGCAGCAGCCCCAGCAGCGGAAACAGCACGAAGGTGCTGAGCATCACCACCAGATGGAGCCGCCAGTGGCCGAGGCCTGCCAGCAGGTTCTGGCGCGACAGCTTGGCGCCATGCATGAAGAACAAGAGCGCCACCGCCAGCTTGGTCAGCAGACCGAACCAGACAGCCACCTGCCCCTCGCAGGGAAAGAGGGAGGCCAGAGTGACCACCGCAATCAGCACAACAGTAAAGGGATCCAGACGCACGAAAGGTCTCCATCAGAAGGGCATCCCGCAGCCATGGCAGCAGTCAGGATTGGGGAGGACAAGAAACAGAGCGGGAGATGTCTGGCACCTCCCGCTAAAACGAACCTCCAGCTTACCCCGATAACGGAGAGGCGCAAAGTTGAGCGGCGAATAATTGTTCATCAATGCTTAACGCATTCGCCATATTGCGCAGCAAAAGTTGACGATAAAACGGCTGTGACAGCTACCCAACGGCTAAAAATGGATAAAAAAACGGGCGACCCTGGTCGCCCGTCTCCTGTTTGCCACATGCCGATCAGCGCTGGCTGGCCAGGGTGCCGCTGCCCGCTTTCTTCTCGTTGCCACCTGACTTGCGGGCCTGGCGCTTCTCGAAGCGGGAGATCCACCAGTAGGCCAGCGCCGAGAAGACCGCGGTCATGAAGACGTTGATGAAGAAGGCACGCACCAGATCCACCCCGGCCGGGAAGGCGGAGGCGCTCATGCTCACCACGAAGATGGCGATCAATACAGACACCACGCCCATCCCGAAGGTGCGCGACCCCATGCGGAAGTCGCGCGGGGTGTCGTCATGTTTCCAGCGGAACACGAAGTAGGCCACCATGATGAAGATCGGCGGCAACATGGCGGTGCCGGCGGTGAGGTTGATGGCGGTGTTCATCATCTGCTGCACCGACTCGGAGCCGAAGCCGTTGACCACCAGCATCGCGAACACGAAGACAAACTGCCACCAGGCGGCGCGCACCGGCACGCCGTGCTCGTTGAGCTGGGTGGTCTTCTCGCCGTAAACCCCCTGCGGGATCTCGGAGAAGTGGATCTTCACCGGCGCCGAGGTCCACATCATCATGGAGCCGAACATGGCGATAAACAGCACCACGCCGACGAAGCGGCCCACCAGCGCCTCAGAGAGCCCGAAGTACTGCGCCATGCCGGTGAAGATCTCCACCATGCCGCCGGCATAGGTGAGGCTCTCGCGCGGCACGAACACGTTCACCAACAGGGAACCGACCGCATACATGGCACCGATGACGATACCGGCACTGATGATCACCTTGATGAAGGACTTCTGGCCGCCCTTCACGTCATTGAGGTAGGCCGCCGCCGTTTCGGCACCGCCCGCCGCCTGGAAGATCCAGCACATGATGCCGAGGGTCGCCCAGTTGACGGTAGGGGTCATCGCCTCCAGCGTGATGGGCTGGGCTGGCACATGATCGCCACTCAGGGCCATCAACGCGCCCAGCACATAGATGGCGAACAGGGCAAATACCCCGTAGGCCACGATCTCCGCAATCTTGCCGAGCCAGCTCGCACCCTTGGTGGAGATGTGGGTCGCCGCCGCAAACAGCACGATGGAGATGATCGAGGTGACCATGGGGGAGAAACTGTACTCATAGCCCAGCATGGCGTAGGAGGCGTAGGCAATGACGTTGGGCAGCAGGGAGACGAACCAGAACAGGTTCACGAACCAGTAGAGAAACGAGCCCAGATAGGCCATCCGGGTGCCGAGCGGCTTTTTCAGCCAGTCGTACATCCCCGACTCGGAGTTTTTGTTGGCCGAGACGAACTCGGCGATGATGAAGACGAACGGGATGAAGTAGACGATGGTCGCCAGCAGGAAGATAGGGGCGGAGCTGAGCCCCAGTTCGATGTTGTTGTTGACGATGTTGCGCACGTTGAACACGGCGGCAAAGGTCATCGACAACAGGGCAAACTTGCCTATGGTGCCGCGTACGGATTCAGACATGGTGTCCTCCAGTGGACTTGCGCTCCCTGCGGGTAACGCTGTGACTCTGTGATGTGTTCGGCAAGGGTCTGTCGGCCCCGCGCTTTACTCTCTTGTTATGATCGGGCCGCGTGGACGGCCTCGTTGCTGAACCGGTGCCGTCTCCCGCACCGGCTCGCAATACCATTCAGACGATCGGAGTGCCCGGCGCCATCGGCACCCGCGGTTGCAACAGCACGCTCTGGCTCTCGTCCAGGGTCTCGGCGCAGAGCAACATGCACTCGGAGCGCTCGCCGCGCATCCTGGTGGGCTTGAGGTTGGTCAGTACCACCACCTCGCTGCCCATCAGCTCCTCTTCGCTGTAGTAAGGCACCAGACTGGTGACAGTCTGCAGCGGCCGCTCGCCACCCACGTCGATCTGGACGATGTAGAGTTTGTCGGCCCCGGGGTGACGCACCACCTCCCGCACCTTGCCCACCTTCATCTCGACCCGTTTGAATTCGGCAAACTCGATCGTCTCGCTCATGCTCTTTTCCTTTTCTGGTTCAACGGTTTGCGGGTGGCCAACGGCCACCCGGTTTGATTGGAATTCAATGCCGTGCCTATGGCGTCTGCATGGCAACCTGCGCTGTCGGCTGGGCCTCTTTCGCGCGCGCTTCGGCGCTGAGGGAGGCCTCATATCTGTTGTATTTCCACCAGGCGAAGCCGAGGAAAATCACGATCCCGCCGACGTTGTAGAAGATGATGGTCATGATGTCGGCGCCAGTCGGGAAGGTGGAGGCGAGGAAGCCCACCGAGAAGATGGCGATCAGCACCGAGACCACGGCGATGCCGGTGGTGCGCGAACCCATCCTGAAATCCCGCGGCAGGTGGTCGAGCTTCAGGCGCAGATTGAGGTAGGCCAGCATGATAAACAGCGGCGGCAACATGGAGGCGGCAGCAGTCATGTTGATGACGGTGTTCATCAGATCCTGCGCTGTGTTGGAGCCCAGGGTCGGGATCACCATCAGCGGCAGCACGATGAGGTACTGGATCCAGGCTGCCCGGGCGGGCACGCCGTTCTCGTTCAGCTCGACCGTCTTCTTGCCGAAGATGCCGGCCGGGATTTCGGAGAAGAAGATCTTCACCGGGGTCGCCGTCCACATCAGCAGGGAGCCAAACATGGCGGTGAAGGAGACCAGACCCACGAAGCGGTTCATCAGGATCTCAGGCAAACCGAAGTAGGCTGCCAGCCCCTCGAACACCTGCACCGAGCCGCCGGTGTATTTCAGGGTGTCGCTGTGGACGAACACGTTGATCAACAGCGATGCAATGGAGTAGAGCACGCCGATAAAGATCCCGGCGACGATGATCACCTTCACAAAGGACTTGGAGCCACCTTTCACGTCATTGACGTAGACCGCCACCGACTCGGCGCCACCGGCTGCCATAAAGATCCAGGTGGTGATGCCGAGAAAGGCCCAGCTGAAATCGGGGACCATGGCCTCTACCGTGATGGGGTCGGCTGGCTGTACGCCGCCCACCAGTGCCGCACCTGCCAGCAGGATGTAGGAGAGGGTCAGCAGCAGCATCAGGGACGAGGTCACCGAGGTGATGGGGCCGAGCATCTTGGCGCCGTTGGTGGAGACGTAAGTGGCAAAGGCAAACAGCACCATGCTCAAGGCCGTGGTCGCCACCGGGGTGAGAATGTACTCGTAGCCGAGGAAGGCATAGGAGGCGTAGGCGATAACCCGCGGCAGCAGCGAGGTGAAGAAGAAGAGGTTCACGAACCAGTAGGTGTAGGCGGAGATAAAGGCCCAGCGACCGCCGAGGGAGCTCTTCACCCAGGCGTAAACCCCCGCTTCGGAGTTCTTATTCAGTGACACAAATTCCGCAATGATCAGGCAGAACGGAATGAAGTAGAAAATGGTGGCCAGAAAGAACATCGGGGCCGAGGCCAGACCGATTTCGATGTTGTTGTTGATGACGTTGTTGAAGCTGAATACCGCCGCGAAGGTGAGCGACAGCAGACCAAACTTGCCTATCGTATTGCGTTTGGAATCAGACATGGTGCATCTCCAGACCTGTAGTTATTGCCGCGAAAGGGCGGGGCATGGGTTGTAGGGTGAACCCCGCCCTTCCGGCTTTTATCAGTGCAGAACCGGCGGCTTGTTATTTGTTCTTGAAGTAGCCGCCTTCGACGGTGACCTTGATGATCAGCTTGCGCACCGGGCTGTCGCCGACGAATCGGTAGGCCTCGTCGTTCTCGAAGATCACCACCTGACCATTGCCGACCTGCTGGCGCTCACGCACCTCGCCGGCCAGCCACTCGCGGTCGGTGGTGTCGTCATAGGCCTGCTCGACCCGCAGCTCGCTCTTGGCTGCCCACTCCACCGTCTCTGTTCCTTCCAGGTAGTAGTGAACGTCGAAGTAGCGGCGCTGCCCCTCGAACAACGAGGTGGCCGGGCTGGCCCCCTCCTGCAAGCGGTAGGTGAGGGAGTCACCGATGGAGTGGCAAATGCCGGGCTTGAGGTTCGGCAGGTTGTTGATGGCCTCCACGCAGCGGCCCCACTTCTTGCCCTCCCGGTAGATGTTTTTGAACAGGGTCAGGTTGTCCAGGGTGATCATGCGAGGTTCCTCCCGCCGTTGATGGTGAGATCGAGCCCGGCCAGCGCAGCCGGATTGAGGTTGCCACGGGCGATGGGTAGCAGGGTCAGGCCGAAGCTGAACGGTTCGAAGCGCACCCGCCAGGAGTCCAGCACCTCGGAGCCCCAGGAGTTGGAGCCGAGCCCCAGCACCTTGTGATCCAGATTGAGGGTGAGATAGCCACAGGGCTCCAGCTCGTTGATATGCTGGGCTGCGTGGATATGCTCCCAGCTGTAGGGCCAGACGCTGAGGTTGATGGGGGCATCGGGCCGCACGTAGAGACCGGCGCCGTGACGGTTGGTCAGGGTCGCCCAGCGCACCTGCTGGCGGTTGCCGTTGTCCTGCGGGAAGGGGTAGTGCTCCCACATCTCGCTGACTGTGATCTGGAAGCTGTCGATCCAGTTGCTCTGGCGGCTGTCCTGATAGTTTTCGCCCGGCCCCATACCGTAGTAGTGCACCCGGTCGAGATCCTGACGAATGCCCAGCTCGAAGCCGATCTTGGGAATGATGTCGTCATAGCCGCCATAGGGCTGACCGGAGAGCGCCACATGCAGCTGGCCGTTCGGGCTCAGGGTATAGACGTAGCGGCAGCGCATTCCGAAGTCGAACACCGGCGGCGCGATCAGGCTCTCCACCGTCACCTCGACCGCCTCACCCAGCTGACGCCAGCTCAAAGTGCGGAAGTGCTCCTGCATGATCTGCAGGTGATTCGGGTGCCACAGGCTCTCGTACTCCTGCTTGTGGTTGTCGATCATCGGCTTGAAGAAGGTGAGGCGCGGCGAGCGCTCAATCAGCTCGATACCATCCTGCTGCCAGCTCACCAGCTTGCCGTCGAGGCGTGAGAAACGCAGGGCAAAGCCGCTACCGCTCAAGATCAGCGCGAGGCGCTCATCAGCGATATCCAACGAAGTAGCGTTGGGATTGGCAAAGGGCTGCAGCTGGCGAGTCGACTCTTTCAGCCGGAACTGGTACTGGCCCAGCTCGTGCTCCGCCGCGCTGTAACGGGTGGCGGTGGCCTTGATGACCCGCAGCTGGACGAAGGTTTCCCGCCCATCGAGGGATGGCAGTTCGAGTTGCAACTCTGTGGTGGCACCGGGAGCCACCCCTTCCAGCCGGATTTGCTGGCTGGCCAGCAGCTCGCCTTCGGCCTTCACCTCGACCAGCAGGCGGATGTCGTCGAGAGTGGAGAACCAGTAGCGGTTTTCCACTGCCAGCTTGCCGCTGGCCAGATCCAGAGCGCGCACCTTGACCGGGCAGATCACCTGCTTGTATTCGCGCAGGCCAGGCCCAGGGGTCTGATCCGGATAGATGAGGCCATCCATGCAGAAGTTGTAGTTGTTGGGGTAGTCGCCATAGTCGCCGCCGTACTTGTAGACCGGGCGGCCCTGCTCGTCCTGATCCAGAATGCCGTGATCGCACCACTCCCAGATGTAGTGACCCTGAATGTGGGGATGGCGGTCAAACACCTGCTGGTATTCGCTCAGGCCACCCGGGCCGTTGCCCATGGCGTGGGCGTATTCGCAGAGGATACGCGGCTTCTCCATTGGGAACTCGCCGAAGCAGTTCATCTGGGAGACGCGGGAATACATGGTACTGACCACATCCACCACCTCGGCATCGCGATCCTCTTCGTAGTGCACCAGCCGGGTCGGGTCGATCGCCTTGCAGCGCTGGTACATGGCTCTGATGTTGCAGCCGTAGCCGGACTCGTTGCCCAGCGACCAGATGATGATGGAGGGGTGGTTCTTCTGGGCGTGCACGTGGCGCTCGATGCGATCCACGAACACCGGCTCCCAGAAGGGGTCATCGGTGATGCGGCTGAGATCGCCGACGTTGGCAAAACCGTGGGTCTCCACGTCGGTCTCCGCCATCACGAACAGACCGTACTGGTCGCACAGCTCGTAGAAGCGCGGGTCGTTCGGGTAGTGGGCAGTGCGCACCGAGTTGAGGTTGTGCTGCTTCATCAGCACGATATCGCGTTCAACACGGTCCATACCGACCGCGCGGCTCTTGAGGTGGTCATTGTCGTGGCGGTTCACCCCGTGCAGCTTGAGGTAGTGGCCGTTGACGTAGAAGAGGCCATCCTTGACCTTGATTTCACGCACCCCGACCCGCTGCGGGATCACTTCCAGCAGCTCGCCCTGCCCGTTGTAGAGGGAGAGTTGCAGCTGATAGAGGTAAGGATCTTCGGCACTCCACAGATGGGGGTGGGCCAGATCCAGCGTGAAGCGGCAATCACACTTGCCGTCGATGGCGAGATGGTCGAGCGAGCCGCTGGCGATCTCACTGCCCTGATCCAGCAGCGACCAGACCAGACGGTGATCACGGGCGGGCGCCCCCAGATTTTCCAACTGGATATCGCAGCTCAGGGTGGCGCTTTGATTGCCATCAGCCAGCGCGGTGCGGATGAAGAAGTCCTGCACATGGGCGGCCGGTTTGCCCACCAGGTAGACGTCGCGGAAGATCCCCGCCATCCACCACATGTCCTGATCTTCGATATAGGTGGAGTCAGCCCACTGCATCACCCGCACCGACAGCAGGTTCTCGCCAATGTTGGCGTAGGCGCTGATATCGAACTCGGCGGTGAGACGGCTCCCCTTGCTGAAGCCGACATAGTGGCCGTTCACATAGACCTCGAAGTAGGTCTCCACCCCGTCAAACTTGATGATCACCTGCTCCCCATCCCAGGCCGGGCTCAGCGTGAAGCTGCGCTGATAGGCACCGGTGGGGTTGTTGGTCGGCACGAAGGGGACGTCGATGGGGAAGGGAAAACCTTCGTCGGTGTACTGCAGCTGGCCATGCCCTTCCATCTGCCACATGTTGGGCACGGTGATCTGGCCCCATTCGTTCATGGGGCTGTGATAGAAGGCCTCCGGCACCTGCAGGGGGTGGTCGAAGTAGTGGAACTGCCACTGGCCGCCAAGGCTCAGAAAACGGCGGCTCAGCTCGCGCTGCATGGTGGCCGCCAGCGCGTGGTCGGCATAAGAGAAGAAGTAGGCGCGCGGGGCCAGCCTGTTTTCACCAACGAATTGGACGTTTTCCCAGTTATTCACATGTCCTCCCGGAACAAGGCAACTTTGACTGGGTAAACTCTAGATAAACATTTACTAAATATCAGTTTTGAATTGGTAAAGTTTTAACCTGATCACAATGAACAGATGGTTTTGTGAGCGAGATCAGAAGCGGGAGATAAAGGTGGGCAAGATATGGATGAGTGGCATGGATGTTGATGGCAGCTCGCTGATTACCAATAAAATCAACTATAAAACAATATGATATGAAGTTGCAGGATGATATGGGAAAGAGGTTTGCTTGGGAGAGGAGTCGCACCACCGCAAGATGGCACGACTAAAAAGCAGAGTGTTTTACTAAAATCAGCGAGTGGTGCCGCGCAGGGTCAACTTGCTCGGTACCAGCACCCGGAGTGGAATATCACGCTCGTCACGCAGCCGTTCGACCAACAGATTGACTCCCTGGGAGCCCATCAACTCGGAGTGGATCCGCACCGTGGAGAGTGGCGGGAAGGTGAACTTGGCGGTCGGGATATCGTTGACGCTGATAAGCTCGATCTGCTGGGGAATCGCCAATCCCTTCTCATGAATGGCACGCAGCACACCAATCGCGATGGAGTCGGAGGCAACAAACAGCGCCTTGGGCCAGTCGCCGGCCAGCATCTCCTTCGCCAACTGGTAGCCGGAAGCGCTGGAGAAGTCCCCACGATAGAGATCGCTCTCCTGCACCACCCCCAGCCGCTGGCCATAATCCCGGAAGGCCAGTTCACGCAGATCCGGATTCTCATCCTGGCCACCGATATAACCGATGCGCTGGTGCCCCTGCGCAATAAAGTAGTCGACGACCTGCTGGCTGATCAGAGCGAGATCCACATCGACCGAGTCGAACTCTCCCTGTGAACGGCAGTCGACAAACACCAGCTGGCTGGAACAAGCCCTGAGCTGGACGAGACGCTCGGCTGTGAGGGTACCGACCACCAGAATGCCATCCACGGCGCTCAGTTCGCGTCCTTCACCACAGTTGTAGAGATGAGTCAGTTCGATATTGAGGCGGGCACTCTGGGTCTCGATGCCATAACGGATGGCGAGATAGTAAGGGTCGTTGACTTCGGTACTCTGGGGATAGGCATAGACCACCAGAAAGTGCAGCTTGCTCTTGTGTACCCCCTTGCGGGCGCTGCTGGTCTTGTACTCCAGCCGTTCGGCAATCTCGAAGATCCGCTGCTTGGTCTCTTCCTTGACGCTCAGGCTGGGATCCTCGTTCAGTACCCGGGATACCGTGGCGAGAGAAACCCCCGCCTCCTGTGCAATTTCCTTCAACGTAGCCATCAATACCTCGCTGGCGAGCATCACGTGTTAATCGGTAACGGCTAAAGAGTAACGGGCAATCCCTTGATAGCCCAGCACTTTTACTAAAATGCCGGCGGCGGTGCAGATTTTTGGAACGCAGAAATGCAAAAAGGCCTCCCGGATGGGAGGCCTCTTCTAAATAGGTGCCTGACAGTGTCCTACTCTCGCATGGCGAATGCCACACTACCATCGGCGCTACCGCGTTTCACTTCTGAGTTCGGCATGGGA
>NZ_JAAKRF010000042.1:0-32135 GCF_049173005.1 Aeromonas sp. 602658 | reverse complement strand
GAAGTGAAACGCGGTAGCGCCGATGGTAGTGTGGCATTCGCCATGCGAGAGTAGGACACTGCCAGGCACCCAATACAAGAAACCCCGCTCTATGAGCGGGGTTTTTTATTGCCTGCAATTCAGAAAATCGTCAGATAACTGACCTTTTATTCCCTCTTCCCTGCTGTTTTCTCCATTTTTCCTCCTCGATTTTCTCCGGTTCTGCCATCGCCGCTGGCGGTGGTTGTCGTTATAATGGCCGCCCTCAAGCAAGGTGGTGGTATGAAAGCAGAATATCTACAGCGATTCGGGGGCATTGCCCGTCTTTATGGTCAGAGCGCGCTGCGTTCCTTTAGCCAGGCCAAGATCTGTGTGGTGGGGATCGGCGGTGTGGGCTCCTGGGCAGCCGAGGCGCTGGCCCGCGCCGGTATCAACCAGATCACCCTGATCGACATGGACGATATCTGCATCACCAACACAAATCGCCAGATCCACGCTATGCAGGGTACGGTCGGTCGCCTCAAGACCGAGGTGATGGCCGAGCGCATTCGCGCCATCAACCCGGATTGCGAGGTGATCGAGGTAGACGATTTCGTCACCGCCGATAATCTGGCCGAGCATATCAAGCGGGAATTTGACTATGTGGTGGACGCCATCGACTCGGTCAAGGCCAAGGTGGCGCTGATAGCCTTCTGCAAACGTAACAAGATCCCGGTGATCGTCGCGGGTGGTGCCGGCGGGCAGATGGACCCGACTCAAATCACCGTTGCCGATCTGGCCAAGACCATCCAAGACCCGTTGGCCGCCAAGGTGCGTTCCGACCTGCGCCGGTTGCACAACTTCAGCAAGAATCCGGCGCGCAAATTCGGAGTGGAGTGTGTTTTCTCAACCGAGCAGCTGAGCTATCCGGATGGCAATGGTGGCACTTGTCAGGCTAAGGCAGCCAGCGATGGCACTATGAAGATGGATTGCGCCT
This sequence comes from Aeromonas sp. 602658, assembly GCF_049173005.1. Lineage (NCBI taxonomy): Bacteria > Pseudomonadati > Pseudomonadota > Gammaproteobacteria > Aeromonadales > Aeromonadaceae > Aeromonas > Aeromonas sp. 602658. The sequence goes on along the minus strand of NZ_JAAKRF010000042.1, from coordinate 31,180 downwards.
CCGGCTTTGGCGCTGTGACGCCGGTGACGGCAACCTTTGGGCTGGTTGCCGCGTCCCGGGTATTGAAGAAGATTGCCGAGCGGGGTACCCGCGCCGAGAAAGAGGCCGGGAATGAAAACGCCGGGTCGATTAGCGCAGCCTAATCGACCACTGGACAAGGCGGGTTAGACCGCTTGTTCCCGGATCGCCAGCACGATCGCTCTGAGTCCGTTACCTCGTGACGGGCTCAAGTGTTTCTCAAGTCCCAGTTCGGTGAAATACCCTTCCATATCAAAAGCCTGGATCGCCGTAGACGATTGGTGGTTGAGTGCCGCCAGCACGATGACGATAAGGCCCCGCACGATACGGGCATCGGAATCACAGGCAAAGTGCCAGCAGCCATCCTCGCTTTGTTCTCCTTTCAGCCAGGCTAGGCTTTCACACCCCTTGAGGCGGAACTCCTCCTGCTGCCATTCGCCGGGTAGCTCCGGCAGCTGTTTACCGAGCTGGATGATGAGCCGGTACTGGTTCTCCCAGCCGTGAGCGGCGGCAAACTGCTGGCGGATGGTGTCGGCGTTGGGCTCAAGGCCAATCTGGGTATAGCTTGCGAGGTCACTCATTCGGTTATCTGCCTTAGAAGAAGTCACTGAGTTTGTGCAGGGCGGCCAGCAGGGCGTCGACATCATCCCGATTGTTGTAGCAAGCCAGCGAGGCGCGCATGGTGCCGCCTATCCCGAGCGATTCCATCAGCGGCATGGCGCAGTGATGGCCGACTCGCAGGGCGATACCCTGCATGTCGAGCAGGGTAGCAGCATCTTGCGGGTGGATGTCGTCGAGCAAGAAAGAGACCGCACCGGCGCGTTGGCTGGGTTCGCCGACCAGACGCAGCCCCGGCACCTGTTGCAGGCCAGCCACCAGATAGTCGGTCTGTGCCTGCTCATGTTGGGCGAGCCATTCCCTATCTTGCGCCATCACAAAGTCGATGGCGGCGGCGAGGCCGATAGCGCCAGCGATATGGGGAGTGCCCGCCTCGAACTTGAAGGGCAGGGTATTGAAGGTGGTACCGCTGAAACTGACCCGATCGATCATCTCGCCACCTGTTTGCCAGGGCGGCATCCGCTCCAATAGCTCGGTGCGGCCCCACAGCACGCCGATGCCGGTCGGGCCATAGAGCTTGTGGCCGGAGAAGGCATAGAAGTCGCAACCGATGGCCTGTACATCCACCTCGAGATGAGCCACCGCCTGGGCGCCGTCGATCAGCGTCACGGCGCCAACCGTTTTGGCGGCCGCCACCATCTCTTTGACTGGATTGACGGTGCCAAGGGCATTGGATACGTGGGCCACGCTCACCAGCCGGGTGCGTGGCCCCAGCATGGCGTGATAGGCGGCCAGATCGAGATCGCCCCGCTCATCAAGGGGGATAACCCGGATCACCGCGCCGGTGCGCTGGGCGACCAGCTGCCATGGGACGATATTGGCGTGGTGCTCCAGGGTGCTGAGGATGATTTCATCCCCCGCCTTGAGCTCGCTCATCCCCCAGCTCTGGGCTACCAGATTGATCGTTTCCGTGGTGCCGCGGGTCCAGATCACCTCTTGGCTGCGGGGTGCATTGATGAAGCGGGCGACCGTCTCGCGGGCGGCCTCGAAGGCGCGGGTTGCGCGACCACTCAGCGCATGGGCTGCGCGGTGCACGTTGGCGTTGTCGGCCCCATAGTAGTGAGCGATGGCATCCAGTACCGCTTGCGGTTTCTGGGTGGTGGCGGCGTTGTCCAGATAGACCAGCGGGTGGCCGTTTACCTCCTGCGCCAAGGCCGGAAACTGGCTGCGCAGTTGGTCATGCTGTTGCTGATTCATGCTCCCCTCACTATCTGGAAAAAGTCATCATTTCGAAGGTCGGCCATGATCCTGAAAATAGCGCCCGAACACAAGGTGCGATAAGCCCGATGAGCGGCTGCCCGCTGTGCAGCAGGTACGGCTCATCGGGTGATTTCTGGTACAATGCCGCCCCTCATCATAAGCCAAGAGATCCGGCCCATGAAGCTCAACCCCAATCAGAACGAAGCGGTCAAGTATGTCTCCGGCCCTTGCCTGGTGCTGGCGGGTGCCGGATCGGGCAAGACCCGCGTCATCACCAACAAGATTGCCTATCTGGTACAGCAGTGCGGCTACAACGCGCGCAACATCGCCGCCGTCACTTTCACCAACAAGGCGGCGCGGGAAATGAAGGAACGTGTCGGCCAGACTTTGGGCCGCAAGGAGGCGCGGGGGCTGATGGTCTCAACCTTCCATACTCTGGGGCTCGAGATCATCCGCCGCGAGCACAAGAGCCTGAATCTCAAGGTCAACTTCTCCCTGTTCGACGATACCGATCAGCTGGCGCTGCTGAAAGAGTTGACCGAGGCGGAGCTCGACAACGACAAGGACAAGCTCTCGGCCCTCATTACCCAAATCTCCAACTGGAAGAACGACCTTATTCTGCCTGCCCGCGCCATGCGTATCGCCCGCGGGCCGGAAGAGGTGCTGATGGCCCAGCTCTACGAGCGTTATCACCGCCAGATGGTGGCCTATAACGCGCTGGATTTTGACGACCTCATCGTGATGCCCACTCTTTTGCTCAAGAGCAATCAGGAGGTACGCGAGCGCTGGCAGAACAAGATCCGCTATCTGCTGGTCGATGAGTATCAGGACACTAACACCAGCCAATACGAGCTGGTGAAGCAGATCGTCGGCGAGCGTGCCCGCTTCACCGTGGTGGGGGATGATGACCAGTCCATCTACTCCTGGCGAGGTGCCAAGCCGCAGAATCTGGTGCTGCTGAGCGAAGATTTCCCCAGCCTCAAACTGATCAAGCTGGAACAAAACTACCGCTCCAAGCGGCGGATCCTCAAGTGCGCCAACATCCTGATCGCCAACAACCCGCACGTCTATGACAAGGCGCTCTTCTCCGAGTTGGATGAAGGGGTGAAGCTCAAGGTGCTGTTCGCCAAGAACGAGGAGCACGAGGCGGAGCGGATCGCTGCCGAGATGATGGGCCACAAGTTTATGAACCGCACCCGGTTCAAGGATTACGCCATCCTCTATCGGGGCAACCATCAGTCGCGCATCTTCGAAAAGGCGCTGATGACCAACCGGATTCCCTATCGTATCTCCGGCGGCACCTCGTTTTTCTCCCGTACCGAGATCAAGGACATCATGGCCTACCTCAAGCTGCTGGTGAATCCGGATGAGGACACTGCCTTCCTGCGGGTGGTCAACCTGCCGCGACGAGAGATCGGCCCCACCACCCTCGAAAAACTGGGTCAGTATGCCAATCAGCGTGGCAAGAGTCTGTTTGCCGCCAGCTTCGAGCTGGGGCTGGAACAGCACCTCTTCGGCCGTGGCCTCGTGGCCCTGCAGGCCTTTACCAACTGGCTGGTACGCCTTGGCGATCAGGCGCTGCGCGGCAATCCGGTGGAGGCGGTGCGGGACATGATCAAGGAGATCCACTACGAAGAGTGGCTCTACGAGACCTCCCCCAGCCCGAAAGCGGCCGAGATGCGGATGCAGAACGTTTCTACTCTCTATCGCTGGATCACCGAGATGCTGGAAGGGGATGAGCTTGAGGAGTCGATGACGCTGGCTCAGGTGGTCACTCGCCTCACCCTGCGCGACATGATGGAACGCAACGAAGGTGAGGATGATGCGGATCAGGTGCAGTTGATGACGCTGCATGCCTCCAAGGGGCTGGAGTTCCCCTATGTCTATATGGTGGGCATGGAGGAGGGCTTGCTGCCCCACCAGACTAGCATAGATGAAGACAACGTGGAGGAGGAGCGACGTCTCGCCTACGTGGGGATCACCCGGGCTCAGACCGAACTGACCTTCACCCTCTGCAAGGAGCGGCGTCAGTTTGGCGAGTCTGTACGGCCAGAGCCAAGCCGCTTCCTGCTGGAGCTGCCGCAGGATGACCTTGAATGGGAAAACCAGAAGAAGGTGACTGCCGAGGAGCGCCAGCAGAAGGGGCAGGTCGGTGTTGCCAACCTGCGGGCGCTGTTCAAGAAGGATTAACCCTAAGGATTGGCCGGGGTCAGTAGCGGCACTATATCTGCTCCCGGCATGGGCGGTGAGATATAGCGCCCTTGCCCGATCCGGCAGCCGATATCAATCAGCTTCTGCAATTGCTGCTGGTTCTCGATCCCCTCGACTACCAGGGTGTAATCGAGATCCTGACAGATATCCCGCATGGCGCGGATCAGCGCCAAATCTTTGGGTGATTGCAGCATCCGCTGGGTAAAGCTGTCATCCACCTTGATGTAATCCACCGGGAAGTGGAACAAGGCGTTGAGGGAGGAGAAGCCGGTGCCGAAATCATCGAGGCTGATCTGGATACCCTTGGCGCGCAGCTCGTGCAGGGATGCCAGCGCATCGGAATCTTGCCGCGACAGCTCCCGCTCGTTGAATTCAAAAATCAGATAGCCGGGGGCGACACCTTCCTCTTCGATGATCCCCATCAGTCGCATGATGTGGTCATGGTTGACCAGATGCTTACCCGACAGATTGATGGCGACCTTGAACTTGCTCTGCCCGGAGATTGGCAGCCAGTTCTTCAGTTGCTGACAGGTGTGGCGCAGGATCTGGTAATCCAGCTCCAGTATCAAGCCGCACTGCTCTGCCAGCGGAATAAAGTCGAACGCATCCTTCAGAATCCCCTCCTCGGTCAGCCAGCGCGCCATCACCTCCAGTCCGGTCAGGCGGCTATCCTGCAGCCGGATCACCGGTTGGAAATAGGGGACGATACGCCCCTCCCGCAGGGCTCTGGCCAGCATCTCTTCCGGCGAATTCCAGTTCTGGTTGATGCAATCATCCGAGTAGCTGACGATGCGGCTGCGACCATTGCGTTTGGCCTGGTACATGGCCAGATCGGCCTGATGGAGCAGCTGGCTGATATCTGAGGTTTGCTCGGATACGCTCGATACCCCCAGGCTGACGGTAATGCTCAACTCGTTGCCGAGTAGCCGGAACGGGTAGGAGAGGCGGCTGATGATGCGGTTCAGTACCGGGCTGATGTCATCGTCGCTCTTGCTGCTGTCCAGATAGATGACAAACTCGTCGCCCCCCAGTCTGGCCACCAGATCGTTTTGTCGGATACAGGTCTGCAGGCGGCGGCTCACCTCCTTGAGCAGCTGATCGCCAGCGCTGTGGCCGAGGGTGTCATTGATCTGCTTGAAATGATCCACATCGATAAAAATCACCGCGAATCCCGGCGATTTGTAGCGGTTGTAGTGGGTCATGGCATGGTTGAGGTGGTTCATCAACAGCGCGCGGTTGGGCAGTTGGGTCAGCGGGTCGTGAAGCGCATCGAATTGCAGCCGCCGTTCCAGCTCCTGATGCTGCTTGAGCTGCTTTTGCAGCCTGAGGTTGGTCTGACGCAGCTGTTGCAGCCGCTGGTTGATGGAGTCTTCGGTATTGATGTCGTTGAGCTGCTGGCGGATCCGTCTCAGCTCCAGCAGCAGGGTGAGCTGACCACGCAGGAAGTCGAGAAACAGCTTGTCGTCGGTCTCCAGCGGTTGAGCCGTGCTGATGATGAAGTGGGCGAAGTACTGTTGTTGCAGCCGCAGCGGCATGCTGTGCCAGTAGCGTGACTCCCTGCTCACCTCGATATTGCTGGTGCTGTGGCACAAGCCGCTGATGAACTCGTCTCCCTGATGGGGATGGGCGGGGTAGATCTTTTCCAGCTTCTGACTGGTTAGCCTGACCAGCAGCATGTCCTCGATGGTGAGCATCTGGCGCAGTACAGCTTCAAGTTGGGAGAAGAGCGCCTGGGCCGGCAGGGTATTGGCGAGCCGCATGATGCGGCTGATGCTCTCGATTTTCTTTTTCCAGTTCGGGTCTTTGCGGATCAGCGGTGAAGGGAGCTCGGTGAGATGGGATCCCGCCTGGGTTTCGGTCAGCCGTTTGGCCAGACACTCCAGCAGCAGACGCAGGGTTGGCAGGTCGGCGGGGGTGCCACGCGCCAGCAACCACTGTATCTGGCCATGCTCGATGGGGAAGACGCACCACCCTTCGGCCTCATCCAGCTGGGTGAGCTGATCGGTGATGCGGGACTGCTCCCGGCCCAGCTGTTGCTTGAAGATGTCGCTGACCTTGTAGGCGTAAAGCCAGTTCAGACCGGTATCGGAGAGGCCCAGCATGCCGAAATGTTGCAGCGGGCAGAGTTGGTCAATCTGCTGGATCAGGGCATCGTAATCGTCAGACGTGGCGGTTTGTGGCGCCGGGAAGTCCATAATGGCAGAGACCAACGCCAACAGAGGAGTTGAGTAGTGGGGTTCGATGGATTGGGACGACATGTGCAACTCCCGATATGTCTACCTTACAAGAGTAGTCGGAAGCCGATAGATTGAAAGGGCCGCAATTGCGGCCCTTTCAAATACTTACAGCTTGTCGATCATGTAGTGGATGGCGTTTTCAATCTCTTCATCACTACAGTTCGCACAGGTGCCGCGCGGAGGCATCATGCCGGACTTGCCGGTAAAGCCTTCAATGGCATGTTTCTTGAGAGTATCAATGCCCTGGGCGATGCGAGGATCCCAGGCTGCCTTGTCACCCCGTTTGGGGGCACCAGCGGCGCCGGTGTCGTGACAGGCAAAGCAGGCGCCCTTGTATACCGTTTCGCCATCGCGGGGACCGGAAGAGGCGGCCGCAGTCGGTGCAGCACTCGCGCCGGCAATACCTTCCAGATCCTTGGCGGTATAGACCTGACCGATTGGTTTGATCCGCTCGGCAATGGCTTCCGGTGACATCTCATCGGCAGCAAGCACTGCCCCAGACAAGCTGGCGGCCGTCATCCCGACAGCCAGCAAATAGCTCAGTTTTTTCAACACGCTCATATACTCCCAGCAGTCTTTTATTATCCATGTAAACGACGGGATTATAACCGAATAGTTACAGCCATTTAAACGCTTGTGTGTGAAGTGTTAAACACTCTGCGTACAAAGTTTTGGGCGATATCACGGCAATTTGGGTGGTGGAGATAAAAAGAAACCCGGCATTCGCCGGGTTTCGGGTACCCAAGGGGTGAAATGAGTTATTTGTCCCAGCTCAGGATCACCTTGCCGGAGTGGCCGGAACGCATCGCATCGAACCCCTGCTGGAATTCGTCGATGTGGAATCTGTGGGTGATGATGGGGGAGAGATCCAGCCCGGACTGGATCAGGCTGGCCATTTTGTACCAGGTCTCGAACATCTCGCGGCCATAGATCCCTTTGATAAACAGCCCCTTGAAGATCACCTTGTTCCAGTCGATGGCCATGGTGGAGGGGGGGATGCCAAGCATGGCGATCTTGCCGCCGTGGTTCATCTTGTCGAGCATCTCCTGGAAGGCGCTCGGGACGCCGGACATCTCCAGCCCCACGTCGAAGCCTTCGGTCATGCCCAGCTCGCTCATCACGTCGGCCAGCTTCTCCTTGGCCACGTTGACCGCGCGGGTGGCGCCCATCTTGCGGGCCAGCTCCAGCCGGTATTCGTTGACGTCGGTGATCACCACGTGGCGCGCACCCACATGGCGGCAGACGGCGGCGGCCATGATGCCGATGGGGCCTGCCCCGGTGATGAGCACATCTTCACCCACCAGATCGAAGGAGAGGGCGGTGTGCACCGCATTGCCGAACGGGTCGAAGATGGCAGCCAGCTCGTCCGGGATGTTGTCCGGCAGCTTGAAGGCGTTGAATGCGGGGATCACCAGATACTCGGCAAAGGCGCCCGGGCGGTTGACGCCAACGCCAATGGTGTTGCGGCAGAGGTGAGTGCGCCCGGCGCGGCAGTTGCGGCAGTGACCGCAGGTGATATGCCCTTCACCGGAGACCCGATCGCCGATGGCGAAGCCGCGCACCTCCTGACCGATGGCGACCACTTCCCCAACATATTCATGGCCGACCACCATGGGTACCGGAATGGTCTTCTGGGACCACTCGTCCCAGTTGTAGATATGGATATCGGTGCCGCAGATGGCGGTTTTGCGGATCTTGATCAGCAGGTCGTTGTGGCCGAGCTCGGGGGCGGGCACATCCGTCATCCAGATGCCGACCTCTTTGTGCAGTTTGGAGAGTGCTTTCATGGCTGTTCCTTCAATATGAATGCAGAAAAAAGGGGCTGCAGCCCCTTGATTCAAATCAGATAACGCCGAGTTCACGGCCGATGCGGATAAAGGCGTCGATCGCCTTGTCCAGCTGCTCGCGGGTATGGGCGGCAGACATCTGGGTGCGAATGCGGGCCTGACCCTTGGGCACGACCGGGAAGGAGAAGCCCACCACATAGATGCCGGCTGCCAGCATGCGGCTCGCCATTTCGGAGGCCAGTTTGGCATCCCCCAGCATCACCGGAATGATGGCGTGGTCGGCGCCAGCCAGAGTGAAGCCAGCGGCGCTCATCCGCTCGCGGAAGTAACGGCTGTTCTCTTTCAGGCGGGCGCGCAGGTCGTGACCCTCGGCCAGCATATCGATCACCTTGATGGTAGCGGCAACGATGGAGGGGGCCAGCGAGTTGGAGAAGAGGTACGGGCGGGAGCGCTGACGCAGCCAGTCGATCACCTCTTTCTTGCCGGAGGTATAGCCGCCGGATGCGCCGCCGAGCGCCTTGCCCAGGGTGCCGGTGATGATGTCGACCCGATCCATCACGCCGCAATATTCGTGGGTGCCACGACCATTCTCGCCGATAAAGCCGACGGCGTGGGAGTCATCCACCATCACCAGCGCATCGTATTTGTCGGCCAGATCGCAGATGGATTTGAGGTCGGCGATGACGCCATCCATGGAGAAGACACCGTCGGTGGCGATCAGCTTGAAGCGGGCGCCGTCGGTATCAGCCTGCTTGAGCTGGGCTTCCAGTTCGGCCATGTCGTTGTTGGCGTAGCGATAACGCTTGGCCTTGCACAGCCGCACGCCGTCGATGATGGAGGCGTGGTTGAGGGCATCGGAGATGATGGCATCTTCGGCGCCGAACAGGGTCTCAAAAAGACCGCCGTTGGCATCGAAACAGGAGGAGTAGAGGATGGTATCTTCGGTGCCGAGGAAGGCAGACATCTTCTGCTCCAGCGCTTTGTGCTGATCCTGGGTGCCACAGATGAAGCGCACCGAGGCCATGCCGAAGCCGTGGCTGTCGAGTCCCTGATGGGCGGCGGCGATCAGATCCGGGTGGTTGGCCAATCCCAGATAGTTGTTGGCACAGAAGTTCAGTACCTGCTCACCGCCGACGGCGATGCTGGCCTGCTGGGCGGAGGTGATGATGCGCTCCTGCTTGTACAACCCTTCAGCTTGCACCTGGTTCAGTTGCTCGGTCAGGTGACGATAGAATCCGTTAGACATCCTCGATCCTTATTGGCTATTTCAGCTGCGTATCAACAGAGGGCGACATTTTACTGCAATCTGTTGCGGTAAATTCAAATAATTGTGCTGATATTCAACAAATGTGAAACAGATCTCACCCAGCTGGTTGGGCCAGCTGACGGTAGTGTTGCTCCAGCTGCTGGATCTGTCCGGCCACCTGGGGTTGCACATAGGGGCGCAGCAGGAACAGCACCTTCAACACGCCCTGATAGAGCAGCGGTTTGGTGATGCGGGTGTTGGGGGCCTGGGCAATCTGGAAGGGGATCCAGCAGGTCACCACCATCTTGATGGTCTGGCCCAGGTCCGGCAGGTCTTCATCGCTGACATCTATGATGCCCCCTTCGCGCAGGCTTCTGAGCAGCGCGACCACGGAAGAACGCATCTGCTCCTGGGCCTTGAGGTACTTCTGTTGCAGCGGCTCGTCACGGCTCAGGATGTCCGGCAGATTGGCGTAGAAGAAGCGGAACTGCCACATCAGATAGAAGATGGCATCGAGATAGCCCATCAGATCCTGCAGGGTGATTTCACGGTTGCGGGTCGGCACGAAGCTCTCGCTCAGGTGACGGGCATACTGGTCGAAGATGGAGTGAATGATGTCTTCTTTATTGCGGAAGTGGTAGTAGAGGTTGCCCGGGCTGATACCCATGTGCGCCGCAATATGGTTGGTGGTGATGTTGCGTTCACCCTGATCGTTGAACAGCTCGGTCGCGCTGTGAATGATCCTGTCTCTGGTTTTCATCACTCATTCCTCCAACAGGTTCCGCTCGGGGCAGTTTTGAACAAGGTCGAATCCCCGGACGGCCCGTGATAAACTTTTCGGCAATTTCAAATTGGCTCACTATACACAGCTTTAACAAGCAGTCACATGTAGCCATCAACGTACGAGAGGCAAACTCCATGATCGTAGTAACTGGCGGTGCTGGCTTTATCGGCAGCAATCTGGTCAAGCAGCTGAACGCTCAAGGACGGACCGATATCGTGGTCATTGATGACCTGACCGACGGCACCAAGTTCGTCAACCTGGTCGATCTGACCATCGCTGACTACATGGACAAAGACGAGTTTCAGGCGCGCATCGTCTCCGGTGACGAGTTTGAAGAGTGGGACAACGGCATCGAGGTGATCTTCCACGAAGGCGCCTGCTCTGCTACCACCGAATGGAACGGCAAGTTCATCATGGAGGTCAACTACGAGTACTCCAAGGATCTGTTCCACTACTGCATCGAGCGTGAAATCCCGTTCATTTATGCCTCTTCTGCCGCGACCTACGGTGGCCGCAACGACAACTTCATCGAAGATCCCAAGTTTGAACAGCCGCTCAACGTCTACGGCTACTCCAAGCAGCTGTTTGACCAGTACGTGCGCCGCTGGATGCCGGAGATCAACTCTCAGGTCGTTGGCCTCAAGTACTTCAACGTCTACGGCCCGCGCGAGCAGCACAAAGGCTCCATGGCTTCCGTCGCCTTCCACCTCAATACCCAGGTGAAGAAGGGCGAGAATCCCAAGCTGTTCGAAGGTTGCGATGGCTTCCCGAACGGTGGTCAGATGCGTGACTTCATCTATATTGACGACGTCTGCAAGGTAAACCTCTGGTTCTGGCAGAACCCGCAGCATTCCGGCATCTTCAACTGCGGTACCGGCCGTGCCGAGCCATTCCAGAACGTGGCCGAAGCGGTGATCAAGCATCATCAGAAGGGTTCTATCGAATACATCCCCTTCCCGGATCACCTCAAGGGTCGCTACCAGAGCTTTACCCAGGCTGACATGACCAAGCTGCGCAGCGTGGGTTATGACGCCGAGTTCAAAACCGTTGCCGAAGGGGTAGCGGATTACATGGCTTGGCTCAACCGGGCCTGATTATTCGCTTTTGCGGAATGGCCGCCAATGAGGCGGCTTTTTCATTATTTCCTATGTGGTTAGCATGAAGAAAAAAGTTTTATTTATAATGGAAACATTGGGCGGAGGAGGCGCCGAAAAGGTCCTTATTGAAACGCTTAAGCGTTTGGATTTTAGTAAATACGCTATTACGCTGCTGTTATTAAGGCGTGAGGGTGTATATTTATCTCAAGTTCCTAAAAATGTAAAAGTAGAATTTCTGTTGCCGACCGAACCATCGGGGTTGTTTCAGCGTAGAATTTTTTTCTCTATTAAAAAACGCTGGTGGAATTTCGTTCTAAATAGCAAGTGGTTAGCAAATATCGTATTTAATGAACGATATGATGTTGGTATCGCATTTTTGGAAGGGAATAGCTCTCTGTTGTTATCGCACCTGAATTCTGTTGTTCGAAAGATAGCATGGGTCCATATAGACTTGTTGTGCCATCAAATTCTTTCCAGAAAAGTTGAGCGTACCGTTTATAAAAAAATGGATAACATTGTCTGTGTCTCTAAAGGTGCACAGAATGCATTATTGAAATTGTATCCTGAAGTAAAACCATATACTCAAGTAGTGTATAATCCTGTTGATATAGAAGGCATAATGCGGAAAAGTCATGAGCCTATTACGAGTGAGGGGCAAATAAAAGTTATTGCTATTGGACGGCTATGCAATGCCCAAAAAGGATTCGACATATTACTGGCTGCTCATAAAATAAATATTGATGCAGGGGTTAAATATCACCTTACTATTTTGGGAGAAGGTGATGATAGAGCTGGGTTAGAGTCATTTATCAATATTAATAATATTGGTGATAGTACTAAATTACTTGGATTCAAGGAAAATCCATATCCATATCTTGCTGATGGCGATCTATTCGTTATGTCCTCACATTATGAGGGTTACCCAGTTGTACTCGTAGAAGCAATGGCGTTGGGGAAGGCCATTGTATCGACAAATTGTACTGGGCCTAATGAAGCTCTCGATGGCGGGAAATATGGTGTTCTCGTTCCTGTCGGGGATGCAAATGCGCTTGCATTGGCAATACGAAAAATGATTGATAATCAAAAAATGCTATCAACATATAGTTCCTTATCGAAGGAGCGAGCCAAGATTTTCAATCTCCGAGAGAGTATGAGGCAGATCGAGCAATTATTAGATGGGGAGAGCAAACATCCTTCCAGTTGCTCTCCTCATTCGAGTCTTGTTGACGGAGGTCTAGGGTGAATATATTGATGGCACTCTCCCAGCTCGAGGTAACGGGAGCTGAGGTCTATGCCACCACGGTCGGTAACGAACTGACCCGGCGTGGTCACAACGTCTTTTATGTGTCAGATACCCTGACCAAGCCGACGCTTGGCCCCGTCTTCAAGCTGAGATTCAACAAGCGCAGCATTCTGCGCCGCTTCTGGCACGTCTTCTACCTCATCTACCTCATCAAGAAGCACCATATCCAGTTGGTGCATGCTCACTCCCGCGCCTCCGGCTGGAGCAGCTATGTGGCCTGCAAGTTGACTGGCACCCCGATGATCACCACGGTTCATGGTCGCCAGCCGGTGCACGCGTCCCGCAAGGCATTCCATGCCCTTGGGCTTAGGGCGGTTGCCGTTTGTGAGGATATTGCCCATCAGATAGTCGACACTCTGGGAGTGGATCCCGCGATAGTGCAGGTGCTGCGCAACGGTATCGAAACCGACAAATTCCAGCCTGTGCCAGCGCCGGACAACCCAAAGCCGGTGATCGCCATCATTGGCCGTTTGAGCGGCCCCAAAGGGGAGCTTTGCTACCGTCTACTCGATGAAGTGCTCGACCTGGATACCTGTCGGGTGCGGATTGTCAGCGGTACCAAGGTGCCGGAGCGCTTTGCCCGTTTCGAAGGACGCGCCGAGTTTGTCGGTTATGTCGATGATGTGCCTGCCTTGCTCGCAGGTTGTGATCTTGTAATTGGTGCCGGTCGGGTCGCGATGGAAGCACTGCTCTGCGGTCGGCCCGCCTTTGCCATTGGCGAAGCCAGGGCCATTGGTCTGGTGACTGAGCAGAATCTGGATGAGGCGCTGGCCAGCAACTTTGGTGATATCGGTCCCAAGGATCTGGCCATTGATTTTGCGGCCCTGCAGGGCGATATCGAATCCGCCCTGGCCAGCAATACGGTGCCGGAAGCCATTCGTCAGCGCATTCAGGATGAGTATGGCTTGCAGGGGGTCGTCTCCGGGCTGGAGTCCATCTATCAAGATGCGGTGGTGGAAACCCTGCGCCGGGAGATGCCGATCATCATGTACCACCGCTTTATCGAGCAGGATAGCGAGAAAGGAGTGCATGGCACCTGGATGCCGATCGCCATGTTCGAGAAGCATCTGCGACTGATGAAGTGGCTAGGCTACGAAACCCTGACTTTCCGCGATTTGGCGGACAAAGGCTTTATCCACCGTCTGCAATACGGCAAGAAGTACCTGATGATCACTGCCGATGACGGATATCAGGACAACCTGACCCGCATGCTGCCGCTGCTGGAAAAATATGGTTATAAAGCCGTGGTGTACGTGGTTACCGGTGAAGGCTATAACCGTTGGGATGTGGAGCATCCGACCAATCCGGATACCAAGGTTTCATTGATGAGTGGTGAGCAGGTCAAGGCGCTGGCTGCCAGCGGTCATGTGGAAATTGGTGGTCATACTCTGACTCACCCCCGTTTGAGCAAGCTCACACCCGAACAACAAGCCCATGAAATTCAGGAGAATAAACGCCAACTGGAGGCCCTGCTTGGCCATCCGTTGCTCTCGTTTGCCTACCCTTACGGAGATATGAACGAGAGTGCCAAGGAGCAGGCCATCGCCGCAGGGTATCGTTTTGCGGTTGCTACCAACAGTGGTCCCAAAGCTATGCACCAGGACTCCTACCAGATCCGCCGGATTGCTATCTTCCCCCGTACTGATGTATTCGGGTTGTGGCGAAAGATCCGCGGGAATTATGTATTCAGGAAGTAATCAATGTCATCTGCCATAAGCGTCTTGTTCGCACGCCTGACCACTATATTATTTTCCACAACATTAGCATTTACTTTTTGTGGTCTTTTTCTATTGCCAAATGGAAAGAGTATTCTTGCTAATTTATTGGTGATCTCTATCGTGATCGGATTCATTAATCTTATCATATGGAGAAAATGGGATATAGGGTTAAAAGATCGTCGCATATTATGGCTATTTCTTGGATATGCCGGATTCATTTTTATTAACCGTATTATACATGGTGATCAGTATGGTGTGATGCGTAGTCTGGTGTATGTCGTTTTATTTGGTTTTTTGGTTCCTAGAAAAGAAATTGTTATAAAAATTAGCCAATACGCCATCATTATCGGTGGGATTAGTATGGGGTGTATAAGCCTATGGCAGCAATATCAAGGGGCGTCTAGGGTTGATGGATTTACCAATGCAATTCTATTTTCACAGGCATCTTTGGTTATTGCTTTATTGGCTTGGGGATTATGCAAAGAGATATATCTCCCAAGATGGGAGAAAGGGGCGGCATTGTTGTCTATTTTGATGGCTCTTTACAGTCTCTATGCTTCGCAGAGCCGTGGTGTTTGGCTGGCATTTATAGCCGTTATTGGGTTGATTGTGCTTATCAAATCGATAAATAAGCCGCTCAAATATTTCATCTTTTTTATTATGTTGTTGAGTGGCAGCACTGCGTTTTACCACCACAGCAATGTGTTGCAAGCACGGGTTCAGGCCAGTATTTCTGATCTCAAGAACGCAGAGTTAGGTTCTTATGGAACCTCTTGGGGGCTGCGTCTGGTAGCCTGGCAAGGGGCGTGGCAAGGTTTTCTCTCCGCTCCCATTTTTGGGGTGGGTACGGATGGATTTGATGCCATAAAAAAATCATTAGTCGCATCTGGAGTTAGCTCTCCTTTATTACTACATCCGTCTTTAGCTCATTCTCACAATCAATATATGCAAAACTTGATTATTCGTGGTGCTGTTGGTGGTGTAGCGATTTTATTATTTTTGGGATTTCCCATATGGTGGGCTGCAAAGCTCTGGGGTGTAACTTCAATTGCAGTGTTACTACCACTTTCTTTAGCCATTGTTGGTTTGAGTGATGTTCCTTTTGAGCATCAAAACATATTGTTTCTCTACACATTGGGGTTATTATTTATCTGGCTCCAGAATCAAGATAATAGAGGTGTTAGATGATTCCTATTTTTGTTATTAGTTTATTGCGCAGCCATGATCGGCGCTTAGCTATTGAAAAGCAAATGGCTCACTTGGGATTATCTTTTACATTTTGGGACGCTGTAGATGGAAAACAGCTAAGCGATGCGGACCTGGCTAATGTTGATATTAATTTGGCAGAGCAACTTTGTGGCCATTCACTAAGCTTGGGGGAGGTTGGTTGTGCACTAAGCCATATTAAATTATATGAGATGATGGTGAGTAAGAAAATAGAAAAAGCCATTATATTAGAAGATGACATATATCTTCATATGCATTTCAAAAGTATCATTAATGTGGCATTACAGAAAATGTCTTCGGATATAATATTTATCCATCATGGGAAGGCAAAGAAATTGCCTTGGACGCGAAAGTTGCCTGAGGGATACCGCTTGGCAAGATATTGTCGGCCTAGTAAAAAATCAAATAGAGGTATTATATCCACAGCGGGATATATTTTATCCTTAAATGGTGCTCGTCAACTTTTACAGCATGCTTACCCAGTTAGAATGCCTGCGGATTATCTTACTGGCCGCTTGCAGTGGAATAAATTGAGTGCAGCTGGCGTTGAGCCCTGCTGTCTGGATGTGGGCCTATTTCAGTCTACTATTGATGACAGGAATTATGGTCAGCATATAGAAAAATAATGGAGGTGGTGATTGTGATTAAATCCTTGCAGTTTTGGAGGGATATACTTCGCCGTAAGCTAGGTATCCTGCTATTTGATCGTAGCCCATCGGCGATTTCGTCATCAAATGGTGCCACTGTTTTTGTCCGATGGGATGCGAAGCTTGGTGATGCAATAGTTTCCTCTTGGGTGGCAAGGGAGATTAAAAATAAATTTCCAAATAGGAAGGTTTACGTTATCACAACCTCCACAATGGCCCCGCTGTTCAGCGATTTCTTTAATTTTGACTGCGTTTTTGAAATACCAAAGAGAGCTGGCTATATGCAGCTAAAAAAATTATCCAAAGAGTTGGGTAATGTGGACTATCTTGTGCATTTTAGCCAAAAAATGAAGATGAAAGATCTTTATTTTATTTCTAAAGTTGGCAGCAAAAATGTGGCCGGGGTTGATGATGAGCTTGATTGTATTAATCTCAAGCTGGGTCAAAAAACGGCAGGGATGCACTTTTCGACAAAATTTAAGGTACTGTTGGAGCATATGGGGGTTGTTAACCCAGATACTAGCTATATTGTGCCTTATATCGAAGATTATGAAGATAGGGTTGGCTCTTGGTGGCCAAGTAATAAAACGTTGTGTTTCAATCCATATGGCAGTGGGGCATCCCGTTGTTTCAGTGTTGAGAAAACCATAGAGTTAATCAACACGATGCTTGATTCATCAAATTACAACATTTGTCTATTGTATCCACCTGGGCGTGAGAGGGACGTTGAACGGGTTTTATCTCATGTTTGTGACCCAGCAAGGGTTGTTATTGATCATGAGAGGCCATCTCTGGCTGCGCTATTTGCACAGGCAAGGCATTGTGCCGCTATGGTGTCTGTAGATACTGCTACAGTGCATATAGCAACCGGTTTGAATAAACCGGTTCTTGGTATTTACAATGATAATTTCGGGATGCCAGAAAATGTGGAGTGGCATCCTAATAATCCTCGCTCAAGTGTTATCTACGCAGAGACTAGGTCTGCACAACAAGACGTAAACTTTATAAATGTTGCTGAATTTAAAAAAGTATTTAAAAAATGGGCGGCTGATTATCTATAGAGAGTTGGGGTTTTCCCCAACTCTTTTTCATAAAGACATAAATTCTTTGGTCACACTTTCACTGGAAAAAGGTTGATAATAGTTTGAATTAACGAGGGTTCTTCTTCGATCCACGCTTGTAATTGCCATGGCCAGCCTACTGATATCTTCCATCGGGATTAGAAATTTATCGAGTGGTGTTGCCAATATTTCAGCCGGCCCAGACGGGCAATCCACGCTGATCACCGGGGTATGGCAGATGAGTGCTTCAATAAGCACTGTTGGCAGCCCTTCAGCATCGGATGTCAGGATGAGCGCCTGAGCGGCTTTGATATAGGGGTAGGGGTTCTTCTGAAAGTCGATGATCTTCACCTTGTTGGCAAGGTTCATCTCCTCGATCATGGCTTCAATGTGAGGGCGTCGCTCCCCTTTGCCCATCAGAACGAGTGGCGTAGCAACGCCGCTTAGCTGATATGCCTGCAAGAGACGATCGTGGCGTTTTCGTTCTTCGAAAGTGCCGACATGGATGAAATACTTTTCAAATGGCTTGTTGAAAGGCTCATCGGCCAACGCCTGAATTTTCTCGATATCAAACGGATTGTAGATAACCTGACACGATTTTGGTGTGGCTCTTACATTGTGCAAAATGTCGTCCGCGATGCCTCGAGATACGCAGATCAGTTTCTTGCCATTATAGAAACGCTTGAATTTTTCATATCCTTTGGCATTGTCTTTGGCAAAGCCGGTGACATTTCCGTGGATCCAGTAATAAATATTCAGTGTATCAGGCAGGTGTCTGGTAATTTTGTCACATGAGCATGAGATAATTACGTCAGGTGAGATCTCTTTGACTTTTTTCAAGATCAGAGATGCTTGTATTTTTTCAACCGCAACATTGGATATGGCTTTAGTCAGCTTTGTGACAATGCCAAGATTAATCGGGTGAATGTTGTCAGGTAGCGTATGGTCTATTTTTTCCCGCAAGGTAAACAAGGTAACATCGACACCTGCATCTTTTAGCAAGGATGCGGTATTGAGCAGAACCTTTTCCGCACCACCACCATACAAGTCTTCAACAATGAATAAAAACTTTTTAACTGGTGGGGTCATAACTGCTCCGCGGGTCTCATAACTGACTGGTAAATCTACTAAAAATGTGAATCGTAAACGAGCAAAATCAGGTGGCAACTGTTAAAGTCGTTAGCAATTTTTTCAATAGGTGTGGATCAATGATTGGTCTTAGTGGGCGCTACCATAACGCATTATTCGCGGCCTGTATATTTGCCGGGCTGCTGCTCTCCTGGCTGTTTTCCGATCACCAACTCCTCACCGGCGATCAGACCCAGATGCTTTACAAGGGTTACCTTGGAGCCTATGAGGGGGTCTGGCTCAGCTATGGCAATGCGGCGAGTGCGGTGGGCAATGTGCCGGGGAGCTTGTCGGCCTGGCTGATTGGTGGGCCGCTGCTACTGTGGGATTCTCCCTATGCCCCCATGGTGTTGCTGCTGGTGATGCGGTTGGTCGGTTTTCTGCTATTTGATGCGGTTATCCGCCAGGTGTTTGTTGACCCCGTATCGAAGGGCAATGCGCGGTTGCTGTTTCTGGTGCTCTGCTGGCTTAACCCCTGGTTCCAGTACGAGAGTTTGCTCTACAACCCCTCCTATCTCTTCCTCTTCTCGGCCATGCACTGCTGGTCGGCTTGGCATATGCGCGAGCGGGCCTCCTTCTGGCACATGATTGTTCATCTGCTGGCTATCGGTATGGCGATGCAGTTGCACTACTCCTGGCCGTTGCTGGCTGTGATCTCCACCTACCTCTTCTGGCGCCGAATCCTCAAGGTGAGCTGGAGCGGGGTGGTGGTCGCTGCCCTGCTGATCGGTGCCTCCCTGATCCCTTACGCCATGGAAGTGATGAGCAACAGCCATATCACCCAGAACGTCGATCCCGAAGCGCGTCAGCGCTATATCGGATGGGGGCTGGTGCATGTCTATCCGGTGCTGAAATCGGTGATCTACTGGCTGCGTTACGGCTCCTGGCTGTTTGCCAGCAAGCTGGTCAACGACACCCAGTTCATCTGGCTGGTGGGTCATGAATATTTGCAGATGACAGCAGTCTGGCTGTGGCGGGTGGTGATCTACGGGGTGGGCTCTGCCACCGTGTTGCTGGCGGCCAAGGCCAACTGGCAACTGTGGCGGGATCTCAAGCCGCGTCTGCTGCGCAGCGACCGTGCATCAGTGGACGGCACGAGCTGGCTCGGCCTCTATGCGCTGGCGGCCGTATTGGCTGTGCTGGTGAGTGCGGCGCTCTCGCCCATCATCTTTAACTATTGGCACCTGATGCTGATATTCCCCTATGCCCTGTTCCCGATCCTGCTGTTGCTGGTTAGCTGGAGCCGCAACCATCCTCAGTGGGTTGGCAAGGGGCTGCTGGCAGCCACCCTGTTCTGCACCGCTGTGAACCTGATTGCGGCGAGCGACAGCACCAAGTTCTCCTATCAGGCGGACTACAAGCAGCAGGTGCAGGAGTATTTGCAGGAGATGAAGCTGCAACCCAAGTAACTGGGTTGTGTGATCAGTCGAAGGGAGGCGTAATGCCTCCCTTTGCTTTTTCCGTAGCTCAATAAGCGGGTTGTGGTTGCCGGTTATCGCTGGTGGCGTAGCCGACCTGCTTTGGTGGCCATTGCACCAGCTGCAAGGGCATAGCCGGAATGCAATAATCTACAAGCTTTCAGCTTGTTTGCGGTGTATCTATAACCCATGAATACCACCGATTCCCTTATCCGCTACTGGCAATCCCCGCACCTGCCGGGGGTCGAGCTGTCACACTCCCACCACAGGGCGTTCAGCTACGGCCGCCATGTCCATCTCGACTACCATATCGGGCTGGTGCAGCGGGGTGGCCAGAAGTTTATCCACAAGGGGAACAGCCACCATCTGGTGCGCGGGGTGCTCTCTACCGTCAACCCGGATGAGGTGCACGACGGCCTCAGCCTGTTGCCGGAAGGGTATGAGGTGCGGGTCTTTGCCATCGATCCGCAGCAGCTGACGCTCTGGCTGCCGGAGCAGCCTGAACCCTTCTTCGACAAGGGATTGCAGAGCCGCCCCGACCTCTATCAGGGCTTTGCCCAGCTGCACGGCTATCTCGACAACCCCAAGGCCGATGGCCTGCTGATCGAGAGCCAGCTGCTCGCCCTGCTGGGGGAGCTGCTGCATCTGGCCCCCGAGGTACACCAGCTTGCCGATCCCCAGTTGCGATTCCTGCGCGACTACCTGATGGCTGCCCTCGACGAGCCCCACTCGCTGGAAGAGTTGGCGGGGCTGCTCGGGCTCGACCGTTTCGCCTTCCTGCGCCAGTTCAAGAAGCGTAGCGGCATGACCCCCTACGCCTGGCTGAAACGGCTGCGGCTGGAGCAGGGCAAGCGGCTGCTGGCGAGCGGCATGGCGGTGAGCGAGGTGGCGCTGGCGGTCGGTTTCTTCGATCAGAGTCACTTCCACCACGGCTTTCGCCAGGCATTCGGTCTGACGCCCGCCGAATTTCGTGCCCAGATGCAATCTTTTACAAGCCGCGCCCCCCGCTGATCCGCCATGCTGGCTCTCCGTCGTTAAAGCGAGAGTTATTATGCTGACCAGTCTGTTTGTTACCCTCGGCCTGATGCACTTGATTGCACTGGCCAGCCCCGGCCCCGATTTCGCCCTGATCCTGCGTACCAGCCTGCACAGGCCGACCGCTCTTGGCGCGGCGCTGGGCATCTCGCTGGCGATCATGGTACATGCCACCCTGAGCCTGACCGGGATCAGCATGCTGATCGCCAGTCACCCGCTGCTGTTTATGGTGATCAAGTGCTGCGGCGCCCTCTATCTGGGCTGGTTGGGGTGGGGCGCCCTGATGGCGGCTCGCCAGCAGTGCAGTACCGTGATGCAGAGCGCCGCCAACGAGCTGCGCGGCTGGGGCAGGGGCGTGCGCACTGGCCTTGCCACCAATCTGCTCAACCCCAAGGCGCTGGTGTTCTTTATCGGTCTGTTGGCCGCCATGGTGACGCCAGAGGTGGATGGGATGACCCGCAGCCTGCTGGTGGGCGAGCTCTTCATTATCTCCCTCTGCTGGTTCGGGCTGCTGGCGTGGAGCCTCTCCACCGATCGTGCCCAGCGCCTGCTGCTGCGGGTGCAGCGACCGCTCAATCTGGTGACCGGCGTGCTGTTTGCGGTGGTCAGCCTCTCCATTCTGGCGAGCATGGGGGCCGAGCTGGTGGCCTGACGAGTCGGCGCATGGGCCTATACTCCAACAAGGTTTGCCTGTCAGGAGTGCCCGGCCATGCGTCTACTGCCTCTTTGCTGGTTGCTGGGGATGACCCCGGCGCTGGCGGCCCCGGTTCAGCTCAAATTGCTGGAGTGGGGCTATCTGCCAGCGGGTTATGAACAACAGTTTGCCGACTACGCCAAAGCCCATGGGGTGGAAGCGACGGTCAGCCGGATCGAGCCGCTGCTGACCGATTTCGACAGCGTCTACCGCGCCCTGCGCACCCGCAGCGCCGATGTGGTGCTGCCGACCAGCTACTTCTACAAGGCCCATCACCAGCCGCTGTTCAAGCTGCTGCTCCCCATCGATTTCAGTCGCCTGCAGCACTACCCCGAGGTGAAGCCCGCCCTCAAGAACACCGAGTATGACAAGCAGGGGGAGCGCAACTACTCGGTGCCCTTCTCCTACGCCATGTTCAGCCTCGCCTATGACAGCAAGCAGGTGCCGCAAGCGCCCACCAGTTGGCAGGTGCTCGCCAACAGCTCGCCGCCGGGCCAGTTTGCCGAGTTCTGCGACCAGTTCGAGCCACTGCTCTTTTCGGTGCTGCTCTCGCTTGGCAAGTCGCCCGCTCTGTTTGCCAGCGGCGAGATGCTGGCCGACAAGACCTTGCAGCAAGAGGTGGAGCAGCAGCTCTCGCTGCGGCTGCGAGCCAGTCGCGGCTTCTGGTTCAATCAGGCCAACCGCTGCGAGGATCTGCGCCAGCAGACCTTTGCCACCACCTGGGGGCTGGAGCTGGTGGAGTGCAACAAGCAGAACGAGCAGCAGTGGCGGATCGCCATGGTGCAGGAGGGGGCCATCTATGCCCTCGATGCGATCTCCATCGCCCGCCATGTCGGGGATGATCCCGCACGGCTCAAGGCCGCCTACCTGCTGGTGGATTTTCTGCTGAGCGCGCCGCTGCAACGCCAGATGCTGGTGGGCACGCCCACCATCTCGGCCAGCAATATGGCCTCCCGGCCGCCCCTCAGCCCACAGGAGCAGGCGGTGCTGCCGGATCGCCCGCTGCCGGAGTTTGACGAGCGGCTGCTGGTGCCCGCGTTGCCCGCCCATATCAAGAATCGCTACAAACGGATGGTGCAGCAGGCGATCGTCGCCAGCGGCAAAGAGGGGCTGGTCAAGCAGTGCCCCTGGGATCTCGATAACTGATGAATGAGCCTGCCGCTTCTTCGGCGGCAGGCAAGTTTGCGCAAGATGGCTGATGATCGGTCATCGCCCGTTCCTGGGCATTTCCCCGTTCAACTCACGCCGCTCGTTGGCCCCCATCGTTTGAAAAAACTGAGCGATTAACGCAGCCCCATTTAGCCGGATTAAACAACCGAACCCTCGCCAGATTGCCGTTCATACCCTGGCTGACCCTGTATAAAAGCACCGCAATTGTGACAACTTGGATGTGAGCTGAACAATCCTGATCTGTTGCTTGTGGGAAGGTGATGAATAGGTTATTTCTCTGTGACATTGGCGGCATCCGGCACGGGTTCTCCAGCCATGTGGTGCGAAATCCACAGCAAAAACAAACAGTAAAATGCAGGAGCAAATATGAAAAAGGTCGTGATGGTTGCCGTGGCTGCGGCCCTGCTGGGTGGCTGCGCCGTCAAGAATCAGGTATCCCACAGCTTGCAGGCGATCCCGCTGACAGCCTTCCAGCAGAGCGAGAGCAACCCCAATCAGCGTGTCTACAAGGAGCCGGGCGTTGACCTGCGCCAATACAATGAGGTGCTGCTCGATCCGCTGCAGTTTATCCGGCAGGAGAACGGTCAGTGGTATCTGCTGACCGCCAACGAACAGAACCAGATTGGCCGCTATTACCACGACAAGTTCCAGAGCGAGCTGATCAAGCAGGGCGTCAAGATCGCCACTGCCCCCGGCCCGAAAGTGATGCGGATCCAGGCCGCCGTCACCAACTTCGACCTGACCCGCCCCGACCCCAAGCTGCGTGACCTGCTGCCGGCCAAGATCGCCATCAACGTCACCCGCGAAGTGATCGGCAAGGAGCCCTATCTGCTCAAGGTGGGCAGCATGGCCCAGTTGCTCGACTCCCAGAGCGGCAAGCTGCTGGTGCGGGTGATGGATGCCCGTGAGAGCACGGATACCACCCACAAGGATGAGCCCATCACCGCCGAGGAGATGGAGAGGATGATCGACCAGTGGGCGGCCAGCCGCGCCAAACAGCTGGCGGACAATCTTGGGAAATAAGAGCGGAAAATCAGCCTCAGAAAACGGGTGCAGACAGATCGAGAGAGGGAGCCAGTGGCTCCCTCTTTTGTCTCCATTTTTGTCCGCACCGCTGCCGCTGGCATGGCCGTACAGCCCTTGCAGGATGGGAATTGACCCGCAGCCGAGTCCGTCTTTTCACCATCTGCTGCGAAGGGGGCTGACCGATTTCTGCTTTTCTCGCCCGCATTCTGGCAGTTAGGATGACCCTTCCCGTGACTGCATCCTCATGGAAAAGGAACCGCTATGAATCGCCACCCCTGCATCAAACACTGGCGCGAGCTGCAAGAGCCGACGCCGCGCTACTACTCCGGCAGTCAGGAGCCCCTTTCTCGCGGCTGCGCCCTCGGCAAGCACTTCGGCTTTAGCCGCATCGGCATTCACCACGAGATTGTCGAACCCGGCCATCGCACCAGCTGGCCCCATGCCGAAAAGACCGAAGACGAGTTTGTTCACGTGCTGGAAGGGACGCCGGATGTCTGGCTCGATGGCGTGCTCTATCGGCTGCAACCGGGCGATTCGGTCGGTTTCAAGGCCGGTGACGGGCTGGCCCACGCCTTTATCAACAACACCGAAGAGACTGTCCGGCTGCTCTGCATTGGCGATACCGATCGGGAAGATAACCGCATCCACTACGCCGTGCATCCCGAGCGCAATATCACCCTTGGCAAGCTGCACTGGGATGATGTGCCCGAGCGCGAGCTGGGGGAGCACGATGGCCTGCCCGACAAGCTGCGCGAGAACAACGGCCCCTTCTAGGGCGCAGCCCTTCTGCGCACCAGCCCAGCACCACCCGATATAAAAAAGCCTGCCGCGTGGCAGGCTTTTGCTATCTGTTTGCCGCCTGTGGTGTGCAGCGTTTATTGCAGGTTGAGCCCGCCCAGATAGTCACGCTTGCCGAGATCGACCCCGGCGCGGCGCAGCAGGGCGTAGGCCATGGTGAGGTGGAAGTAGAAGTTGGGAATGCCGTACTCGTGGACGCAGGTATGGCCATCCATCCCCTTGCCGCCCGCCCAGTGGGGCACGTAACGGCCGCTGGCGTACTGGCTGTAGTCCGCCTCCAGCTTGCCTTGCAGATAGCTGATAGTCTTGCCGATATGGGCGCGCAGATCCGCCATGGTCTTGGGGTCATCCCCCATGGCTGGCAGTTCGCTGTGGCTGGCGGTGGCGACCACGGCGCGGGCCGAATCGCAGCAGATCAGCACCTGCTTGGACAGCGGCAACATATCGACGATCAGCCGCTCGCCGAAGAAGTTCTCCACGTTGAACTGTTTCGCCGCAGCGTGAGCCTCGGCCTTGGCCAGACAGTGATCCAGATTGGTCAGCATCTTGATGAACTGGGCGGTGATATCGCGATTCATGAGCACTCTCCATCTTGTTGAAACAGCGGCCCGCTTGCGCGGTCACGGTGAATGAGACTGGCTAATCGGCCACCAATATACCCCAACCTCTGCCGGGTTCGAGCCTGCCGCGACGAAAAGGGCAGGGCAGCACCACTGCGTGCGACAGCCGTTGGCCAAGGGGCCATGCTCGCTTTTTGAGCCTGCGAGTCCCTTATCACCCCTTTTTTGATCTGTGACATAAATCACCTTTTTTCAGGGGCGTAGGCTGAATGCCGTTGTCCTGGACAGGCGCCCGCGCATTCGCCAGGACACAAGAAAAGGAGAATGAAATGAAGATCTATGACCGTAACCGCAATGTGCTGAACCAGGGTCAGCGCGTGATGATTGCCGCCACTGGCGCAGTCGATTTTCTGAAAGAGGCCCACACCGATAATATGACCCCCTATCAGGCGGAGCATGAGAAGTGTGTGCTGCTGGCAAACTCCGGTGAGCGCTACGCCCCCATCGAGTTGATTAGACTAGGCTGATCCATTTCCCTGTCACCCTACTCTTTACAATTCACCCGGCCGCCGCGCCCATCTGGCGGCCGGATTTCTGAGTTCCCCCTACCTGTTTTGCCTACTCTTCTAACGCATCGCTGCAAGCCGCTTTGAGTCATCATGTAGGTTCGATTAGCGAAGCGTAATCGGACGATCGCGTAATGGAATATCCGCACCATCACAGCCCGCAAGCAGATCGACGTGAGGCAAGACTATGCTTGGCTTTTCGGTCTCAACGAGGGGAAAAGGATGGCCAATTGGCGGCGGGCATGGTGGCCCGGAGGAACCTGGTTCTTTACCGTCAACCTGCTGGAGCGGCGCAACAACCGGTTGCTGGTGGAGCAGATCGACCTGCTGCGCCACAGCGTTGCCAAGGTGCAACAGGCTCACCCCTTCGCCATTCACGCATGGGTGGTGTTGCCCGACCATCTCCACTGCATTCTCTCTTTACCGGAGGGGGACACCGATTTCCCCCTGCGTTGGCGGCTGATCAAAAGTCACTTTTCCCGCGCCTTGCCGGTCAATGAGCGGCGCAGCCAGACCCGGTTACGCCACGGGGAGCGGGGCATCTGGCAACGTCATTATTGGGAACACCTGATCCGGGATGAGCAGGATTACCGCCACCATATGGATTACGTCCATATCAACCCGCTCAAACATGGTCATGTTACCCGGGTGGCCGATTGGCCATATTCCACCTTCCATCGTTACGTGGCGAACGGCGTCTATCCGCCGGATTGGTGCGGGTCGGTGGATGGGGCATCGGGGGGATTGGAGTGAACCCTAAAAGGGTTGTTCCGTTGTAAGCGACCGATAATGCGAACGTCTTACGCGATCGTCCGATTACGCTTCGCTAATCGAACCTACGGTCTATTCGAACCTATGGCACTGGGATAAACTGGCTTTGACATATTTAATATGGACATGAAGTCGAGAGCCATTGGGGAATAAAATGATTGTCAATTTTATAAAAAAATTTGTATTAGCAATAAAAAATACCATGCTTTTTTATCAAAACCACAGCATTGCAATATCGACTTTCAGTGTGATTGTTTTTACAGCAGAATGCTACTTCATGGT
The DNA here is from genome assembly GCF_049173005.1 of Aeromonas sp. 602658. NCBI lineage: Bacteria > Pseudomonadati > Pseudomonadota > Gammaproteobacteria > Aeromonadales > Aeromonadaceae > Aeromonas > Aeromonas sp. 602658. The sequence goes on along the minus strand of NZ_JAAKRF010000042.1, from coordinate 4,578 downwards.
CACAATTTACACTTCTTACTTTGGTTTTGATTTTTTCATTTTCGGTGGAATGTCTGATATATATCAAATGGCTTTACACCAAGGTGTAATAATAAAGCTATTTTTGATATCACTTTCTTTAACCGCTATTCCGGTTTCTCTTTATAGTTTCTTGACAACCACTGTAAAGAATGAAGTTACGACAGACGACAACCTCTATAAATCTTGTGAGATATTGCCAATAATAATTATTGCTTTTGTATTTTTTGGTCTCTTAAGCTCACCTATGTTTTTATCTTTTTCATCAAAAATTGATGCGGAAGAAGTGAAAAATGGTTTTTCAGCAAGATACAGCATAGAGACAAATAAAAAGTTAATTCCATGCCTCTCAGTTATTGGTGCAACATCAAGTTATATTTTTATTTGGGATGACAAAACAAAAATGCCATCTGCACTGCCCAAATCAGAAATAAAGACTATCAATCTTGTTGTTCCACCACCACCTAGTAATAGGGCTCCATCTCCAAATGGGAGCTATAAAAAGAAAGTTGAACTTCAACGAGAATTACAAAAGCAGTGGTCATCAAAATTAGAAAAGACTTGCCATCAATCTGTAAAATGGCATGAATGGTAAAGTGTATTTACAATATCGTAGGTTCGAATAGCGAAGCGTATTCGGACGATCGCGTATTTAAAGTTGTCGCGATAGGCAATATAAAAATCAACCCGGCCTAAGCCGGGTTGGTTGCATCAAGAGCGGGAAAAATCAGAGTGCTTCCAATCTGGCATACGCCGTCACCAGCCACTTGGCGCCGACGTCGTCGAACTGGATCTGCACCCGGCTCTGCTGGCCGACCCCTTCGAAGTTGAGTACCACCCCTTCGCCGAATTTCGGATGGAGCACCCGCTGGCCGAGCTTGATGCCGCTGGCGTCGAAGCTCTGCTGCACCTCGTTCTGGCTAAAGCGGCCGTACTGGGTGGGGCGGCTGACCTGAGTGCGCAGCCGGATCTCTTCCAGACACTCGGCGGGCATCTCGCGGATAAAGCGGCTCGGTTTGTGGAACATCTCGCGGCCGTAGATGCGGCGGCTCTCGGCATAACAGATGTAGAGCTTCTCCATGGCGCGGGTCATGCCGACGTAACAGAGGCGGCGCTCCTCCTCCAGCCGGCCCGACTCCTCGGTCGATTGCTGGCTGGGGAACATGCCTTCTTCGACGCCGACCAGCAGCACCAGCGGGAACTCCAGCCCCTTGGCGCTGTGCAATGTCATCAGCTGCACCGCGTCGGCATATTCGTCCGCCTGATTCTCGCCGGATTCCAGCGCCGCGTGGGCGAGGAAGGCGGAGAGATCGCTCATATCTTCCAGCTCGTCCGGGCGCTGGTACTGGCGGCAGGCGGTGACCAGTTCATCCAGGTTCTCTACCCGCGCCTGGGATTTCTCGCCTTTTTCCGCCAGATACATCGCCTTGAGGCCGGAGTTCTGGATGGCGATATCCGCCTGCTGGTGCAGCGGCAGCAGGGAGACCTGCTCCTCCAGCGCGTCGATCAGATCGACAAAGCCGCGCACCGCGTTACCGGCGCGACCGGTCAGCACCTTGTCGTTGAGCAGCGCCTTGGCCGATTGCCACAGGTTGAGCCCCTGATCGCGGGCGTTGCCGCGCAGGATCTCGAGGGTGCGATCGCCGATGCCACGGGTCGGGGTGTTGACCACCCGCTCGAAGCTGGCGTCGTCACCACGGTTGTTGATAAGCCGCAGGTAGGCCATGGCGTCCTTGATTTCCTGGCGCTCGAAGAAGCGCAGGCCGCCGTAGATGCGGTAGGGCATGGCGTCCTGCATCAGCGCTTCTTCCAGCACCCGTGACTGGGCGTTGGAGCGATAGAGGATGGCGCAGTCGGCCAGCAGGCCGCCCTTTTCCTTCCAATCCTTGAGGCGGCCGACCACGAAGCGCGCTTCGTCCACCTCGTTGAAGGCGGCGTAGAGGGAAATCGGCTCGCCCTCGGCCCCTTCGGTCCACAGCTCCTTGCCAAGGCGCTCGGCGTTGTTGGCGATGACGCTGTTGGCCGCTTTGAGGATATTGGCGGTGGAGCGGTAGTTCTGTTCGAGGCGGATGGTCTCGGCGCCCTGATAGTCGGTCAGGAAGCGCTGGATGTTCTCGATTTTGGCGCCGCGCCAGCCGTAGATGGACTGGTCATCATCGCCGACGATCATCACCTTGCCGCTGTTGCCCGCCAGCATTCGCAGCCAGGCGTACTGGATGCCGTTGGTATCCTGAAACTCGTCCACCAGGATGTTCTGGAAGCGGTCGCGGTAGTGCTCGAGGATGTGCGGCTTGTTGAGCCACAGTTCGTGGGCGCGCAGCAGCAGCTCGGCGAAGTCCACCAGACCGGAGCGATCACAGGTCTCCTGATAGGTCTTGTAGATCTGCTGATAGGTGCGGGTGACGGGGTCGCCGTAGAGGTCGATGTCGCCGGGGCGCAAGCCTTCATCTTTCTTGCCGTTGATGTAGCCCATCACGGCGCGCGGGGCCCAGTGCTTCTCGTCCAGATTGAGCGCCTTGAGCACCCGGCGGATCAGCCGGTACTGGTCGTCTGAGTCGAGGATCTGGAAATCCTGCGGCAAGCCCGCATCCAGATGGTGGGCCCGCAGCAGGCGGTGGGCGATACCGTGGAAGGTGCCGATCCACATGCCGCGCACGCCGTCGCCGATCACCTTCTCGACCCGGCCGCGCATCTCGGCCGCCGCCTTGTTGGTAAAGGTGACCGCGATGATGGAGAAGGGTGAACAGCGTTCCACCTGCATCAGCCAGGCGATACGGTGCACCAGCACCCGGGTCTTGCCCGAACCGGCACCGGCCAGCACCAGCAGGTTGCTGCGGGGCGCCGCAACGGCATCTCTTTGCTTGTCGTTGAGCCCGTCGAGCAGGGTTGAAACGTCCATCACCACTCCTGTTTATTTATACAGGCGGGGATTATACGGCCATCCCCCCTGCCAGACCAAATCCAAACTCGGGGGGAGGGGCGAGATGGGGGCTTGCAGGGGCGCCGGTGCGGCCAATTTTGGCTGGCGCAGAGAGAACTGGACGGGGAGGTTTCCAGCTGTAGCCAATCCTTGCTCACGCGGTTTGTGGGGATTTTGCGAGCCGGATCACGGGCTTGCCGGGGGGCTGGATGAATAACAGGGGAAAACGGTTTACAGTAACTTGCTGAACAATAAGAGAAATGTCGTTTGGGTCTTTTGGTTGTTAGCATAAAAAACTGAAAAGTAGCTAAAAAACAACTGCTTATAAGGTTATTTGCTTAGAATTCAAACCGTTAACGCAAACGTTTTTCCCTTATCATTTGCTTGACCCGCATCGGGGCTGACTTAGAGTAAGCCTGCGTGCTAGATAGCCTACTCTGACAGGCAAGCAAGTTCCCTCACTTAATAACAATCAAGGATACGATCGTGACTAAAGTGCTCAAGCTGGCCACCGTGGCCTCCCTCACTCTCGCTGCTCTCTCTGCTCAGGCTGCTTCCGAGCCAGCCGTCATTTATGACACCGCGGGCAAGTATGACAAATCATTCAACGAAGCCGTGTTCCGTAACGGCGTCGAGCTCTACAACAAGGACAAGGGCGTCAAGGTCAAAGAGTTTGAACCCCAGAACGAAGCCCAGCGCGAGCAGGGTCTGCGTCGTCTGGCCAGCCGTGGCAACGGCCCGATCGTGGCGGTCGGTTTCAATATGGGTTCTGCGGTAGAGAAGGTTGCGACCGAATTCCCGAAAACCCAGTTCACCATCATCGACATGGTGGTCGACAAGCCGAACGTCCAGTCCGTCATCTTCAAGGAGCATGAAGGTTCCTTCCTGGTGGGCGCACTGGCTGCCATCGCTTCCAAGAGCGGCAAGGTCGGCTTCGTGGGCGGCATGGATATCCCGCTGATCCGCAAATTCCAGTGCGGCTACGAGCAGGGTGCCAAGTTCGTCAATCCGAAGATCGAAGTGTTCCAGAACATGGCGGGCTCTACCCCGGCCGCGTTTGCTGACCCGGCCAAAGGTGCCGAGCTGGCCAAGTCCCAGTTCGCCAAAGGTGCTGACGTGGTTTACGCCGCAGCTGGCGGTACCGGTATCGGTGTCTATCAGGCAGCCAAGGACAGCGGCAAGTTCGCCATCGGGGTGGACTCCAACCAGAACCACCTGCAACCGGGCACCATGCTGACCTCCATGGTCAAGTCTGTGGGTCTGGCCGCTTACCAGACCTGGGATGACGCTGCCAAAGGCGAGTGGAAGCCGGGTATCAAGAACCTGGGTCTGGCCGAAGGCGGTGTGGATTGGGCGCTCGACAAGGACAACGAGAAGCTGATCACCCCGGAAATGAAAGCCAAGGTGGATGCCATCAAGGCCGAAATCATCGCTGGCAAGGTCAAGGTTCATGACTACATGAGCGATAACACCTGCAAATACTAATTAGATAGTTGCTACGACTCTCAACGCACCACCGGCCCGCACGGGCCGGTTTTTAGTCTTATTTCATGAAACGCAGGGCTGCATCATGGACCAGACAGATCGCTATGCCATCGAATTAAGAGGTATCGATAAGCGGTTCGGCGAAGTGTACGCCA
>NZ_JAAKRF010000041.1:0-33206 GCF_049173005.1 Aeromonas sp. 602658 | reverse complement strand
CGTCGGGCTCATAACCCGAAGGTCGTCGGTTCAAATCCGGCCCCCGCAACCAACTTTTCGTCAGCCTGCGATTGTGTAAACAGTCGAAAGCAGACAAACGCCATCAAGCTACTGCTCGGCTTGAGGGTGACAATTCGGACGCGGGGTGGAGCAGCTCGGTAGCTCGTCGGGCTCATAACCCGAAGGTCGTCGGTTCAAATCCGGCCCCCGCAACCAACTTCCTGATAGTTTTCTTCTTTTCCCCCTCATTACATTGAATATATCTCCATCGGGTATGCAACCGATGGCGATTAATGCTGTTTCCTGCGCTTTTTCAAGACCATAACTGGTCGTCTCGACCATTTGTTAGGTATCATCAGATATCTCTTCATGGATGAGGCACGCGCCTGTGATCACTCCTTTTACCTATCTTCCTCCTGCTATTGAAAGCCGGGATGCCACGCTGACCGAGACCCTTTCACAGGGCTTGCCATTGCAACTGCTGCTGATCGCCGAAGAGCAAAAGGAGGCATTGCTGTCGCTACCGGCCCTGTCGGGGATCAACACCCAGTTGGCGCTTGGGCAAAAAGCACCTTTCACCCTGATGCATGGTTCCACCCTGTTGCTGGTCATATTGGTGACCGGCAATGTGACGCGGGATCACCGTCTTTATAAGCAGGTCAGAGGTTGGATAGCCCCGCTCTCCGGGCTCAAGGTAGAGCGGCTCGGGCTGCATCTGGAGGGGTTCTCCCCCTCAGAGCGGGTGATGCTGGCTGAATTGATGTTGTCGGCTCTGTTGGCCGCCAATCTACCGTTGCCGACCAGCAAAAGCCGTAGCGAAAGTGGCTGGAACTATCAGCATGTGTCGGTCTCTCCTGCTGTAGTGCTGGATCTCGCTCGTATCTACAGCGAAGCAGGGGGCAATGGGCTGGCTCGTCATTTGGCGGTGTTACCCGCCTCGGAGCTGACTGCGGCCAGCTATCGCGAGTTCGTCAGCCAGCTGGCTCAGGATGAAGGTTGGCAGTGCCATCACTACGATCAGGCGCAGCTGGCCGAGCTGGGAGCGGGGGCTTTTTTGGCGGTAGCCCGCGGTTCGGAAGATAATCAGGGGGCCATGGTCAAGCTCAGCTACTACCCGTCCAAGCCGGTACGCCGCATTGCGTTGGTGGGCAAGGGGATCTGCCATGACTCAGGTGGCTATAACCTCAAGGTTTCCGGCAGCATGTATGGCATGCATCTCGATATGGGGGGCAGTGCGGTGGCGTTGGGTACCCTTTATGCCATCAGTCGGGCTCAGCTGCCCTATGAGGTTCACTGCTGGTTGGCGATTGCCGAGAATCATATCGGTCCCCAGGCTTATCGTCCGGGTGAAGTGGTGACAGCGATGAATGGTCTCACCATCGAAGTGGTGGATACCGATGCGGAGGGACGAATGGTGCTGGCCGATACTCTGACGATGGCGGCGCAGGATACCCCGGATCTGCTGATCGATTATGCGACTCTGACCGGCGCTTGCAAGCGGGCACTGGGCAGTCGCTATAGCGGCGTCTTTACCAATCGCCACGAATGGCTGGCATCGCTGGTCAAGCTGGGTCAGCACAGCGGTGAACGAGTCTGGCCCTTTCCGCTCGATGAGGATTACGATGAAAATATCGAGAGCGAGTGGGCCGATCTGTTGCAGTGTGCACCAGGCAGTTCGCCGGATCACATTGATGCGGCCCGCTTTCTTGCCCATTTTATCCCCGAGCAGACGCCCTGGCTGCACTTCGACCTGAGCGGTTTTCGCAACAAGGGGGGCAATGGGGTGGTCTCCAGCGAAGTGACCGGCTTTGGTGTGCGGTTCACGCTGGATCTGCTGGCTGGCCCACTCGGTCGAGTGGGGCACTCAGCTTCCGAATAATCTGACTGATAAAAGGATTTCTGTGAAACAACCAAGCTATGACTGGGTGCTGTTCGATCTGGATGAAACCCTGCTCGATTTCCCGGTCGCCGAGGCACTGGTGCAAACGCTGCAGATCTATGGTGTGGAGGCCGATGACGCCAGCATGGCGCAGTACCATGCTATCAACCATGAGCTCTGGCAGCAGTACAACGATGGCGAGATCGATGCGACAGTGCTGCAGCAGACCCGCTTCTCCCTCTTTGCCCAGCAAGTTGCCGCCGACCCCATGGCGATGAACAATACCTTTCTGGAGCAGATCATTGCCCTTAGCATGCCCCTCGAAGGGGTGGTCGAGACCCTGCAGCAATTGCGCAGCAAGGTGCGGATGGGGATCATCACCAATGGTTTCAGCGTCCCCCAACGTGGCAGACTTGGAAAACTGGGCTGGAGCGAGTGGTTCGAGCCCCTGGTGATCTCTGACGAGATCCGGGTGACCAAGCCGGCGCCGGCTATTTTCCAGCACACACTCTCCCTGATGGGGAAGCCGGATCCGGCCAGAGTGCTAATGGTGGGGGACAATCCGAAAACTGATATTGCCGGGGCTGCGTCACAGGGATTGGCTACCTGCTGGTATAACCCGAGGCGGCACTCGGGCGAATGCGATGCGACCCACGAGATCCACCACTTCGCCCATCTTGCCGACATTGTGCTGGGATGCTGACGGGTAGAGGTAACTCATCATGTCAACGGTGACAAAATTGTCTTGGCAAGTCGCAACAAGGCTAGTTTGAGACAGAGTAGGGTTTGCTTGAGACGGCAAGGGGAGCGGATGCTCCCCTTGCTCATTGGGTGTTTTGTTATGGTTGCAGGGATCTGAACTGGTAGCGGTCGAGGATCTGCTGATAGTCGGGGCTCTGTTTCAACTGATGGATAGCTTGATTGATCCGTTGCAGTTGCGCCTCTGTGGTGCTCTCTTTGCTCAGCATCAGGTGTACTGGTGTCTGCTCGAGCGGCAGCTGGATCTTGAATTCGGAAAGTATATCTCCATCATGACTCAACCCCTGCATCCCGTGGGGGTCTAGCACGAGCCCCTGAACTCGCCCAGCCCGTAGCATCTTCAACAGCTGATCCAGCCTCAGGCGTATCTGCAGGCGTGGTTGCATTTCGGGTTCGGTCATCAGCTGGCGAAAGGCAATGCCGTAATCAAAATTCTTGAGGACACCAATATTGAAGTCAGCTCGTTCGCGCAGCGATGCCAGCGAGGTAATGTCGCGCCAGCGTTGCTCATCCTGCCGGCGGATAATAATAACGGCCTGCTCTTCCCGGTAGGGATGGGTGAATCGCGCATATTGTTGTCGTTCGGTGGTGATATTGGCAGACATGGCAAGTTGTACCGTGCCAAAACGCAGTTCATGAAGCACCCTAGACCAAGGCATTTCGCTGAATCTGGCCTGATAACCGGCTCGCTGGAAGATGGCGTGGACCAGCTCAACGTCCAGCCCCCGCAACTGTTGCTGCTTATCGCGAAAACTGAAGGGTTGCCACTCTGTCCAGCCTACAACCAGGGGCTCTTGTGCTATTGCTTGGCAGCATAAACACCATATCAGCAAGACACTGTACACACCTTATCCCCCCGGATCGGCTGATAGGGTTGAGTATTGGACAGGAATGACGGACTAACCAGTAGAGAAGAGGGGTGAGTGGATGCACAGAGGTGCATCCATCACAGTTCGTGGGCGTGGAATCCCTTGCGATAGCGGGCTTCGCAGCGCGGGCAGCGTTGCAGGGTCGGATCCTGTTCCAGCTGTTCGATGGACAGTGGCTCTTCACAATCGGAGCAGAGGCCATAGAGGCCAAGATCCATCTGACAGAGTGCCGCATCGATCCGCTTGAGGCGGGCCACGCTCTGCTCAACCTTCGGCAGATCCAGCCGGCTGGTCAGTTCCACCAGTTGATCCTGCTCGCAGTGACCGACCTGTTCGGCCCACTCGTCACGGCGGCAAGCTTTAAGCTGACCGATCAGCGTTTCTCGTACTTGGGCCCAGTCTGACAGCAGGCGATTACGCCAGACAGTCAACTGTGCTTGCGTCATTTCACACACATTATCCCCCACAGGACAGACGACAGATTCGGGGCAGTATAGGGATCCGATAACTCTATCAAGATGATATGCGTCAAGTTAAACGTGGTTAGCCGTGGCTTTTGGCTGCTTGCAGCAGGGCATCGCGGATGGGATCCGTCTCTTTGAGCACCCGGATCTCCTGAAACAGCAGGTCCGCTTCGGGATATTCCCGCTTGAGATAGCTGAACCACTGTTTGATGCGGCTGGGGTAGTAGTCGGCTTTTTCGCTGGCCAGATCCTGCTCGGTATAGCTCACCATCAACTGCAGCACCTCGGCCCAGCTCATGTGCGGGCAGCCGGTTTTCATCACGTTGGCCAGATTGGGCAGGGAGATGGCGCCGCGCCCAACCATCAGGGCATCGCAACCCGAGACCTTGGCGCAGGCGAGGGCATCTTTATGATCCCAAATCTCGCCGTTGGCGGTGACGGGGATGGGCAGGGCACGACGAATGGCGTCCACATATTCCCAGTGGGCGGGGGCCTTGTACCCTTCGCGCTTGGTGCGGGCATGAACGGCCAGCTCGTTAGCGCCCCCCTGGAAGACCGCCTGAGCGTTCTCCAGATAGAGCTCCTTGTCATCGTAACCGAGGCGAATTTTGGCGCTCACCGGCAGATGGGCGGGCACCGCCTCGCGCACCGCCTTGACGATGCGGTAGATGGTCTCGGGCTCTTTGAGCAGCACAGCGCCACCCTTGCTCTTGTTGACCGTAGGGGCGGGACAGCCGAAGTTGAGATCGACGCCGGGGGAGCCGAGCTCGACAGCGCGCACGGCGTTCTCGGCCAGCCACTCAGGGTGTTGCCCCAGCAGTTGTACCCGCACCGGGGTGCCTGCGCGGGTTTTGCCATCTTGCAGCAGTTCAGGGCAGAGGCGGTAGAACACCTTGGCGGGCAGCAGCTGATCGACGACCCGGATAAACTCGCTCACGCAGAGATCGTAATCATTGACGGAGGTGAGTACCTCCCGCATCAGGTGATCCAGTACCCCCTGCATGGGGGCCAAAATAACGCGCATAACGGCTTTCCGACGAGAGTGGGGAGAAAAAAGAGCGCAGATTGTAGTGGGGTTGCGGCCCGCTGTCAGCACCCGCTCAAACTCTGTTAGGCTAGAGGGAGATAAATCACGCAAGGAGAAGGAATGAAGCGTTGGTGTCTGATGGCGCTCGGGTGGCTGGCATTTGCCACTGGTATTGTGGGCATTGTGCTGCCGCTCTTGCCGACTACCCCCTTCATGTTGCTGGCTGCCGCCCTGTTTGCCCGCTCGTCGCCCCGTTTTCATCGCTGGCTGTTGACCCATCCCTGGTTTGGCCCGCCCATCGTGGATTGGCAACAGTATCGCGGCATTCGTCGTCAGGCCAGACGGCGCGCCATTATCTTCATTTTGCTCACCTTTTCGGTGTCGCTGGCGGTGGTGCCACTGCTGTGGGTCAAGGGGTTGCTGGTTATCATAATGGTGATCCTGCTCACCTGGTTAATGCGTCTGCCGGTGCTGGAGCCAGTTGCAATGGTGAAGTGAAGTCCCTAAGCTATTGCAGCAATAATGCTATGGAGTCGGCCTGTCATTTTTGCGTGACAGGCTTTTTTATTTCCCGCAGAAGGGAATTGAGAAAAAATGGCCACCCCTGGGTCAAAAAAATAAGCGGTCAACACATGAATCCGGAAACCCTGAAATTTATCGAAGCAAGCATCAAGACCATTCCCGACTATCCGAAGCCGGGCATTCTGTTTCGTGACATCACCAGCCTGATCGAGAATGCCGAGGCCTTCAAGGCCACCATCGATCTGCTGGCCAATCATTATCGTGATCAAGGGATCACCAAGATTGTTGGCACCGAAGCTCGCGGCTTCATCTTTGGCGCGCCGGTTGCCTATGCCATGGGGCTGGGCTTCGTACCGGTCCGCAAGCCGGGCAAGCTGCCGCGCGAAGTGATCGAGGAGTCCTATGCCCTCGAGTACGGCACTGACACCCTGCAACTGCACACCGATGCCATCGTGCCTGGAGACAAGGTGCTGGTCGTGGACGATCTGCTGGCGACCGGTGGTACCGTTGATGCGACCGTCAAGCTGATCCGCCGTGCCGGTGGTGAAGTTGCCGATGCGGCCTTCATCATCTCCCTGCCGTCTCTGGGTGGCGATGCCCGCCTGACTGCTGCTGGCATCAAGGTAGTCTCACTGGTCGAGCTGGCCGGCGAGTAATGCCTCTTCTGCCCGATCCTCTGCATCGGGCCTGCATTGAACCGGTGCCCTTGCGGGCATCGGTTTGAAAATCAAGCGATCCCTCCCGCTCTGACCGATAGCCGATACAGCCAGCCCGCCATTTGTGTTAGCATCCGGCCTCAATGCCCTGTCTTCCCTGCATGATGGATTTATGAGCTATCAGGTTCTGGCGCGTAAATGGCGCCCCCATACGTTTGAACAAGTGGTAGGCCAGCAACATGTGCTGACCGCCTTGACCAACGCCCTGGATCAGGGACGGCTGCATCACGCCTATCTGCTGAGCGGTACCCGCGGGGTCGGCAAGACCACCATCGCCCGTATTCTGGCCAAGAGCCTCAACTGCGAGCAGGGGATCAGCAGCCACCCATGCGGCGTCTGTGATACCTGCCGCGAGATCGATCAGGGCAACTTTGTCGACCTGCTGGAGATTGACGCGGCGTCCCGCACCAAGGTGGAAGATACCCGCGAGCTGCTCGACAACGTGCAGTACCGTCCGGCCCGCGGCCGCTTCAAGGTCTACCTCATCGATGAAGTGCACATGTTGTCGCGCCACAGCTTCAACGCGTTGCTGAAAACCCTGGAAGAGCCCCCCCCCTATGTGAAGTTTCTGCTGGCCACCACGGATCCGCAGAAGTTGCCCATTACCATTCTCTCGCGCTGCCTGCAGTTTCATCTGAAGAGTCTGGATCAGACCCAGATCGCCAAGCAGCTCGAATGGGTGCTGGATCAGGAGGGGCAGCCCTTTGAACCGCGTGCGCTGCTGGCCCTGGCCAAAGCCGCTGACGGCAGTATGCGCGATGCCCTGAGCCTGACCGATCAGGCGCTGGCCCACGGCAATGGTAGCGTGCGCCTCGACAGCGTGCTGGCGATGCTGGGCACGCTCGATCACCGCCATCTGCACCAGCTGCTGGAAGCCATTTTGCGGCAAGATGCGCCAGCGACCATGGCCAAGATCACCGAGATCGCCACCCTGGGCCCCGATTTTGATCAGCTCCACGCCGAGCTGGAAGGCTTGCTCCATCGCATCGCCATGGCGCAGCTGCTGCCTGCCAGTGTGCAGGAGCAGGGGGCGGATGCCGATTCCCTGCTGCAACTGGCCAAGGCGATGAGCCCGGAAGAGGTGCAGCTCTGCTACCAGATAGTGCTGGGTGGCCGTAAAGATCTGCCCTGGGCCCCCGATGGCCGCACTGCGCTGGAGATGACCTGCCTGCGGATGCTCGCCTTCTCCCCAAGGTGTGATGCCCTGCATCCGGCCAGCCTCACCGCGTTGCCCCCGTCAATGACGAGCGGTGCGGCGAGCAGCGCTACTTCGGTTGCCTCTTTGCCGGGAAAGCGCCCGGCCGCTGAATCGGCCGCACTGGCACCGATCAGCGGCGCCGTGCCTGCACCGCTAGCCAGCCCTGTTGCTACCAGTGCCGTGCCCGCGGTTGATGTCTCCCTGCCTTCGATGGTGGATGACATCGGCAACCCCGCCGATAGCGAGGAGGAGGCACAAGCCGCCGAGCTGTTCAGCCAGCAGGATGAACTGCTGCGTGAAGCCGCAGGCATGGGGTATCAACCCGAGCCCGCGTTACCCCATGTGCAGCCCGATGTGTCTGCGCACTCGGTTGCACAGCCCGCAGATGCGGATGATCGAGCGTCTGACGCAGCCGATACCGACTATTCCCGTGGCGAGCCGCTGACCGCCCCCTTCGAGCCCGCGCTCGCAGCGACAGCAACGCCTGTTGCCGCTGCTGAACCGGTATCAGCGGTATCGAGCATGCAGAGTCTGCTTGGCAAGCGAAATATGCTGCGCAGCCGCCAGCGAGGTCAGGATGCCCCGGCGGCGCCTGCGCCGCGCGCAGTACCAGTTGCGCCAGCTCGCCCTGTCGCGCCCGCTGCTGCACCGGTCGTCTCGCAACAGCCAGCTCCGATCGGCCAACCGGCCGGGCAGGGGATGGCGGCGATGGGTCACTATGATGATCTGCCGCCGGTGGATTTCTATGGCGATGGCTACGAGCCACAGGGTGACAACGGGGAATACGAAGAGTACCTCAATCAGGGCTTTGCCGAGCAGGCTCCAGCAATGAGTCACGCCCCCGTCACGGCACCGGCCCAGCCAACCGATCTGCCACCCTGGGATCTCGACGGGCAGCCGAGCTATCGACCCGGTGAGCGCAGCGCTGCGGCGCCAGCGGTGACGTCCACCCCAGCGACCCAGCCGCCCGTTGCAAGCACGGCGGTGGCTGCTGCCCCTGTGACGCAGGATGAACCCCCTCAACCAGTGATGGAGACCATCGACTGGGATGAGCTCGAAAGCGACAGCGAGCCGCAAGAGGGGGAGGCGACCCGTCTGATTCCCTCCTCGCTGCTCAATGGTTGCGGCGACCCTTGGGCCGAGTTGATCGCTCACACTCAGGTGGGAGGGCGGCTGCGCCAGCTGGCCATCAACTCGGTGATGACGCGGGAAGGGGACAAGGTACTGCTAACCCTCAAGCCCGAGCAGCGCCATCTGGTGAGCGACAAGGCGCGCGCCGATCTGGCCGAGATCATCGGGCCAGCGCTGGGTCAACCGGTGCAGGTCGAGGTAACGCTCGGTGTGGTGCCTGACAAGGAGACCCCCCTCGAGATCGAGCATCGCCTCTATCTCGGGGTGCGCGAGCAGGTGACCCGGGATCTGGAGCAGGATCCCAACGTGCAGTTTTTAGTTCAGCGGTTTGGTGCCGTGCTCCATCACGAGAGCATCGAGCCCCTCAACCGCTAAATTCCGTGGCCGGGAGCTTGCTTCCGGTTGAAAAGCAGTTTGGCTGTCCCCATCTAGGACAGACAAGCCCACAGCCCGGCGCTGGATGCCGGATTTCAAGACGAGAGACGACATATGTTTGGTAAAGGTGGAATGGGGAACCTGATGAAACAGGCCCAACAGATGCAAGAGCGTATGCAGAAGGCGCAGGAGCAGCTGGCTCAGATGGAAGTGACCGGTGAAGCCGGTGCAGGCATGGTCAAGGTCACCATGACCGGTAGTCACAGCGTCCGTCGCATCGAGATCGACCCCTCCCTGATGGAAGATGACAAGGAGCTGCTGGAAGATCTGGTTGCCGCCGCTTGCAACGATGCCGTGCGCCGTGTGGAAGAGCAGAACAAGGCCAAGATGGGCGAGCTGACCGGTGGCATGCAACTGCCGCCAGGCTTCAAGATGCCCTTCTAAGGCGACTCTCCCCGCGCATTCTTGCTCCCTTGTCGCTGGCCATTCGGGTCACGGCAAGGGGGACGGCCGAGAGACCCAAAGACGCAGCGTTATTGCTCAGGCGATACGCTGCGTTTTTTTATGGGCGCCATGCTGGCGCGGGCGGGCTCTAACTGAGAGGTTGCCACAGCGAAGGCCGATTACGCCATGAAACGCAGCGCCTTGTATAGGCGGCACTATTTGTCGATACCCGCTATCGGATATCCCGGTTTGGCGTGGCCGGGCGGGAGCGGCATAATGGCGGCTTGCCGTATTGAGGAGATTGTATGAAATATATCGGAGCCCACGTCAGTGCGGCCGGCGGGGTGGAGAATACCATCGCCCGCGCCCAGGCCATCGGGGCCAACGCGTTTGCCCTCTTTACCAAGAATCAACGTCAGTGGCAGGCGGCCCCCTTGTCGGATGCCACCATTCGTGCCTTCAAGGCGGCCTGTGACAAGGCCGGTTTTCTGCCGGAGCAGATCTTGCCCCACGACAGTTACCTCATCAATCTGGGCCACCCGGATCCCGATGGTCTGGCCAAATCCCGCGATGCGTTTCTCGACGAGATGAAACGCTGCGAGCAACTGGGGCTCTGTTATCTGAACTTCCACCCCGGTAGCCATCTCAAGCAGATCCCAGAGGCGGCCAGCCTCAAGCTGGTGAGCGAGTCCATCAACTGGGCGTTGGAGCGCAGTGAAGGGGTGACGGCGGTGATTGAGAATACCGCAGGGCAAGGGACCAACCTCGGCTGGTCGTTCGAGCACCTAGCCACCATCATCGAGGGAGTGGAGGACAAGAGCCGGGTCGGGATCTGTTTCGATACCTGCCACGCCTTTGCCGCCGGCTACGATCTGCGCACTGCAGAGAGCTGCGCTGCTGTCTTTGCCGAGTTCGATCGCACGGTGGGTTTTCATTATCTCAAGGGGATGCATATCAACGGCGCCAAGTGCACCTTCGGCAGCCGGGTCGATCGCCACCACAGCTTGCGGGAGGGCAATCTGGGAGAGGCGGTATTCCACCACATCATGAATGATGAGCGCTTCGATCGCATTCCGCTGATCCTCGAGACCATAGACGAGTCTATTTGGGGCGAGGAGATCAGCTGGTTGCGCAGTCTGGCGAAGTGATACTCAGAAGCGGATCAAAGAGAGGGAGCCGTGGCTCCCTCTCTGCTTTTTCCGTTATTGGTGGGCGGACCAGCCAGCGGCGCTCCGATCGGGCGTTACTCTGCGCGGCTCACTTCGGCATTGTTCACCTGAGCCCGGCAGAAGTGGATAAAGTGGCGCAGGGAGGTGGAGTGGTACTTCTGCTTGTGCCAGATAAGGGAGAGCTGGCGCGGGAAGCGACGGGAGAGGGGCAGGGCGATCAGCCGCCCATCTGCCAGGCGATCCGAGGCTGCCAGCCGGGAGATAAAGGAGATGCCAAGCCCCTTCTCCACCGCCAGCATCACCGCCTCCAGGGTGTTGAGTTCAAGCCCTGGTTGCCAGCGGGGCAACTCGGGCTGGATCTGCTGGATAAATTGCTCGCGGCTGCCCGATTGTGCTTCACGCAATACCCAGATTTCGCCCCCCAGACGGGAGAGGGAGAGCTCCTTCTTGTTGGCAAGCGGGTGACCGGGTGGGGCCACCACCAGCATCTCGTCCTGCAGCCAGGGTTCGGCGAGCAGGTCGGGGTGGTGGTTCTCCCCCTCGATCAGTGCCATATCCAGCTCGAAGTTGGCCAACGCATGGCAGAGCAGGTGAGTGTTGTTGATGGTCACCTTGGGGGGGAGCCCCAGCTCCTGTTTGCTGCTGGCGAGCAGGGTGGGGAGCAGGTAGTTGCCGATGGTCTGGCTGGCACCAAGGCGCAGTTGGCCGCTCGGCTCGGCATCGGGGCTGAACAGGTTCTCGATATCCTGCATCCGTGTCAGCAGCTCTTCGGCGGCCGGTTGCAGCAGGCGCCCCTCGTTGTTGAGCTGCAATCTGGGGTGAATGCGGTCAAACAACGGGGTGGAGAGCTGGCGCTCCAGCTCCTGTAGCGACTGGGAGACGGCCCCCTTGCTCAGGCAGAGCTCGTTGGCGGCAAGGCCAAGGTTTCCATAACGGGCAATGGTGGCGAACACTTTCAGCTGCTGCAGGGTCAGTTTCATCGTGTTTGGTTTTCCTGAATGATTGATTTAATTCATTTAGATATCGTAAACGATAAGGGACCATTATCCTATCGCCATAGTCATCAATAGAAAGGTGTCATCATGATCGCAAGAACCCGTAAATCACTGGCTGCCGCCCCAACCCCCATGGCGGGTCTGGCGCTGGGCATCGCCAGCCTTGGTTGGTGTTGGGAAAATGCCGGTCACTTCGATGGCCGGATGCAACTGCTGGGTGCTGCCATTGCGGCCGTGCTGCTAGTGATCCTGACCTTCAAGTTTCTGCTTCACCCCCGCCTGCTGTTGCTGGATCTCGCTCACCCCGTGGTGGGCAGTGTGGTACCGACCTATGCCATGGGCACCATGGTGGTCTCCAAAGCGCTCGGTATGATTGCGCCGCAAGCGGGCGAGGCCCTCTGGCTGTTTGCCGTGGCGGTTCATCTGCTGTTCCTGGCCACCTTTATCTGGCATCGCGCCAAAGAGTTTGAAATCCACCACATGGTGCCGAGCTGGTTCGTGCCGCCGGTGGGGATCATCGTGGCTGACGTCGCCTTCCCGGGTGGTCAGTTTGCCCCGCTGGCCAACGGTCTGCTCTGGTTCGGGATCATCTGCTACGGCTTGATGCTGCCGCTGATGCTCTACCGCCTGATCTTCAGCCATGAAGTGCCGGATGCCGCCAAACCGACCATTGCCATTCTGGCTGCCCCTGCCAGCCTCTCTCTGGCCGGTTACCTGACTGTCAGTCAGGAGCCGTCACTGCTGCTGGTGGCCGTGCTGTTGGGGATCGCCATCCTGATGACCGGCATCATCTATCTGGCCTTCATCAAACTGCTGCGTCTGCCCTTCTCGCCGGGTTATGCCGCCTTCACCTTCCCGCTGGTGATCGGTGCCACCGCTCTGTTCAAAGTGGCTCATCTGGTTGAAGGGTTTGCGCAAGGGAGTCACTACGTCGAGCAGATCAGACTGCTGGCTCACTTCGAGCTGGGGGTGGCTACCGTGATCGTCGGGTATGTGGCACTGCGTTACCTGATGTTTTTTCTGCCGCAGCGTAATACCGAAATGAATAACGGCATGGCTCGCCAAGGGGCTCACCGATAAACCTTGATGATGTGACATCGGGAAATGGATAAGCAGTGCGCTCCGAGAGCGACGGGATAAACGACCAGTCATACGATGGATGGACAAAGAGCCTCCACCCTGGTTGTGTAACGAGCAAAATGCCCCGCAGTGCGGGGCATTTTTTTATGGTTTTTTGATGTGGCGCCAGTGGCGGGCTATTTGACATGGATTTAACTGGTATTACCTGTCAGGACGACTACAATGCAGCACCACTTTTTCGCTCGACCCCGATACATGTCGTCCCAAGATCCCGTATTTGACTCCTCTTTTGAAGCCCGTTTTCTGCATCCCCGCTACTGGTTCAGCTGGCTGGCGCTCGGTGTGCTGATGCTGCTGGCCTTTGTGCCGGTGCGATTGCGCGACCGTTTGGCCGAAGCCTTGGCACCGCTGGTGTTTCGTATCTCGAAAAAACAGATCTATATCGCCAGAACCAATCTGGAGATCTGCTTCCCGGACAAGAGCCCGGAAGAGCGGGATGCCATTGCACTGACCTCGATCCGGGTCGGCCTCAAGAGTCTGTTGGGATTTGGCGAGTTCACCATGCGCAGTCAGCGTTATCTGATGAGCCGGATGCAGGTGATCGGTTGGGAGCATATCGAGGCGGAGCGGGCTGCCGGTCGTCCGGTGATCCTGGTGGTGCCCCATACCTGGCCGGTGGATGCCGCCGGTTACTGCTTCACCCAGCGCGGGGTGCCCATGTGCACCATGATGAAACGGGCACGCAATCCGGTGTTTGACTGGCACCTCAACCGTGCACGGGCCAAAAACGGTTGCCGCGTTTACGAGCGCAGCGCCGGGATCAAGGCGGTGATCAGAACCATCAAGAGTGGTCGCAGCTTCTTCTACCTGCCGGATCAGGATCACGGTCGCGAGAAGAGCATCTTTGCTCCCTTCTTCGGCCACCCCAAGGCGACCCTGCCAGCCTTGCCCCGTCTGGTTCAGGTCAGCGGCGCCAAGGCGGTGCCGCTGCTCGCCTGCTATGACGAAGCGAACCACTGTTACCGGCTTGAGATAGATGCCCCGTTTGACAACTATCCCACCGAGGATGTGATGGCCGATACCTGTCGGATGAACGATATGGTGCAACAGCAGCTGACGCGCCATCCGGGCCAGTACATGTGGTTCCTCAAGATCTTCGATACCCGTGAAGATCAGGAGGGGCCGGATGGCCTCTACGAGGCGGGGATCCAGCGGATCCGCAAGGGATTGTCGCCCCACGGCTGACCCTGAATTAAGATTGATTGAAATGGCCCCAGGTGGGCCATTTTTTATGATAACTAGTCTGATCTGTGCCTTGCAGGTCGATAGCAAGCCTCCTCAGGGTAGAAAAAAATGTCAGGATAATTACAATAACCGCTTGTTTTTGATGACTTGATGGTCGCCATGTCTGCGTTAGATCCGGTATTTGATACCTCATTTCATAGCCGCCTGCTGCATCCCAAATGGTGGGGCAGCTGGTTCGCACTGGGCCTGCTCTCCCTGCTGGCATTTACTCCTGCGAGGTTGCGGGATCGCTTTGCCGATCTGGTCTCACCGACCCTGCTGCGTTTTTCGAAAAAGCAGGCCTATATTGCCGATACCAACCTCAAGATCTGCTTTCCAACGCTGGATGCCGCCGCACGTCAGGCGCTGCTGCTCAAATCGATCCGGGTCGGGCTCAAGACCTTTATGGGCTTTGGCGAGCTCAGTTGGCGCAGCAAGGCGCGCCTGACCCGCCGCGTCAAGGTGAGCGGCTGGGAGCATGTGCAAGCGGAGCAAGCTGCGGGCCGTCCGGTGATCCTGGTGGTGCCTCATACCTGGGCGGTCGACATGATTGGCCGCTACTTCTCCATGATGGGCATCGAGATGTGCACCATGATGAAGAGCCCGAAAGATCAGGTTTTTGACTGGTACATCAACCGCGAGCGGGCCAAAGGGGGCAAGGTCTATGAGCGCAGTGTCGGTATCAAGCCGGCGATCAAGTCGATCCGCGCTGGCGCCAGTTTTTTTTATCTGCCGGATCAGGATCACGGCCGTGAGGCGAGCGTGTTTGTTCCCTTCTTCGGTCGTCCCAAAGCAACCCTGCCAGCGTTGCCCAAGCTGGTGAAACTGACTGGTGCCAGAGCCGTGCCCATCTTCGCCAGCTATGACGAGGATGAGGGATGCTATCTGCTGGAGATCGAGCCGCCGTTTGACCCTTATCCCACCGCCGATCTGCTGGCAGACGTCAACGCCATGAACCGGGTGGTGGAGATGCAGGTTGCCCGCCATCCCGAGCAGTACATGTGGTTTCTCAAGATCTTTGAAACCCTGGAGCATCAGGAGGGGGATGACGGACTCTATGAAGCGGGGATCCAGCGTATTCGTCAGGGCTTGCCGCCCGAACCTTGAAAATTGGCCCGCATGCGGGCCAATTTTGTTGGCAGAGGAGCCTTTCGTATTTGGTCTGTTGCGGGTGGTTTTTAAGGCGAACGGGTGGACAAAAACAGCGCAAACAGAGGATAACAGGGTGTCTTATGACAGGGAGAGGCAAGTGAGCGTGCGCGGAGCTATCTTCGAGAGCGGAAATAGGGTAAAAGGGCGGCCATGAAAATTCCAAATCGAATCCAACCCCTGGTGGATGACGGCCTGGTCGATGACGTCATCAGCCGGCTGATGAGCGGCAAAGAGGCCGACGTCTATGTGGTGCGCTGCGGCGACGAGATCCGCTGCGCCAAAGTCTATAAAGAAGCGTCCAAGCGCAGCTTCAAGCAGGCCGTGGTCTATCAGGAAGGCCGCAAGGTGCGCGGCAGTCGCGATGCTCGCGCCATGGAGAAGGGCTCCAAGTACGGCCGCAAACAGCATGAAGAGGTGTGGCAGAACACCGAGGTCGACGCCCTGTTCAAGCTGGCGGCGGCCGGTGTACGGGTGCCGCAGCCCTATGTCTGCCTCGATGGCGTCCTCTTGATGGAACTTATCACCGATGAGGATGGCAATGTCGCGCCGCGCCTCAACGATGTGGCGCTTACCCCCGAGCAGGCGGTCATCGACCATGCCAAGGTGATCCGTTACGTGGTGAGGATGCTCTGCGCCGGTCTTATCCACGGCGATCTCTCCGAGTTCAATGTGCTGGTGGATGAACAGGGCCCCGTCATTATCGACCTGCCCCAGGTGGTGGATGCCGCCGCCAACAACCAGGCCAAGGCGATGCTGGAGCGGGACGTCAACAACATGCGCAACTACTACGGCATGTATGCCCCCGAGCTGCTCAAGACCCGCTACGCCCGGGAGATGTGGGCCCTGTATGAAGATGGCAAACTGACCCCCGACAGCGAGTTGACCGGTCACTTTGAAGAGAGTCGCGCCGCCATCGATCTCGATTCGGTGCTGCAGGAGATTGAGAGCGCCGAGGAGGAGGCCTATGCCCGTCAGGCCCGGATGAAGGCGGAGCAGGAAGACAGCTACTAACGGTCTTGCCATGTTCGCAAAAAGAGCGCCTTCTGGGCGCTCTTTTTATTTCTGCTGCGGCTATGGTCGGCTGGGGCTGGGGCTGGGGCAGGGGGCTAGCTGATACATCTCCAGCCAGTTGCGATCCCCCGGATGGAAGTGCCGCCCCAGCAACACGCCACCGGCGGCCGTAATGACCTTGCGGGAAGCCAGATTATCTTCGCCGCAGCTGATCAGCACCGGCGCTGCCAGCACCTGTTGTTGTACCCAGCGCAGCAGCACGGTCGCAGCCCCTTCGCCACGGCGAGAGGGGCGAGTTTCGTAACCGATATGACCCACCCTACGTCTGCGTCACGGTTGCCTCATTGTCACCGTGACGCAGACGTAGGGTGGTGATGATCTCCTCGCCATCGAGGGCAAAATAGGTGGTGGTCGGCAGGTATTCACTGGGCAAGTTGCACCCTTCTGCGTGATCCAGCAGGCTCTGTAGCCAGCCGTCCGGGTCAAATTGCGCCACCTGATAGAGCGGCTGTACGTCTTTGGCGCATTCGGTTACATAGCGACGGTAAGCCGGGGCATCTGTCAGCCTGGCCGGTCGGCACTGCAGAGCGAGCACTGCGCTCACGACAGGAGCGCGCAGGGCGGCAGTGGTTGCGGCTCGTTGTGGTGGAGCTCCTGCACGCAGGTCCGTTGCCTTCCAGCCTGTTTGGCGGCGTAAAGAGCCTGATCTGCTCGCAGGTAGGCCGCTTCAAACCCCTCGTCAGGGGGCAGCGAGGTGAGGCCGATGCTGAGGCTGATGGGGCCACCGGCCAGCGCCCGAGTCGCCTCGGCGATCTGCTGTTGCAGGCTGTGGCAGTAGTCGGGCAGGGTCTGCGGGTCCGCCATCAGCAGCAGGGCCAGCTCATCGCCGCCAAGCCGACCGGCCATGCCCTCAGAAGGCAGGGTATTGGTGATCACCCGACCCACGGCCCGCAGCATGGCATCACCGGCGGGGTGGCCGTGGCGGTCGTTGATCTGCTTGAAGTTGTCCAGATCGATCAGCAGCAGCTGGCTAGAGCTTGTCACCTCGCGGGCACGCAGGGCCACCTGGCGTTCGAAATAGTGGCGGCTGAACAGGCCGGTCAGCTCATCCTGATTGGCACGCCGCTCCAGCTTGCGCTGGGTGGCCAGCAGGGCTTGCTGTTGGCGGGTGTGGACCAGGCTCAGCAGCAGATAACTGCGGGCGATGGTAAATAGCAGGCTGAGCAGGATCACAGGCCCGAGCAGCGGGTCGGTGAAGGAGTTGGCCGCCAGCTCCGGCTGCCAGAGGTGTTTGGCGATCCGCAGTAGTTGCAACAGCAGTTGCAGGCCAAGCAGCAGAATGGCAAAGCGCAGCACCCGATAGACAGGGGCCAGCCGCTGGTAGCGCCAGAGCTGCCAGATAAGCAGTGCAATCTGCAGCGAGAGCACGCCGGAGAGCACGATGATCCGGCTGTGCACATCAAAGAGGGGTTGCTGCAGGGCGGTCAGGGCAAACAGGACGAAACCGCCGAGGGTAACGGTGGGCAGCAGCCAGCCCAGTTGGTCGGCTTCACGGCGAAAGAAGTGGCGCATCCCCCGTTCATAGAGCAGGGCGGTCGACATCAACAGCAGGTTGGTGCAGAGAATATTGGCAAGGGATGCATTTCCCTCAAGGGGGCGCAGCAGCAGGCAGCAAAAAGCCCCTGCGATCACCAGTTCCCCCGCTGACCAGTAGATCAATGCCCTGATCTGGCGATGGGTGTGCCACATAGCGGCGAAAATGGTGGCGACCCCCACATGTGACAGCGTGACGAACAGTACCAGACTCAACAACTGGGCTGAGGAAAACAGACTTGGCATCAAGGGGCTCTCTGGGAAGTCACCTGTGAACGAACAGGCGATGGGGTATCGCCCGCTGGCAGTGGCCGATCACAACATGAATCCAACCTATTATCAATTGGTTAAATGGCTGAATATGCTTACCTCCGACTTCTTGCACGATGGCAACTGATGACTCGATTTATCAGAGCTCAAGGGGGTATTTTATTGTCTTGTCAGTCAATTGTGCTGCGTGAACGGTGGTTGTGTTGGCGGCAGGGTGAACCCAACCGCCAGACGTTGTGTTAATCGCAGGTTGTAGCAGGCAAGCGCATGACGGTGGCTTCCCGGCCCAGATGGGTCAGCAGACGGCGCACGTCGTCGAGGCGGATGATCAGGGTAGCGGTGTTGACCAGCGGATGGCACTGCATCTGCTCGGCTTGCCAGATGGCCTCGTCCACCACCAGCTCTACCGCATTTTCCCTGTCGCGCACCATGGCGAGCAGGGTCACCGAGCCCGGGGTAAGGCCGAGCACCGCATCGAGCCGCTCGGGGGAACCAAAACTCAGCCGCTTGACGCCAAGGGCGGTTGCCAGCGCCTTGAGATCGACCCGCCTCTCCTCCGGTGTTACCACCAGAAACAGCCGCTCGCTTTTCGGGTCGCGCAAAAAGAGGTTCTTGGTCTTGGCGGCGGGCAGGTCGGGCAGCAGCCTGCTCGCTTCCTCACAGGTAAACACCGGAGGATGGTCAAAGCGCTGGTAGGGGATAGCCAGCTGATCCAGCAGGGAATAGATTGCCACAAAGACTCCTTTCGTCGGCGAAGAGTGGTCAGAACGGGATGGGCGGGAATAACGACCGGATCGAGCTTACCAGTTTGACTCCCGCCTCGCAGCCTGCGTGACGATTGCGAGCAGGTACTGTATGAACGTACAATTGTCCCATTCTCGGACAGCCCCTTTACGCTTCATGACTGCAACCCAGCCCACCGTACCCGCCACTCCGCCCCTCGACGGTTTTATCCTGACACGCCACGGTCGGGACGTGCGCGGTCGCAACGGGCTGCCTGCAACCACCGAAATCGTGATGTGGCTCTGGAGCGCGCAGGGGCCGGTGCGAGTGGTGGTGCCGGGGCAGGAGCCGGTGTTCTTTTTGCCACAGAGCCACATGGCAGAAGCCGCCGAGTTGTTCAAAGGGGCCGGGGTGAGTGGGCGGTTTCGCCGCCTGCCGATGCACACCTTCGACGGTCGCCCCGTGGTGGGCTGCTATTTCGCTACCCTGAGCGCCTTTCACCGCGCCATCGAGCTGCTGCTCATTCGTGGGCTGGAGCACTTCGAGGCGGATATCCGGCTGCCAGAGCGCTTCCTGATGGAGCGTTTCATCACCGCTGGTGTGCGCTTCGATGGCCGGGCGGTGAAAAAGGGCGGCAAGCAGGGCTACTGGGAGGTGAACGAGGCACGCTGCGCGCCGCAGGCGGTGACGCCAACCCTCTCCTGGGTATCGCTGGACGTGGAGTGTGCCATGGACGGGGCCCTCTTCTCGGTGGGGCTCTACAGCGAAGAGGATGCACGGGTCATCATGATCGGCACCCCGGAAGCGGATGCCGAGAGCTGGGGCACTCAGGTCCAGTGGGTAGAGGACGAGAGCGCCCTGCTGAGTGCGCTGGAGAACTGGTTCAGCCTGCATGACCCCGACCTGGTGATTGGTTGGAACGTGGTCAATTTTGACTTTCGCCTGCTGCTACGCCGCGCCGAGCTTAACAAGCGGCGGCTGCGGCTCGGGCGGGGGCGCGAGCTCTGCTTCTGGCGCTCGTCACGGGGCGATCCCCAAACCGGCAACGTCATTATCCCTGGGCGCATGGTGCTCGATGGCATCGATACCCTGAAAAGCGCCACCTGGCAGTTTGCCAGCTACAGCCTGGATGCGGTGGCGAGCGAACTGCTTGGCCGTGGCAAGGATATCGAGGACGTGGCCAATCGGGGGGAGAAGATCACCGAGCTGTTCCACTCCGACAAGGAGGCGCTGGCCCGCTACAACCTGGAAGATTGCAAGCTGGTGTGGGAGATCTTTGACTACTGCCACCTCATCCCTTTTGCCATTGAACGCGCCTCCCTCACCGGCCTTGAGCTGGACAGGGTGGGGGGCTCGGTGGCGGCCTTTACCAACCTCTATCTGCCGCGGCTCCATCGTGGCGGCTACGTGGCCCCCAATCTGCCGGCCGACGGGGGGCTCGCAAGCCCCGGCGGCTATGTGATGGACTCCAAACCCGGTCTCTATCGCCACGTGCTGGTGCTCGATTTCAAGAGCCTCTACCCCAGCATCATCCGCACCTTCTGCATCGACCCCATGGGACTTATCGAGGGGCTGCAGCATCCCGAGCACGCTATTCCGGGCTTTCGCGGCGCCATGTTCTCCCGCGAGCGGCACTTCTTGCCGGAGCTCATCGCTACCTTGTGGGCGGCGCGGGATCGGGCCAAGGCCGCCAGCAACAAGGCGCTCTCCCAGGCCATCAAGATCATCATGAACTCTTTCTACGGCGTGCTGGGGTCGGGGGGCTGCCGTTTCTATGATCCGCGCCTTGCCTCATCTATCACCCTGCGTGGCCACAGCATCATGCAGCAGACCCGCGAGTGGATTGAGGCGAAGGGGTTCGAGGTGATCTATGGCGATACCGACTCCACTTTCGTTCATCTGGGGCGCGAGACCAGCCCCGATGAGGCGGACGAGATCGGCCAGCGACTGGCGCAAATGATCAACGATAACTGGGCTGCACTGATCAGGCGCGAGTTCGATCTGCCGAGCTATCTGGAGATCCAGTACGAGACCCACTACCGCCGCTTTCTGATGCCCACCATCCGCGGCTTGGAGAAGGGCAGCAAGAAGCGCTATGCGGGGCTGGTTGGCAAGGCCAGCGAGGGGAGTGAACAGCTGGTGTTCAAGGGGCTCGAATCGGTGCGTACCGACTGGACCATGCTGGCCAAGCAATTCCAGACCC
Source organism: Aeromonas sp. 602658 (assembly GCF_049173005.1). Taxonomy (NCBI): domain Bacteria; kingdom Pseudomonadati; phylum Pseudomonadota; class Gammaproteobacteria; order Aeromonadales; family Aeromonadaceae; genus Aeromonas; species Aeromonas sp. 602658. The sequence continues at coordinate 12,342 of NZ_JAAKRF010000041.1, read as the reverse complement.
GCCTCTATGAGCTGGTGTTTCACGATGAAGATCCCAGCGGCTATGTGCGCACCATGGTGGATGAGACTCGCGCCGGTCGTCACGACGATCTGCTCATCTACCGCAAACGGCTGCGCCAGAAGCTCGAAGAGTATCAGAAGAATGTGCCGCCCCATGTGCGGGCGGCGCGGCTGGCCGATGAGGAGAACCTGCGCCGCGGTCTGCCCCAGCGCTATCAGCATCGGGGCGCCATCGCCTATCTGATGACCCTCAATGGCCCAGAGCCGCTGGAGTACCGGCGCAGCGCCATCGATTACGAACACTATATCGACAAGCAGTTGCGGCCCATTGCCGACGCCATCCTCCCCTTTATCGGCGAGTCGTTCGACCGGATCTGCGGTCAGCAGCTGGATCTTTTCTGATTGGTGCAAGTTGGCACTTTACTTCCCATGAATACTGGATAAAAATACAGTTATAAATCATGGAGAAGTTTCCTATGCGTCTTGAAATCATCATCGACAGAAAACATCAGATCCCGACCTCGACCATGGAGGCGCTGCGTCAGGCGCTGCGTCAGGAGCTGCTCAAGCAGCTTGGCGAAAAATTCCCCGACATCCATGTGCGGGTCGCGCCGGGCAGTGCCATGGCTCTGACCGTCAGCCGTGCCAGCAAGGAAGACAAAGAGCTGGCCGAAGCCATGGTGCAGGAGGTGTGGGAGAACGCCGACAGCTGGATGCCGGAAGAGAACGTAGCCTCCTGATCCCGCACGGTCAATGGATAACTCGGGCGGTGGATAAATGGGTAGCTGAAAAACGGGCATGCCCGCTAACGATTCGCAGAGCCCCGGACAACAAAAAACGCAGCCAGGTGGCTGCGTTTTTTGTGGGTGGTTTCTGGCTCTGGTTGAGCCAGGCCCGTTACAACCCCGCCCAGCTTTTCAGGCTCTGCTGCTGCACCCGGCGATTGGCTTCGCGGATCTCCCCTTTGGCGCGCAGATCCTTGATTGCGAGCGGCAGTGCGGCGCGGATCTCGTCACTGCTCATTCCGGCTTTGAGGGCCGGGTGATAGGCTATCTTGAGCAGCACATAGTCCAGCCCGGTCAAAAAGCTGTCGATGCTGTTGTCATTGAAGATGGAGGGAAACACCTTGTCCGAGTCGTTGGGCAGCCCCAGCACCTGGGTGAACTCCTCCACCACGCAGTCGAGAAAACGCCCCTTGGCCCGGCTGTAGTCTACCGGAATGATGATGGTGGCACGGCTGATCTCGTGTTGGGCATTGGTTGCGAAGTTGGCAAGGCAGAGCCCCTCCTTGAGCGCCATATTGACCGATGGATCGCCCCCCATGGTGCGGTTGGCCCAGCTCTTCATCTTGCTGTAGTCGGTCATGATCAGGGTCAGATTGGGCTTTGCGGTCACCATGCTGATGGGGTGGCCGGTGATGCGGGCCAGATGGGCCGCCTGTACCTTCACCACGTCGGCCTGTAGCGGCTTGTCACCCGACTCGTTGACAAGCAGCAGCCGGATCGGCTGCTGCCAGCGGGCAAAGCGGGTCTGCCTGGCTTCGCCATACTCCCGCTCCATGGCGATGGCCATAAAGCTCTCGGTGAGATAGCTGTCGCTCTGCCAGCGCTCATCGGCCCGGGTGCTTTGGCCCGCGAGCAGAAGCAGCAGGGCCAGCAGCCCGCGTGACGTGAAGCGGGGATGGGCTGCGCGGCCCAAGCTGGCCATTACCACAGTGGCAATAAGGCGCGTAGCACTCATGGGGGGTGCGGCAAATGACATGTTTCCTCCCTGAAACGGTTGTCGGCCTAGCGGTTGGCCTTGTCGATATCGCGCCAGGTGAGCCAGAGCCTGAGATCAAACTCCAGTTGATGATAGTCCGGCTCCATGTGCTGGCAGAGCTGGTAGAAGCTCTTGTTGTGATCCTTCTCCTTGATATGGGCCAGCTCGTGCACCACGATCATTTTCAGGAACGGGGACGGCGCCTCCTTGAACAGGGCGGCGATGCGGATCTCGTTCTTGGCCTTGAGCTTGCTGCCCTGCACCCGGCTGACGTAGGTGTGCAGGCCGAGGGCATCCTTGATCACGTTGATCTTGCCATCGAACACCACCTTTGACAGGGGCGCCGAGCTCTTGAGGTAGCGGTTCTTCAGCTCCATGGTGTAGGCGAGCAGCGCCTTGTCGCTCTGGATCTGGTGGCTCTCCGGATAGCGTTTGGCCAGCATCTCCCCCAGCTTGCCTGCCGCAATCAGCTGCTGTACCTGTGCCTTGAGGGGGTCGGGATAGCCGCCCAGATAAGTCAGTTCCGCCATGGTGTCACTCGTTACATCAAAAAGAGCGTCATTGTAGTTATCTCGGGCGGGCTTGCCTACTGCGGGCCGCTGCTGCAAGGGGGCTCTGGCGCAAGAAAAAGGGCGGCCATTGCAACAATGGCCGCCCTGCGGGGCGTATTGACGATCAGCGTCGGCGATAGAGACCCGGATCCACCTCTTCATAGTGGCTGGTCAGGTATTGATAGAAGGCGAGATGGGAAGGGGTGCTCGGCTTTTTCAGCTCCTCGCTCACCCGATCCGGCTTGGCGATGATGAACTTCGGATTCTGGCGCTGGATATCGGCCAGCACCCGCTCGCGCACGTCATAGGGCGGATTGACGTTGGCAAAGAAGAGGTAGGCGGAAGCCGGCTGGCGATCGGTCCAGAGATAATATTGCGGCTGGATGCCATCGACCCAGATCTTGTCGCTCGGGCTGGTCTCGGCCTTGATGCGATCGACCCGCACCTGCGCCGCCGGATTGAAGGGGCGACCCTTGAGGGTTCCTTCCCAGGCGTTGTTGATCATCAGCAGCAGCATGGCCAGCGTTGCGAGCCAGGGGGTGGCACTGCGCACATCCCAGGCGCGCCAGAGGGGGATGAGGATCAGCACAGGCAGCGCCCACAGCAGGCTGGTGCCGAGCACCTCGTTGACCCGTTCGAGGGACCACTCCTTGGTGCTCCAGCCAAAGGCGAGCTGCTGGGCCAGCAGCCAGCTGGCGGTGAGTACCACCAGCGAGATGCAGAGCAGGCCGATCGCATCAGCCTGCTGTTCGCTGCGATCCAGCAATACCGCCAGCGGTAGCACCGCCAGTTGCAGATAGAGCACGTCATAGTGATCGAACACATGGCCGGAGACCGAGTTGGCGATCAGGGTGAACAGCACCCCAAACAGGGTCGCCAGCAGGGCGGGCAGATACCACTCCTGACGGCGGCTCAGCATCAGAATGATGAAGGCGGGCAGCAGCATCACAAGGCCTGTGCGCAGCAGGCCGACGGCACCCACCATAGGGGAGAAGCCATTGCCGTAGCTCCCCTCGAAGAAGATGTCGAAGGCGTAGTATTTGAAGGTCGCCAGCAGATCATGTTGCTGGAAGTAGGCGTAAAGCGGGCCGCCAATCAGCGCCAACCCCAGCAGGCTGGAGATGAGCAGCAAGATGGCATCACGCCACTTCTCGTGCAGACACCAGTGGCAGAACAGCACCAGATACCAGGCCCCCCAGAAGGCGCCGTTGTTGGTGCGCATCCAGGCGACGATGGCGAAGGTGAAGGCCGCCACCAGCGCGGGCCACCAGCGAAATCCCTTGTCCAGCAGCAGGGTGATGAAGGCCCACTGGGCGATCAGGGCGAGGTGGAAGGTCCAGTCCTCGGTCATGTTGCCGTAGTAGTAACGGGTGCCGTAGAGAGCCAGCACCGCCAGCATGGCGCCGAGACGCGCCTTGAACGAGAGTCCGAGCTGGGCAAAGGCCTGCCAGCTGGCCAGCAGTCCAAGCCAGCAGAGCACCCACTCCAGCGCCCAGATCCCGACAAATCCCCCCATTCGATAACCCAGCGCGTCGAGGGCGAAGATCATCGGCCCCTTGATGTCGATCATGTCGCGATAGAGCACGCCCCCTTCGCTCCACATCTTGCCCATCACCGCGAACAGCGAGGCATCAAAGCCCGGCGCCATGGCGTGGAAGAGCGGGTTGCGCAGACAGAAGAGCAGCGCCAGCAAGGCGGTCAGCAGCACAATGGCTGGCTTGATACCCGGGTTGACGCGAGGGGGAGTGAAACGGATGGAGTGATTCATGAAGTCGCCTGTTCCTGCAGCTGGTCTTGAAAGCGGGCCTATCTTGCCGAGCTAGTGAGTGCGATGCAATGGGGCGGGCCCGTGTGGGGCAAATATTCTCGAAAAAGCCTGGTTCTTGCAGGGAACCGGGCGCTGGCTGCGGCAATATTGGCCGTCAGGGGGATGTGGCAAAGCCATTCCCCCTCTGCATCAATGGATGTACTCAAGCAGGGGCGGCTGCGCTTCCAGTGTCGGCAGGTGACGGGCCCAGCGGATAAAGGCGTCGGCCAGGGTGATGCCGAGCTCCTGATTGTGCTGGGTCAGGGTCCGCGCCAGTGCGGTGTAGCCCTCCTTGCCGGAGGCGGTATAGGCGCTCGACACTCCGCGATAGACCTGTTCGGCATTGACCGCTTGCCACTGGCCGGGGGCGGCTTCCCACTCCAGTCGGGTGATGCGCTGACCCTTGGGCCGATCGGCCTGGTAGGTGAATCGCACCCCTGCGGTGTAGGGGAAGCTGCCGTTGCCATTGCCGACCACGCCGTTGTTGGTGGCATTGTCGATGGCATTTTCCAGCGCTTCCGCCAACTCGTGACCGTGCACCCGATAGAGGGTGAGGGGAATGGCAAACGGCAGCAGGCGACCGGCGATATCCGCTTCGCTCAGGGGGCCCGGCTCCAGCGAGCAGCGCACGCCGCCAGCATTGTGCAGGGCAAAGTCCACCTCGCCTACCTGTTCACGGGCGGCGGTCAGCATGGCGCGGGCCACCAGCGGGGCGAGTTGGCTGCCGTGGGGCAGGGTGGCATCCGGCAGCCGCTGATGGTGCAGTGGCGCTGCCAGTCGGGTGACGATGCGCTGGCTCATGGTCTCGATCTCTGGCCGATAGCGTTTGGCCAGATGTTGTTCCAGTTGTGGATCCGGCTCGCAGAAGGTGAGCCCGGCGGGTGGCGTGGAGGCGAACGGCCAGGGTTGCCAGGGGAGCCACTCCAGCTGCCCCTCACTTTGTACGACGCGGCCCGCCTCATCGAAGGTGAGCTCGCAGACACCGAGGCAGAGGGCGCTGTGGCCAGCATGCAAAATAGCCACCCCGTTGTTCATCAGCGGATAACTGCCTTCGCTTGGCAGACCCAGCGGCGCGAGATCGCCGAGCAGGCTGTGGGTGTGGCCGCCGATGATGAGACTGAGCTCGGGGAAGCGTTCGGCCAGCAGCTTGTCCTGATCCAGCCCGAGGTGGCTCAGCAGCACGATATGCTGGATCCCTTCGCGCTTGATCTCCTGCAACACCCTGGTGAGGGTGTCGGCGACCGCGTGGAAACGGGTGTGGGGATCCGGGTTGGCGATGGCAGCCATCTGGGCGAGGGTGATGCCGAGCAGTGCAAAGGGAACCCCGTCGATCACCCGGCGATGCCAGGGCTGATGGGCGTCGTAGAGGTGGGGAATATCCCACAGCCCCAGCGGCGTGTCGGCTGGCTCCTGACTGTTGTCCAGATTGGCGGCCAGCACCGGAAAATCGAGCTGGCGCAAGAACTCCACCAGCGGGCCGTTGCCCAGATCGAACTCGTGGTTGCCAAGTACCATGGCATCGGGGGCCAGCATGGCGAGCAGGTCGGCGTTGGCGCGCCCTTTGAAGCGGTTGAAATAGAGCGAACCCTGAAAGGAGTCGCCACCGTGCAGAAATAGAAAACGCTGGCCGGCTGCTGCGGCTTTGGCACGCAGTTGGGTCAGTCGGGTCAGGATCCGGGCATAACCGCCGCACTGGGTGCGCCACTGGCCTTCACCGACAGGGGAGAAGCTCATGGGCGCGCCATCGAAGTGGGAGTGGCAATCACTGAAATGGGCAAGTTGAACCGTAATACTCATCTCGGTCCTCCTTAGGGGAAAATGAGCACCGAGTCTACTGCAAAGGAGGGGGAGGATACCAGCCCGGCAGGGTGCCGGGCTGGTCAGCGATCAGGCGGGTACCATGATCTGGGTGGCGACGATCACCACCAGCAGGCCGACGGCGACCGGCATACTGGTGCGCTTGACCACCTCGAACGGCGAGAGCTTGCCCATCCCCGCACAGGCGACCACCACCCCGGAGACCGGAGAAATGGTGCGACCCAGGTTGGAGGCTTGCAGCATCGGGATCACCAGATAGGCCGGGTTGATGCCAAGGCTGCTGGCCAGGTTGGGGATCAACTCCACGAAGGCGTAGAAGGGGGCATTACCCGAACCGGTGGTGAAGGCGGCCAGGGTGGTGATCACCACCAGTGACAGCATCATGATCAGGCCGCCGGAACCGAGATCCTGCGCGTGAGCAAGCAGGGTGTCGATAAAGCCGATGGTCATCAGACCCTGGGCGAAGACGCCAGCACCGACCAGCAGCATGACCACACCGGCAAAGGCATCAGCCATGTTGCGCCAGCAGACCTGCAGACCGTCCAGCAGCTCCTTGCCATTTCGGATCCGCACGAGCTCCAGCAGGCTGGCCAGCACCATGCACATGACGATGATGGTGACGATATCCAGCTGCGGACCCCATTTGCCGTCAAATACCAGCACCCCGATGATGGGGGTAAAGGGCAGGATGGCGTAGAAGGCAGGCGCAGTCGTCACCAGGTCACCCGGGGCGACCGGCTCGTTGTGCTCACCGGATTTTTGATCAAGGTAGCGCTGCCAGAAGAAGTGGGTCACCGCCATACAGGCGATCGCCACCAGCGAGATGGGCAGGGTCAGCTTGAAGGCAAAGTCCAGCAGCGGCATGTTGGCGGCCTGGGCGGCCATCACCACGTCCCCTGAGGTCGGTGCCAGAATAATGGCGGCTGGCGAGGCGCACACGGCTGCAGCCGCGCCACGGGAGATCCCCATGTTGACCATCAGCGGAAACAGGGTTGCCATCAACAGCACGCCGAGGCCGGTAGCGGAGCTGACCGCCAGCGACATGGCGCAGGCCACCAGATAGGCAGCCACCAGCAGAATATAGGGGGACTTGATGATGCCAAGCGGTTTGCTGGCCAGCTTGACCAGAATGGTGTTGGCGCCGATATGGCTCATGTAGCCGGCGAAGCCGCACAGCACCATGATCAGCATCCCCAGTCCACCGCCACGGTCATTGAGCAGGAAGCGGACGTATTCGAAGATATCGGTTGCGATATAGCCGGTGCTGACCACTTTGCTCGGCAGTACCGGCTTGCCCATCATGGCGGTGATGACCAGCAGCAGCAAGCCGCCGCTCAGCAGCACCCCGGTCGCGGAGTATCCTTTGAAAATGGCACGGCCCACCACCAGGGTGACCAGGGTGCCAACAATGAGTTCCAGCATATGTTGCCTTCTGATTGGATGAGAGTGGAAGGAGTCTATTCCGATAGGGGTAGAGTGGCGACTGGAAACAGGATGTTGTGTGAGCTAAATCAACGTTTAACCCCATGAACAGAATTAAAGAAAGGTAAAGGTACTTTACCCAGCGGGTTTGGCTACCTACCCTTGCCAGCCTTGGTTGTCTTTTGAGGCTTTTATATGGTAATTGGTGATTTTTCAGGCATTAAACGCTCTATTTTCCTGCTCGCGATGCTATTTTCACCTACTTGCGTGTTTGCGGTAACCAATGACGGTTTTCATCAAACCGGTCCTCATCAGGCGGTCGCCATGCGGCGTCTCATGGCTCCTCACTCTTACGGCGTACTGGTGGTTGCCGAGGGGAACAGACCCCGTTTTGCCGCGCTGGCATCCAAAACCACCGAAGCAAACTGCCTGCCCCGTCATGCCATCCGGGTAGATGGGGTCGCGTTGCTGGTCACCCCGAGATTTTATGCCAAAGAGGGAAAACGGGGACTTTGCGAGCTGTGGCTCAATGAGGGGGCAGATCAGGACTTTTTTGCCAACCGTCTTAAAAATGATCATTTCATTCAGATAGATGGTCATGACATCAATGTGAAAAACTATCACCTCGACTGGCAGCGCATCAGTCGTCCTGCTCAATAAAAATACAGTTTCATCCTTGTGCCATACTTTGCTCACGCAACCTGTGAGCTTGCTCTGATTTCTGGGCTCATCATTGTATTGCGCCGCCTCTTGGTCACACATAGGCTATACCCGTCATCTGTGTGGCGGTGGGTTTCACCAAGGTTGGTACTCCGCCCGTGCAATCAAGGAAGGTAGTCTGGCATGGTCAGCAAGGTTTATGGAGTAGTGGGGAGCGTGCTATTGCTGTTGCCCCTGATGAGTCAGGCTCAGCCGAGCCGGCCGCAAGTGGTGCCAGAGTCCCGCATCAATGTCCGTTTTTATGAGGTCAATGCAACCAGTCCGGAGCAGCTTGCCCGGGCGATTGCCCAGAGTGCTCCCAAGGTGAATGGCAAGCCCGTACTCGGCAAGGCGAGTTATCAGGTGGACTGGCAGCTGGATACCGAGCAGTTGCCGGGTCGCTGCCAGCTCAACCGGGTGACGGTGACCACCAACGCCACTGTGTTGCTGCCCCGCTGGCGTCAGAGCGCGAACAGTAACGATCCTGCCCGCCAGCGCTGGGGGCGGCTGCTCTCCAGCATGTTTGACTACGAATCCCGCTTCAAGGAGATGGTGCTGCAAGGGGCCAATCAGGTGGGGGGCGCCATTGCGGGATTACCCGGTCATGCAGATTGCCAGGCGCTGCGCTATGCCGCGTGGGCTGCGGGCAGTGGCGAGCTGAACAAGGTCAAGGGACGGCTCGACGGATTCCAGCGGCAGACAGGTTACGGCGAACAGCTTGGGGTGCACTGGCCCAAGTGATCTCTATCTCAAGACGTAATATCCGGCATCGCACGATTTGATAAACAGAATGGCCGCCTGATGGGCGGCCATTCTATTTGTTTGCAGAGTCCGGTTCAGACCAGCGCTTTGCCCTTGAGCAGCTTGCGTACCCAGTAACGGGCAGGGTGGAGCGCTTCCAGCAGATCGGCGGCCAGCGGCAGGGGATCGCCGCAGATCTCGCTGGCGAGCAGCTCACCACAGAGCGGCGCCGAGCAGAGACCCCGAGAGCCGAGCGCCCCCAGCACATAGAGGCCGGGGTGAAGGGGGAGCGGCTGGGCGTTGTGCTGATCATGCTGCAGCTGCGCATAGTGATCCGCCAGACCTTGCAATCTGGCCACTGGCCCCACCACCGGAAGGTGATCCCGACTGGCACAACGCACCCCTACGCGCGCCTCGTTGCGACTCACATCCACCTCGGCGGGCCAGGTTTGCTCCGGCAGGCAGGCTTGCAACCGCACCTGATTCTGGATTTGCTCCTCGGCACGAAACTCAAGGCTGCTCTGGTTGCGGCCATAACTGGCGCCGATGCAGTGTTGATCGTTGTGCATTGGCGTGAGGTAGCCATCGTAGCAGAGCACGGTCTTGAGCTGACGCAAGCTGGCCGTGGTCGGCACATGGCTCACCTGACCGCGCACCGGATAGAGGGGCAGCTCGGCAAAGGGGAGCAATGCTGGCAATTGGTGACCGGCAGCGACCACCAGATTGGGGGCCTGCCAGTGGCGGCCATCCTGGCTTTCTACTTGCCAGCCATCGGCCTGCTCGGCAATGGCGCTTACTTGGGTGTGGTACTCCACCTGCAGCAGACCACTGGCTTGTGCTTCTTTGATTGCAGCGCGGGTGAGATCCGCAGGGCAGAGCCAGCCCCCCAGCGGGTAACTGACGCCGCTGTGGCCGCAGGGCAGGCCAACCACCTGCTCTACCTCTGCTGTAGAGAGGGGATGCATTAGTTCGGACGGGAAGGGGCCCTGACTCATCTTGGCCAGCTTGGCTGCCGATTTGTCGTCATAACCGAGCTGGGTTACCCCGCACAGTGCAAAAGCGATGGGATGACGCTCGGCCAACGCCAGCAGCCGTTGGTGGGCATAGCCAAAAGCGAGCGAATAGAAGCGTGACAGTGCATCGTGCTCGCCGTTAAGCAGGGGATAGAGGGCACCCTGGCGGTTGCCCGAGGCGCCGGTGGCCGGTTCGCCATCTGCACACAGCAACGTCACCTTGCGACTCCGCTCCACCAGAGAGAGCGCCGTCATGGCCGAGGCGATGCCGCCGCCGATGATCACCACCTCGCCAGCGCGTCCGGCAGGACGGGCATACCAGGGGGCGATGGTCTGCTGCGGCTGCTTGTCGGTGCGATCCCCCACCAGCATCTCCCGCTTGCTACCGTGGCCCTTCACTTTCTTCATGGCAAAACCGGCGGCAATCAGGCCGCGACGGACAAAACCGGCACAGGTAAAGGTGGCGATGGAGCAATCGGGACGGGCGAGGCGAGCGAGAGCATCAAACAGCTCCTGTGTCCACATCTCCGGGTTTTTGGCCGGGGAGAAACCATCCAGATACCAGGCATCCACCAGACCTTCTGCTTGGTGAGGCACCTGCGGCAGCATATCCTTGATATCGCCAAACCAGAGATCGAGGCGAATGCGGCCACCCGCAAAATGCAGGCGGTGGCAACCGGAAACCGGCAGCGGCCATTGGGCGATAAGATCCTGACTCAAGTGGCCAAGTTCAGGCCAGGCGGCCAATGCCTTGCGCAGATCGTCTTGGGTCAGGGGGTATTTCTCGAAACTGATGAAGTGCAGACGGGAGCCGTTGCCGGATTGAGGCGCCTGTTCCAGGAAGGCTTGCATTGTCGCCAGAAAGTTAAGGCCTGTGCCGAAACCTGTTTCACCTATCACGAAACTGTCACTATCGTGGTGCGAAAATCGCGCAGGTAGCCGGTTTTTCTGCAAAAAGACGTAGCGGGTTTCACCTAGACCGTTATCATTGGAAAAGTACACATCCCCGAAGTCACTGGAGACAGGAGTTCCCGCTTCATTCCAGTCCAATCGGGCATGATGTAAGGATGTTTGACTCACGTTTTCCTCGGCTCGCGTCACAAAATCGCGGGCATTCTACGTGAAAGCAGACCAGTTTGGCAGCCGAAAGCGGGTAGACTTGGCGCCAGTTTTTCCAGACGAGATGAATTAATGAGAAGAGCAGTGATCACCGGTATCGGCGTCATCTCCAGTATCGGCAACAACAAGGAAGAAGTGCTGGCCTCCCTGAAAGCAGGTAAATCCGGCATCACCTATTCCGAGCAGTTCGAGCAGCACAACCTGCGCAGCCGTGTCTGGGGTAACATCAAACTCGATCCGTCTGAACTGATCGACCGTAAAGTCATGCGTTTCATGGGCGACGCTGCGGCCTACGCCTACCTCTCCATGCAGCAGGCCATTGAAGATGCCGGTCTGGCGGAAGATCAGGTCTCCAACGAGCGTACCGGCCTGGTGGTCGGTTCAGGTGGTGCCTCCGGCAAGAACACCTCGGAATCTGTGGATATCGCCCGCGAGAAAGGGGTCAAGCGTGTGGGCCCTTACATGGTGCCGCGCACCATGTCTTCCACCACCTCTGCTTGCCTGGCGACCCCGTTCCAGATCAAGGGTGTCAACTACTCCATCAGCTCCGCCTGCGCCACCTCTGCGCACTGCATCGGTCACGCACTTGAGCTGATCCAGCTTGGCAAACAGGATGTGGTCTTCGCTGGTGGTGGTGAAGAGCTGGACTGGTCCTCTACCATCCAGTTTGACGCCATGGGTGCCCTCTCCACCAAGTACAACGACACGCCGGAAAAAGCGTCCCGTACCTATGATGCGAACCGCGACGGTTTCGTTATCTCCGGTGGCGGCGGCATTCTGGTGATCGAAGAGCTGGAACATGCGCTGGCCCGTGGTGCTCACATCTATGCCGAGCTGACCGGTTACGGTGCTACCTCCGATGGCTATGACATGGTCGCGCCGAGCGGTGAAGGTGCGGTGCGTTGCATGAAGATGGCGATGCAGGGTGTAGGCAAGGTCGATTACATCAACACTCACGGCACCTCCACTCCGGTGGGTGATACCAAAGAGCTGGAAGCTATCCAGACTCTGTTTGGCGCCAACGGTCCCAAGATCTCTGCCACCAAGGCGATGACCGGTCATGCGCTGGGCGCTGCGGGCGTGCACGAGGCTGTCTACTCCCTGCTGATGATGGAACACGGCTTTATTGCCCCCAGCATCAACATCGAGACTCTGGACGAGAAGGCCGAAGGTCTGCCCATCGTGCGTGAGTACGAAGCGGCCGAACTCAACACTGTCATGTCCAACAGCTTCGGCTTTGGCGGTACCAACGCCTCTCTGGTGTTCAGCAAGTTCAAAGCTTGATCATCCGGTTGATATGAAAAAAGCGCCTCAGGGCGCTTTTTTTGTCTTCGGTGTCCCGTCCTGAATATGGTTTACACCTTTCCTCCCAATAAATGGAGAACCCGATGGGACAAGGTGTGAAACGGACA
>NZ_JAAKRF010000040.1:0-36799 GCF_049173005.1 Aeromonas sp. 602658 | reverse complement strand
TAGAATACCGGCCTGTCACGCCGGGGGTCGCGGGTTCGAGTCCCGTCCGCTCCGCCACTAATTTGAAGGCCTTCCCTGATGGGAAGGCCTTTTTGCTATGGGCGTTTTTGCCCAGTGATCCACAGTTTTGCACACCAGAACCAACACAAAGCCCAGTCTGACGACTGGGTTTTGATGTTTTAGCCTGCTGGTGAGCTGCCGACATCCCACCGCGATGGCAATACCTTCCCCCTGTTGGCGTTCTTGCTACTGTTTCCAGCTCTGTATCGCATCACACCCCACCTTGGCCATAGTGCATGACGATTAAATCAGGCCATCTTGCAACGGTACGTCATCGCTTCCACTTGTTTGTGTAATCCCTTTTTTGCTTATGGATTTATTCCATTAAAACAGTCTCTTATCAAGAATGAGCGATTCTGCTGCAGGAATACCACATGAATCAAATGATAATGATTATTGTTTGAATGATTCTGGCGAGGTCGTTACAATGCGGGCTGATTAATAAAGTGATTTTCAAATGAGCCTTTTCTAATGCTGCGTCTGGCCGGATGCTAGGGCGTTGTAATGAGTGAAGTAAGGGAATACGTCACCTTCCTACTAATAATGTTCAGGCTAAAACATGACAACAGTGAAACCGAACAAGCTTGCCTTGCTGATCTGCTCCCTTCTTGCGACCCAGGCCTATGCTGCCGAACAAGAGGTGATGGTCGTCACCGCTTCCGGCTTCCAGCAGAAGATTGAAGACTCTGCCGCCTCCATCTCCGTGATTCCCCGTGAGCAGCTGGAAAAGCGGGCCTATCGCGATGTGACTGACGCCCTGAAGGATGTTCCCGGTGTTGTGGTGACCGGTGGTGGCAGCAGCAGTGATATCAGCATTCGCGGTATGGGCTCGAAATACACCCTGATGCTGGTTGATGGCAAGAAGGTGGATAGCCGTGGCACTCGCCCGAACAGCGATGGTCCGGGTATCGAGCAGGGCTGGCTGCCGCCACTGCAGGCGATTGAGCGGATTGAGGTCGTCCGTGGTCCCATGTCATCCCGTTATGGTTCCGATGCCATGGGGGGCGTGATTAACGTCATTACCCGCAAGACCACCGGTCTGGCCTGGCAGGGCTCGGTTCATGCTGATTCGACCTTCCAGGAGAACAAGGATGCTGGCAACAGTTTCCAGACCGATGCCTACACCGCAGGTTCACTGATCGATGGCGTGTTGGGGCTGCGTTTCAACGGGCAGCTCGCCCATCGTGGTGAAGACAAATTTATCCAGGGTTTTGCGGAGCAGGAGACTCGCAGTGGCACGGCGGTGCTCAGCTTCAAGCCTGATGACCATAACCGCTTCGATCTGGAGGCCAGTCGCAGTCTGCAGGATCGGGATCGCACGGCCGGCAATTCGCTGGCTGCCAAGGCGAAAGATAGCCTTAACCGCTACGAGCGCACCAACTATGCGCTGACCCATGATGGCCAGTATGATTTCGGCTCTTCCAGCAGCTATCTGCAGCAGGAGATCAATACCAACCCCGGCCGCCAGATGGAGCTCACCAACACCATCGCAGATACCCATACCCAGTTTATTCTGGGTGATCACTACCTGAGCGTCGGTGGTCAGTATCGCTATGAGGATCTGCACGATCAGGGCAATACCCTGAAAGTGGCCAACCCTGCCGAGCAGCTGACCCGCTGGAGCTGGGCGATGTTTGTCGAGGATGAGTGGTCACTCACTGACAGCTTTGCCCTGACCGGTGGCGCCCGCATGGATCGGGACCAGAACTACGGTTCTCACTGGAGCCCGCGCCTCTACGGCGTCTGGCATCTGGATGATAGCTGGACCTTGAAAGGAGGCGTATCGACCGGTTACCGCTCTCCTGACTTGCGGATGTCGGCGGCCAACTGGGGTCAGGTCACCGGTGGTGGCAGCCTGGATGGTATGCTTGTCGGTAACCCGGACCTCAAACCCGAGACTAGCGTGAGTGAAGAGATCGGTCTGCTGTGGAACGGTCATCAGGGTTTCAACGCCGGGGTTACCCTGTTCAACACCGACTTCAAGAACAAGATCTCCGAAGTGCGTCGCTGCACCAGCAAGAGTGATCCCGCCTGTACCCTCAATGGGTACAGTTATGACTTCATCAGTGATCGGGTCAACGTCGACAAGGCGAACATGCGCGGGGTCGAGGGGATGATGGATTGGGCTATCAACGAGGATTGGTCGGTCAGCTCCAGCTACACCTTTACCCAGTCCGAGCAGAAGAGTGGTCCACTGGCGGGTCATGCCCTCAACCAGATGCCCCGTCACATGTTCAACGGCAGTGTTGACTGGCAAACCACCGAGGATCTCAGCCTCTGGTCACGGGTCAACTTCCGTGGCGAGACCTCCGAGTACCTGAGCCGTGTCAAGATGGCGGAGGGGACTCCTTCCTACACCTTCTTTGACATGGGCCTGGTCTACAAGGCCAACAAGCATCTGGCTCTGACCGCAGGGGTCTACAACCTGTTCGACAAGACGGTGGATTACAGCAGCTATGGCACTGTGTTGGATGGTCGCCGCTACAACCTGGGCGTGACCTACAACTTCTGATAGGAAACGTCTCATGCGGCCGCCATCTTCTGATGGCGGCCGTTTTTATTGCGCGTCCGTCAGAGGGCTATGCCTGATAGGGGGCGGCTTGCCAGGTATTGCGCCCCAGTCCCTTGGCCTGATACATGAGGGCGTCAGCCTGCCGTAGTAGCTGCTCGGCATCAGCCTCTCTCTCTGCGGCGACCCAGACTGCCCCGGTGCTGATGGAGAGGGTCACCTCGCCGCTGCTGGTGTACAGGGTTTGCCGGTTGCTCTCCAGGCAGATGCGCTCGGCCCATTCTTCTGTCTCTGCCAATGTGGCCAACGGCAGCAGCAGGCAAAACTCCTCGCCGCCGATGCGAGCCAGCAGAGCCTCTTCGGGTAACAGGTTCGTCACAGTCGTGGCCAGCTTTTCCAGCAACAGATCCCCGATGCCATGACCAAAGCGGTCATTGGTCTCCTTGAAGTGATCCACATCGAAAAGCAGTAGAGCACAGGGCTCCCCGCTTGCCAGTCGTTGCTCCATGGCAGGCATGAATGCCCGTCGGTTGAGCAGGCCGGTCAGGGGGTCGGTACTGGCCTGCTTCTCCAGTCTGGCGTTGGCGCGGCTCAACTCGGTGGTACGGCTGGCAACAGCGCGGCGCAGTTGCACTATGTAGGCCACCATGATTAACACTCCGGCCAACAGCAGCCAGGGACCGAGATGGATGGGGTAGACGGTTTCGACATGCATCCATTTGCGGATGATCCGCTCCCGATCGCTCTCTTTGAGCTTGGCGAACCCCTCTTCCAGCCGGTTTAACAGGGCAAGGTCGCCCTTTTTCACTGCAAAGCGGATCTGGTCGGTATAGAGGTGGCGAACCGGAATAAAGCGGGTGGGATCGTCCGAGGTATATATGTAGAAGTTGGCGACCTGCAGATCGGCGATAAAGGCCTTCACTTCACCCTTGAAGGCCGCAGCCAGCAGGGTGTCATTGTCATTGAAGGTTTGCAGTCTGGTGCCGGGGAAGTAGCGTCTGGCGTAATACTCCTCGTAGCCACCGGCTACCACACCGACCGTTTCATGGAGCAGGTAGTAGTGGACATCGGTGCCGCGCAATTCGCTCGAGAAGAAGAGTTGGGAGTCGAGCTGGGCGAGAGGCCGGCCATAGTCGAACAGTTTGTCCCGCTCCGGTGACCAGAGCAGTCCGGCGTGAACATCCGCTTTCCCCTCATGGAGCAGGTCGAGGGAGCCCTGCCAGTCGACCAGCCTGAACTCGATCTTCTGGCCGGTCACCCGGGCATATTCACGCCACAAATCGATCAGCAGGCCATCCGGCTGGCCCGACTCATTGATATAGGAGAAGGGCTGCCAGGCTTTGGAGTTGGTAATGATGATCGGCTCTTCCGGGGCTTTGGCCCAGGCAGGCAGGGCAAGGGCGAGCAGCAGGAGCCCCCATCCGATACTGACTATGACTCCTGTCCTGGAAGAGGCCATCCTTGCTCCAATCCGTTGCCGTATACCGTCCCGTGGTCACCGATTATCACCACCTTTCTGATCGAAGAACAAGCGCTCAAATGATGAAGTTTGCATGATGTAAACGGCGCCATGACAAGGTCGGCGGATAGAGTGACTACTTACAGCGGCAGGCTGATCCGCGCCTCCAGCCCACCTTGTGGCCGATTGAGCAGGGTCAGTTCGCCGCCGTGCTGATGGACCAGGGTGCGGGCAATGGAGAGCCCGAGCCCCACGCTGCCGGACTCGGTGTTGCGCGCTTCGTCTAGCCGTACGAAGGGTTTGAACACATCTTCCAGCCGCGCAGGATCGATCCCTGGCCCGTTGTCGCAGACCCGGATCAACAGCTCCTCCTTGCGTCGCTCCAGCGACACTTCGGCGCTGCCGGCATATTTGATGGCGTTGCCGATCAGGTTCTGCAGCACCCGGCGCAGGGTGTTGGCCCGGCAGGCGTAGACCTCTTTGCCCTCCGCCAGACAGGTGACCGGCTGGCCGGTATCGGCATAGTCATCGCACAGGCTGACCAGCAGGCTGACCAGATCCAGCTCGCGGGTGGCCTCCTGCTGCCCCTCCTCGCGAGCAAAGCTGAGGGTCGCGGCCAGCATCTGCTCCATCTGTTGCAGGGTCTGCTGGATGCGCTCCTTGTCCTCGCTATCGGCCAGAAATTCGGTACGCAGCCGCAGGCTGGTGATGGGGGTGCGCAGATCGTGGGAGATGGCCGCCAGCATTCGGGTTCTGTCCTGCACGAAGCGGTCGAGCCGGGTGTGCATCCGGTTGAAGGCCTGAATCGATTCGCGGATTTCGGTCGGCCCCTCCTCTTTCAAGGGCTCGATATCCTCGCCCCGTCCTAGCCGCTCCGCATTGCCTGCCAGCTGCTTGAGCGGGCGGGTGGCGCGACGAAACAGCAGCACCATCAGCCCGATCACCAGACTGGCGACCAGCATCAGGTTGAGGGTGGTCTGCCACGACCAGCTGCCCGCCTCCTTGTCGACCAGCGAACTGAACTGCAGCCAGCCCCCCTGCGGCAGTTCGATGGAGCCGTAGAGCCGCATGTCCCGCGGCGGGGGTGGCCCCTTGCGATCCCGCATCATGCGGGCGTGATGCTCCCATGCTTTGCTGCGCTGGTTATCCTCTTTCAGCTCGGCGCTGATCTCGACAGTGAGGCCGGGGGGGTAGTTGAGGCGCGAGCGCACCAGCTGCTCGAAGCGGGGGCTGCGGTTATCCGGTTGCAGCGGTTCGTCGGAGAGGCGCAGCAGCAGGGTCTCGCTGCGGCTCGCCTTGAGGATCTCGTCATAGAGGGACGGGGGGGAGAGGGAGAGCAGCCTGACCACAGAGATGATCCGCTGCATGGCGTTGCGGCTGTTGACGAAGCCGAGCGCCTCCTCCCGATCCGTGCGGTATATCTGGATGCTGAGCAGCTGGATCAGGATCAACCCTGCCAGCGCCACCAGAATGATTTGGCCGGTCAGCCCCTTGGGCCACATCCGTGCCCACAGTCGTCGCAAGGTGCCCACTGCTTAAACCTGCGTCACGTCGGCGGAGAACATATAGCCGCCACCCCAAATGGTCTTGATCAGCTCCGGATTCTTGGGATCCCGCTCCAGCTTGCGGCGCAGGCGGCTCACTAAGGTATCGATGGCGCGATCAAAGGCCACCGCCTCGCGGCCACGGGCCAGATCCAGCAGTTGATCCCGGCTCAGCACTCGCAGCGGGCGTTCCAGAAACACCTTGAGCAGATCGAACTCGGCAGTGGAGAGGCTGAGGCCCACCCCATCCTCATCGACCAGCTCCCGACGATTGACGTCGAGTAGCCAGCGATCGAAGCGCAGATCCCGGGTCAGGGTTTCAGCGGCGGGCTGGGTTTCTGCCTGGGTGCGGCGCATCACCGCCTTGATCCGCGCCAGCAGCTCGCGCGGATTGAAAGGCTTGGCCAGATAGTCGTCGGCCCCCATCTCCAATCCGATGATGCGGTCGGTCTCTTCCCCCATAGCAGTCAGCATGATGATGGGCAGGTTCGATTTGACCCGCAGCTCGCGGCAGAGGGTCAGGCCATCTTCACCCGGCATCATCAGATCCAGCACCAGCAGGTCGAACTCCCGCTCCTCCAGCAGTCGCTTCATCTCCTTGCCATCCCGGGCGCAGCTGACCCGCAGGCCGTGCTGTTCCAGAAAGCGTTTCAAGAGATCGCGGATCTCGCTGTGATCGTCGACCACCAGAATGTGGGTGTTGCTCTGGTTCATGAATACCTCCCCTGCTTGGCGTTGGCACGAGTATACGAAAATCCGCCCGGCGGTTTGTGTCAAAGTGTGCCAGATCCGCACGATGCCACACTCTGCTACAAAAAAGGACGATGCTGGCAAAGTTCAGACACCGATAGGGTGTTTACTTGAGGGCAAGGCAAGAGCGCCGAACCAGAATCATCCCTACAGGAGATAGACCATGAAAAAGCTGACCAAAACCCTGCTGACCGCCACCCTGATCCTTGGCTTGCCGCTGGGCGCCTATGCAGCCAGTGAAGCAGCCCCCACCGGCCAGCCCGGTGCCATGGTGGATTGCCCGATGGACGGTGGTGGCATGATGGGTGGCAAACACCACGGTGGTCGCCACGACAAGATGGCCCGCATGCAGAACATGACCCCGGAGCAGATCCAGGCCAACCTGCAGCAACGTTATGACCGCATTGAAGATCCGGCCAAGAAGGCGGAGTTCATCAAGAAGCTCAACGAGCGTGCCGCCGGCATGACCAAGCACGCCGAAGCGATGAAGCAGTTTGCCGAAGCGAACCAGTAACAGCGACTGCTGTTATCAACCCAAGGGTGGCCTAGGCCACCCTTTTTGCGCTTACTGCGTTGAGACGCAGCTTGGCTGAGCGCTGGTGATTGCCAATAAAAGAGGGGGAGCATGATGCTCCCCCTCTTGCTATCTGTGTCGGTGCGAGTGTGCAACCCACTTCACCGGACGAGCGAACTTAGCCCTGAGTCTTGTCGGTCAGTTCTACTTTCTTGACGGTTTCGCCTTCGAACTTGATGACCACGTTTTTCTTGGCGGCGTCGGTATCTTTCAGCAGGGTTTTGGTGGTTTCTGCCAGCAGCGGAGAGGCCTTGTTCAGGGCATCCAGATCATAGGTCCACACTTCCAGACCGGATTCAGTCTTGGTGGTGGCAGGAGAGCCCAGCTTATCTTTGACTGCCTGCTTGTTGGAGCCGCCTTCCTTGATATCCAGTGCCTTTTTGATGGCTTCGTTGGATGCGCTGTCCATGGCACCGGATACGGCAGTGCTGGCCGCATCCTTGACGCTGCTGGTGACGCTGTCGGTCAGCGAGTCCATCAGGCCGGCATTGGCAAACAGGGGCAGGGTGGTGAGGGCAACCAGCAAACTCTTTTTCATTTTCTACAGCTTCCATGGGTTCAATGAGGCGGCTATGAAATCAGCAAAGATATTGGGCGTCAAGTGAGGCATGCAATTAACATTTCTGTTAACTGGATCTCATTTCTCACCAGTTGCAAACAGTTTTGGTATCTCCCGCACCAGCCAGCTTTTGGCCTTGCCCATGGTGTCTCGCCGCCAGGCCAGCACCACCTGCAATTGATGGCGATATTCGGGGCTGATCACCTTGAGTCGTCCGGCCCGGATGTCCTCCTCAATCCAGCTCTGTGGCATGGTGCCGACGCCGATCCCTGCCAGCAGGGCATCCCGTTTCTCCGTCATGGTGCTGACAGTGAGGCGCGGCTGCTTGTCCAGCAGGCGGTAGGTGAGCACCGGCTTGCGCAGGGCGGTATCGGCGACGGCGATGGCGCGATAGCGGCGCAGGGTTTCGTCAGCCAGAGGCTCCGGCTCCTGATGCAGCGGGTGATCGGGATGGGCGACGTAGAGCATCACCTCGTCCTTGATCACCTGATGCTTGATGCCGGTCATCATGATGTCGGGGTTGATGGAGGAGATAAGCAGGTCGGCGCGACCATCTTCCAGACACTCCCAGCTACCCGCCAGCACCTCGGCCCGCAGCCGCAGTCGGGTATCGGTCTGCTCGGCCAGCTTCTCCACCAAGGGGTAGAGGGCCTGCACCGGGACCAGTGCATCGACGGCGACTGTGATGTCGGTCTCCCAGCCACGGGCCAGCGCCCGGGTCTCTCCCACCAGATGCTCGGCTGCCTCCAGCAGTACCCGGCCGCGCTCCAGCAGCATGCGCCCCGCCGGTGTGAACTTGGTGCGGTGGCCGCTGCGGTCAAACAGCATGGCATCCAGTTCATCCTCCAGCTTCTGCACTGTGTAGCTCAATGCCGAGGGGACCTTGCCCAGCTCGTCGGCCGCCGCCGCAAAGCTGCCGC
Source organism: Aeromonas sp. 602658 (assembly GCF_049173005.1). Lineage (NCBI taxonomy): Bacteria > Pseudomonadati > Pseudomonadota > Gammaproteobacteria > Aeromonadales > Aeromonadaceae > Aeromonas > Aeromonas sp. 602658. Next base: position 28,424 of record NZ_JAAKRF010000040.1, on the reverse strand, counting down.
GGCGGTCGATGGCGTCCAGCACCCGGATTGCCTCCAGGGTCAGCGCCCGCTCCTTGTTCGATTCCTTGGCCATTCCTCACCTTCAATTTTTTTGAATATGTTTGCCAGTTTATCTCGCTAACAAGTTAGGTCATGTCACTTTAATATTCAATCAACGCTTAGGCAGGAACGTCGAGCGGCCAAATATGCGGGTAGTTCCGTACTGTGACACACCAAATAGGTCTGTCTGACGTCGGTGAAAGAACAACACACTATTTGAATGACCTCTTGCATGGATGCATTGATTCTGGCCGAAAAGGCCTTGGCAATGACATATAAAACAAGAGAGTGAATGAACATGAAAAACGTAATCAAGATGCTGGCCGTTGCAGGCCTGATGACCACTGGTTTCGCCCAGGCTTCCGTACCGGCTGACTTCAATGCCATGCCCGGCGTGCTGTTTGTGAACTGGAACGCCACTGCCGCAATGGATGGCAAAGCCAATCCTATGCTGGAAGTGCGTGACGAGTCTGGCGATCTGCTGGCATCAGTCCACGCCAACCTGACAGGCACCCAGCAGGTGCGGATCCCGAGCCGTACCCAGGGCAACCTGACCGTCAGCCTGGCTGACCAGAGCAGCGAATACCGTATTCCGTTCGGTATCGGTAGCGGCAAACAGCGTTAATCAACCGTCCCGGTAGATGAGGAGCACACCATGATGCAATTGAGAGCCGCAGAAGCGCGGGGCAAGGCCAACTTTGGCTGGCTGGACGCGCGCCACAGTTTCTCCTTCGGTCACTACTATGACCCGGAGTGGATGGGACACTCGGTACTGCGGGTGATCAATCAGGATCTGGTTGCGCCGGGTGGCGGATTCGCCACCCACCCTCACGCCAATATGGAGATCCTCACCTGCGTGCTGCAAGGCACCATAGAGCACAAGGACAGCCTCGGCCATGCCGAGCAGATCCCGGCAGGGGATTTCCAGCTGATGAGTGCAGGTAGCGGGATCCGCCACAGCGAGTACAACCCCTCGCAGACGGAACCCCTCTCCCTGTTGCAGATCTGGATCGAGCCGAACGAGTTCGGCACGCCACCCGGGTATCAGCAGAAGAAGATCGAGTCCAGACCGGGCATGACGCTGGTAGCGTCACCGGATGGCGAGGCGGGATCGCTGCGGATCCGCCAACAGGCCCGCGTATGGCGGCTGGAACTGGCCCCGGGCGAGACGCTCGAATGGGCACTGGCTGGCCGACACGGTTACCTGCAGATGATTTCAGGTACGCTTGCCGCCAACGGTCTGGCTGCCCGACCCGGCGACGGGGTACTCAGTCGTGATGAATACCGGTGGGAGCTGGTTGCGACCAGTGCCAGCCAAGCCCTGTTATTTGACCTACCCTGAAGCAGTCAGCGGTGATGTGACACAAACGAGGAATATGAAATGGACAAGATGAAAGATGTAGCGCTGCTGGCGGGTCGTGTACTGCTGGCGCTGATGTTCGTAATGGCTGGCTGGAGCAAGATCGGCGGCTATGCCGGTACTCAGGGCTATATGGAAGCGATGGGTGTGCCCGGCTTTATGTTGCCGCTGGTGATCCTGCTTGAGCTGGGTGGTGGCCTTGCCGTCGTGCTGGGTCTCTTTACCCGCAGCCTCTCCGTGCTGCTGGCCGGTTTCACCCTGATGGCTGCCTTTATCTTCCACTACCAGCCTGCCGAACAGATGCAGATGCTGATGTTTATGAAGAACGTCTCAGTGGCCGGTGGTTTCCTGGCGCTGGCGGCGGCCGGAGCAGGGGCTTTCAGTGTGGATGCCCGTCTCGGCAAAAACTGGTAATGCCCTGAAGAGTCAAGTTTTCCAATGCCTTTTGGCCGGTGCAACTGCACCGGCTTTTTTCTGTCTGCGTTTTCCGGGTAGGTGAGGTGACGGCACAAATCTGCGGCGCCCCTCATGGTTCAGCGGTTTGCCCGCCTGCTGGCCACAAGAGCCTTTTGCATCTTCCCCTTCGATCCCCGACAATTCTCACTCTTGTGAAGTGACGGAAATGGCTCGCCTTTTCCCTCGCCCCCTCTCATCCACAGGCGGGAATTGCTCATGTTTACCCTCTACCACTCCAATCAGCTGGATCTGCTCAAAGAGCTGCTGGTGAGCCGCATCCGGCAGGCCCCTCTCTCTCACCCCTTCGAGCGGGAGCAGATCCTGGTACAGAGTCCGGGCATGGCCCAGTGGCTCAAGCTGGAGCTGGCCAAAGCCTTCGGCATCGCCGCCAATATCGACTTTCCGCTGCCCGCCAGCTTTATCTGGGAGATGTTCACCCGGGTGCTGGCGGATGTACCGCGTCAGAGCCCCTACAACAAGGGCTCCATGAGCTGGCAGCTGATGACCATTCTGCCCGCCTTGCTGGACAGGCCCGCCTTTGCCCCGCTCGCCGCCTATCTGGGCGGGGGAGATGAGGAGGATCCCGCCCAGGATCCCGAGCAGGTGCGGCTGTGGCAGCTCTGCCAGAAGGTGGCGGATCTCTTTGACCAGTATCTGGTCTACCGGCCGGACTGGATCGCCCGCTGGGAAGAGGGGGAAGGATTGAGTCAGGAGCTGGCCGGGGTGAGCGGTCAGGATTGGCAGCCCGAGCTGTGGCGCGAGCTGGTGGCCCGCACCCTGGCGCTCTCTCCGAGCGGCTACCACCGCGCCAACCTCTACGAGGAGTTTATCCACGAGCTGGCGCGCACCGCCGATCTGCCGGGCAAGCTGCCGCAACGGGTCTTCGTGTTCGGCATCTCGGCGCTGCCGCCGCGCTATGTGGAGGCGCTGCTGGCCCTCGGTAGCCGACCGGAGGTGGAGGTGCACCTGTTCGTCACCAACCCCTGCCGTTACTACTGGGGGGATCTGCTGGATCGCAAGACCCTGGCTCGGCTGGAGAACAAGCTCAAACCCGGTACCGACATCGAGACATTGCAAGGCCCCGCCAACCCGCTGCTCGCCTCCATGGGCAAGCTGGGGCGCGACTACCTGCATCAGCTGATGGAGCTGGAGGTGCCGCAAATCGAGGCTTTCGTCGATATCGACGAGGTGGACGCCAAGGGCAATGTCAGCCTGCTGCGCGCCATCCAGAAGGATGTGCTGGAGCTGGCAGAACGGGGCGCCGGCCAGTTCGATCTCGACAGCAGCCATCACAAGAGCCCGATCGATCCGGCGGATGGATCCTTGCAGATCCACGCCTGCCACGGCCCGATGCGGGAGCTGGAAGTGCTGCACGACCGGCTGCTGGCGCTGTTCGAGCAGGACCCGACCCTCACCCCGAAAGACGTGGTGGTAATGATGCCGGATGTGAACAGCTACGGCCCCTACATTCAGGCGGTGTTTGGTGCACGGGGTCAGATCCCGTTTGCGGTATCGGATCGGGCGGCGAGTCAGGAGAGCCCGCTGCTGCAAAGCTTCCTCGCCCTGCTCAGGCTGCCCAACGCCCGCTTCGGGGCAGGGGAGCTGCTGGCCATTCTCGAGGTGCCCGCCGTGCTGCGCCGCTTCGAGCTGGATGACGACGAGTTCAACCAGTTGCGGGTCTGGGTGCAGGAGACCGGCATCCGCTGGGGGTTGGATGACGGCTACCCCGTCCGTTTCGATCTGCCACCCATGTCCGGCAACAGCTGGCTGTTCGGCCTGCGCCGCATGCTGCTCGGCTTTGCCATGGGGGATGGCGAGCCGGTGGCGGGCATCCTGCCCTACGCCGATATAGAGGGACAGCAGGGGCTGGCGCTCGGCAAGCTCGCCTGGTTTGTCGATTCGCTGGCCGAATTCCTGCCCCGCCTGCAACAGGCGCAGTCGCTGGCCGAGTGGAACGCCTGCCTGCTGGCGCTGCTGGAGCGCTTCTATCTGGCCGACGAGGATGAAGAGCGTCAGCTACAGCTTATTCGCAGCCAACTGGCCGAGTGGCAGACCCGGCTCGGCGAGGCCCGCTTCGAGCAGCCCATCACCGCCGATCTGTTGCAGGATTACCTCGGCAGCGTGCTGGGAGAGTCCCGCTCCAGCCAGCGCTTCCTCGCCGGTCAGGTGAACTTCTGTACCCTGATGCCGATGCGCTCCATTCCCTTCAAGCAGGTTTGCCTGCTCGGCATGAACGACGGCGTCTATCCGCGCACCCTGGCCCCCATGGGGTTCGATCTGATGGCGGTGGCTTCGCGGCGCGGGGATCGCTCCCGTCGTGATGATGACCGCTACCTCTTCCTCGAGGCGCTGCTCAGCGCCCAGCAGGGGCTCTATATCAGCTATCAGGGATTCAGCGCGCAGGACAACAGCGACAAGGTGCCATCGGTGCTGCTGGCGGAACTGATCGACTATGTGCGGCAGGGCTTTGTGCTGGTGGGGGATGAGGATCTGGACGACGAAACCTCCGGCAAGCGGCTGCTCAGCCACCTGATGGTGGCGCATCCGCTCACCCCCTACAGCCGCAACTACTTCTACCCGGAGGCGGGTTCGCGCCTCTTTACCTATGCCGCCGACTGGCTACCCGCCCTCAATCCGGTGCGCGGCGCGGCCAACTTCCAGAGCGGCGAGCTGCCTTTACCTCCCGAATGGGGCAAGGAGCAGGGGCTGGAACTGGCGGAGCTGCTGCGCTTCTATCGCCAGCCCACCAAATATTTCCTCAACCGCCGCCTCAAGGTGTGGTTTGAGCTGAACGAAGCCAACATCGAGGACAGCGAGCCGTTCGAGCTGGATGGCCTGCAACATTATCAGCTGAAAGATCTGCTGCTCGATGCCCATCTGGCGGAAGGAGATAGCACCGAGCGTCGCGAGCGGTTGCAGCTCACCGGCCTGCTGCCGCAAGGGTGGTTCGGCAGCCTGCTGCTGGACGATCTGGATGCCGAGATGGGCAAGCTGGCGGATCGGCTGCGGCCATGGGTTGCTGCCAATGAGTCAGAAAAGCAGGCGGTGGAGATCGATATCTCGCTGACTCAGGGTCAGCTGCAAGGGTGGATCGACACTCAGAAGGGGCGCTTGCTGGTGGTCAAACCCGGCAGCTTCAACGGCAAGGATCTGCTGCTGGGCTGGATCCAGCACCTCTGCCTCTCATTGAGCGACGCCCCCGGCGACACCCTGCTGTTCGATGCCAAGCAGAGTCTGCGCCTGCCTGCGCTGTCGGCCGACGAGGCGCGGCCCAAGCTGGCGGCGCTGGTGGCGTGCTGGGCGCAGGGGATGAAGCGGCCGCTGCCGTTTTTCCCCAACACCGCCTGGGATTGGCTCAAGGCGATCGAGAAGGATCCCGACAAGCCGGAGGCGGCCGACAAGGCGGCCCTCACCCGTTTCAATGGCGGCTGGATGATCAATGGGGAGGGGCAAGACGTTTACGTCGCCCGCTGCTTCCCCGAACTCGATGAGGAGGTGCTGGGGCAGTTGCAGGCGCTGGCCCGCGAACACCTGACCCCGCTGCTCAAGACCCTGGAGGAGCTGAAATAATGGCTAACCCGCTCAATACATTGCGTTTTCCCCTCCATGGTGAACGACTGATCGAAGCCTCCGCCGGTACCGGCAAGACCTACACCATCGCCGGTCTCTACCTGCGCCTGCTGCTGGGCCACGGCCCCATGATCGGCGAGGGCGCCGATGCCGGTCAGCCGAGCGCCCACGAACGGCCCCTCTCGGTGACCGAAATTCTGGTGGTGACCTTTACCGAAGCGGCCACCGCCGAGCTGCGCGGGCGGATCCGCGGTCGCATCCACGAGGCGCGGCTCGCCTTTATGCGTGGTTATAGTAATGATGCCCTGCTGAACATGCTGCTGGCCGAGGTAGGCGATCACGAGCTGGCGGCTCGTCGCCTGCTGGCCGCCGAGCGGCAGATGGATGAGGCGGCGGTCTTTACCATCCACGGCTTCTGCCAGCGGATGCTCAAGCAGAACGCCTTCGAATCGGGTGCCCTCTTTGAAACCGAATTTCTTACCGACGACAGCCAGCTCAGGCTGCAGGCGGTGAGTGACTACTGGCGCGCCGAGTTCTATCCGGTGGATAAAGCCCTCGCCAGCGCCGTGCGCGCGCTCTGGCCGAGCCCCGCCGCCCTGCTGCGGGAGATGGGCAGCTGGCTCGACAACAGCGAGCTGGAGATCCACCCCGTGCTAGGGGATGAGACCCTCGCCGCCCGCCATCAGGCGGCCATGAGTCGCATCGCGGCGGTGAAGAGCGAATGGCTGGCGCAAGGGGACGAGATCCGCCGCCAGACCGACGGCCAGATCAGCCGCTACACCGGCAAGAACTACGAAGGGTGGCTTGCCAAGATAGCCGACTGGGCACAGGACGAGAGCAGTGGCTACGCCATCCCCAAGGAGCTGGAGCGCTTTGGCCAGACGGTGCTGGAGGAGAACCTCAAGAAGGGGGGCGCTGTGCCGACCCTGCCGCTGTTCAGTCAGATAGACGAGCTTCTGGCCAGCCGCCCCGGTATTCGGGATCTGATCCTGCAACGGGCCGCCAAAGTAGTGCGCAGCCGGATGCAGGCCAGCAAGCGCCAAGCCCATCAGCTCTCGTTCGATGACCTGCTCAAAGACCTCGATGGGGCGCTTGGCTCAAGCCTTGGCGAGCGGCTGTGCGAGCGGATTCGCGCCACCTACCGGGTGGCGATGATCGACGAATTTCAGGATACCGATCCCCAGCAGTACCGCATCTTCCATCGGCTTTACGGCGGCCACACCGACACGGCGCTATTGATGATTGGTGACCCCAAGCAGGCCATCTACGGCTTTCGCGGCGCCGACATCTTTACCTACATTCAGGCGCGGCGAAATGTGAGCGCCCACTACACCCTAGGGCGCAACTGGCGCTCCAGCAGTGCGCTGGTGGGGGCGGTCAACGGCCTGTTCGAGCGGGCCAAGGATCCCTTTATCTACGAGGCGGATATCCCCTTCCTGCCGGTGGAGGCGCAGGGCAAGAGCAAGGCGCTGCAGCTCGATGGCGTTACCGCCCCTGTGCTCCACTGCTGGCAGCTGACCGGCCAGCCCACCTTCAACCGGGGGGATTACCAGAGCAAGATGGCCCGCGCCACCGCCGCCGAGATCCACCGCCTGCTGACGCTGGCCCGCGAGGGCAAGGCGCTCATCGGCGACAAAGCGGTGAAGGCCGGGGATATCGCCGTGCTGGTGCGCACCGGCGCCGAGGGCAAGCTGGTGCAGCAGGAGCTGGCGCGGCTTGCCATCGCCTCCGTCTATCTGTCGAACCGCGAGAGCGTGCTGGAGCAGACGGAGGCGCGGGAGATCCTGCTGATTTTGCACGCCTGCCAGAACCCGAGCGATGAGCGCAGCCTGCGGGCGGCGCTGGCGACCGGCCTGTTTGATCTCGATGCCAAGGCGCTCGATGGACTGGCCAGCGACGAGCGGGCGTGGGAGAGCGCGGTGCAGGAGTTTATGGAGTACCGCAAGATCTGGCACCGCCGCGGCGTGCTGGCGATGCTGCGGGCCCTGCTGCACCGGCGCAATCTCGCCTCTTCGCTGTTGGCGAGCCCCTATGGCGAGCGGCGGCTGACCAACTTCCTCCATCTTGGCGAGCTGCTGCAACAGGTGAGCAGCGAGCTGGACGGGGAGTATGCCCTGCTGCGCTGGTTGGGGGAGGCGGTGAGCCGCCCCAACGGCCAGGATGCGGAGCAGGTACTGCGGCTCGAATCCGAGCGGAAATTGGTGCAGATCGTCACCATCCACAAATCCAAGGGGCTGGAGTACCCGCTGGTGTTCCTGCCCTTTATCTGCAGCCACAGAACCGCCGAGACCCCGCTCTATCACGAGGCGGATGAGGCGGACAATCGCACCATTCTCGATCTGACCGGCGCCGACTCGTCGCTCGCCGAAGCGGACAGGGAGCGCCTTGCCGAAGATTTGCGGCTGCTCTATGTGGCGCTGACCCGGGGCGTCTACGCCACCTGGCTGGGGCTGGCGCCGGTGCGGGCGGGGGCTGGCAAGTCGGAGAAGACCGATCTGCACCACACCGCCATCGGCTACCTGCTGCAAAAGGGTGAAGAGGGGGATGCGCAGACGCTGGCGACCGCCCTGACCGAGCTGGCGCAGGCGCTGCCCGGGGTGGCCGTCGGTGAGCCCTCGCTCACCCGTCCGGCCCCGCTGCCGCCAGAGGAGGAGCAGCTGGGCGAGCCGCAGGTGCGCCACTTTAGCGGCTCCCTTGAGCGGGACTGGTGGATCAGCTCCTACTCCGGACTGGCGGCGCAGGGCCATGGTCACAGCAAAGGTGTCTTGGCCAACCCCGGCTTCGATGACGAGGTAGTGACCGAGGCGGCCGCGCTGGTTTCCGAGCAACCGGAGGAGGCGCCCCAGCCCTCCATCTTCACCTTCCCGAAAGGGGCGCGCCCCGGCACCCTGCTGCACAGCCTGTTCGAGACCATCGACTTTCAAAGCGCCGCAGGCGAGCCGTTGGCAGAGCATATCGCCAGCTTGTTGCTGCAAGACGGTTTCGACGAGAGCTGGGCTCCCGTGCTGCAACAGCAGGTCGAAGCGGTGCTGGATACCCCGCTCGATACCGGCTTTGGCGAACCGGTACGGCTGCGGGATCTGGCGCCCGAGCGCAAACAGGTGGAGCTGGAGTTCTTCCTGCCCATGGGGCGGGTGACGGCACCGGCGCTGACCGCCCTCTGCCAGCAGCACGACCCGTTGTCGCGGGGCAACAAGCCGCTCAGCTTTGCCACTGTGCAGGGGATGCTCAAGGGCTTTATCGATCTGGTGTTCGAGTGGCAGGGGCGCTGGTATCTGCTCGACTACAAATCGAACCACCTCGGCATGAGCCCCGCCGATTACAGCCGTCCGGCGCTGGAGCGGGCGATGGCCGAGCACCGCTACGACCTGCAATACCAGCTCTACTCGCTGGCGCTGCACCGGCTGCTCACCCTGCGCCTGCCGGGCTACGACTTCGAGCAGCATTTTGGCGGGGTTTTCTATCTGTTCCTGCGCGGCATGCCGCAGGGGGGCATTTTCCATACCCGCCCGAGCCGTGAACTGGTGTTGGGGCTGGATGAGTTGTTTAGAAATGGTGATCGCTCAGGCGGTGTTTCATCAGCAGAATTAAACGAGGTAGAGGCATGAGCGGCACCATGATCAGCACCGCAGCCAGCGCAATGATGGTTGAACGGTTGAAAACACTGGCGCTGGCTGGCCGCATCCGCCAGCTGGATCTGCAATTTGCCCGGCTGGTGGCCGACCTTGGCGGCAGCCCCGAGCTGGTGCTGGGGGCGGCGCTCGCCTGCTTCGAACTGGGGCGCGGCCATGTCTGTTTGCCGCTGGAGATGCTCATCGCCGGATCCCTGCGCCCGTTCGGGCTGGATCCCCAGCAGAGCCGGGATCTGTTGCTGGATCTGGCGGATCCTTCCCGCTGGCCCGCCCTGTTTGCAGAGAGTCCCCTGGTTGGAACCGAGCAGGATGAGGGGCTCGCCCCGCGCTGGCCGCTGCGGCTGTGGCACGGGCGGCTCTACCTCACCCGCTACCACGATTTTGAACTGGGGGTGGCCCGCCATCTGCGTACCCTGAGCGAGCGAGCCGAATGGCCGGAGATTGCTCCCGCCCTGTCGCGGCTGTTTGCCCGCGACTACGGGCTGGTGTTCGGTGCGCTGCTCAAGGCCCGCCTCGCCCCCGACTTCTCGGCCCGCCACTTTATCGAAAAGTATCTGGATCTGGTGTTCCCCAATGAAGTGGATTGGCCCGCCATCGAAGGGCTGCTCGCCAGTGCGCAGGCGGCGAGTGATTTGAGCAAGCTGGATACGCTGGTGCCCGAGGCGCTCTGCTGCAACGGCCAGAAGCTGGCGGCGGCCACCGCGGCGGCGCGCCCCTTTGCGGTGATCTCCGGCGGCCCCGGCACCGGCAAGACCACCACGGTGGCCAAGCTGCTCGCCATTCTGGTGGAGACCGGCCTGCAAGCGGGCAAGGCCCCGGCGATCCGGCTGGTGGCCCCCACCGGCAAGGCGGCGGCGCGCCTCACCGAGAGTATCGGCTCTGCCCTGCAGGCCCTCGATCTGCCTCCCGAGTGGGTGGAGGCGATCCCCACCGAGGCGGGCACCCTGCACCGGCTGCTCGGGGTCATTCCGGGGCGCAGCCAGTTCCGCCACCACGCGGGCAACCCGCTGCACCTCGACTTGCTGGTGGTGGATGAGGCCTCCATGGTCGATCTGCCGATGATGGCGCGCCTGCTCGATGCGCTGCCGAGCCACGCCCGCCTGATCCTGCTCGGCGACAAGGATCAGCTCGCCTCGGTGGAGGCGGGGGCCGTACTCGGCGATATCTGCAGCTTTATCGAACAGGGCATCAGCCCGGCGCAGGCGGACTGGCTCTCCCGCCAGACCGGCTACCGCCTGCAGGGCACACCCGCAGGGGCACCGGTGCGCGATAGCCTCTGTTTGCTGGCCAAGAGCTGGCGCTTTGATCAGCATTCGGGCATTGGCCAGCTGGCGCGCGCCTGCAACAGCGGCGATGCCACGGCGGTGGAATCAGTATGGGGCGCAGGATTCGCCGATATCAGCCTGCACCCCTGGGTCGGGGAGGCCTACGACGCCCTGATTGCCCAGGGGGTGGCCGGTTACGGCAGCTATCTGAAAGCGGCCCGCGCGGGGGAAGCGCCCGCCGCCGTATTCAAGGCATTCAACAGCTTCCAGATCCTCTGCGCCCTGCGCGATGGCCCGTTCGGCGTGCTGGGGCTTAACGAGCGGCTCGAACTGGCCCTGTCACGGGCTGGCCTGATTGCCCGCGATGGCGACTGGTATGCCGGTCGCCCGGTGATGGTGGTGCGCAACGATCACGGCGTCGGCCTCTATAACGGCGATATGGGGCTCTGCCTGCCCGATGAAACTGGCCGGTTAAAGGTATGGTTTGAGCAGCCGGACGGCACCTTGCGGGCCCTGCTGCCAAGCCGGCTGCCGCCCCACGAAACTGTCTACGCCATGACCATCCACAAATCCCAAGGGTCGGAGTTTGCCCATACCGTGCTGGTGCTGCCCGACAGCCCCAGCCCGCTGCTGACCCGCGAGCTGGTCTATACCGGCATCACCCGCGCCAAGGCGCGGCTCGATCTCTACGGCGATCGCGCCCTGCTGGCTCAAGCGGTCAGGAAAAAGACCGAGCGTTATTCCGGATTGGCGGAGAGGTTGGGGGAGTGATTGATGGCGGCGGTAAAGGGATTTACCGTACTTTTACGCGAGTTTTCGAATAGCATTTGGATATATTTTTTGGTATTAATTGAGTCTGCATCTCAAACATTTTAGAGGGTAACAAATGAAAGTCGTTCCTCATGGTCGCTCGATACAATCCATGTATGGTGAATATCGCAAGGGACTTTATATTGTAAATAGAAAATATCAAAGAAAATTAGTTTGGAGTCTTGACGACAAAAGAAAACTGATTGACAGCATTCTTAATGGTTATCCTGTCCCATTAATTCTCCTTGCGGAAAAACATAGAGTTGGCCTTAGTAAGTACTTTGAAATAATTGATGGGATGCAGAGGCTGAATGCCATTTTTAGCTTTATAGAAAATGGATTTGATATAGATGGTAAGTACTTTGATGTAAGTCAGTTTTCTACAGCTAAAAATGAACAAGCCAAAGGGGTTTTTACTCCTCAAGAAAATGTTAGTCTATTGAGCCCGGATGAGTGTTCAAAACTTCTAGATTATGATTTGGCAATCAGTGTATTCCCTGCTGAGAGTGATAATGAAGTTACCGAGGTCTTTGGTAGAATAAATTCTAAAGGCCGCCAATTAAGCGTGCAGGAACAACGCCAAGCTGGGGTTTCTAATAATGTTTCAAGTCTAGTGCGACAAATTTCATCTGAAGTGAGAGGGGACTCTTCAGATGACACATTGAATCTTTTTGATATGCCATCTATTAGTATTGATAACGATGATAGTCAACACGGATATGGCATTAGAGCTATTGATACGATCTGGTGTAACCAAGGTATTTTAACTAGAGCACAGCTACGCGATAGTGAAGATGAGCAGATAATTCTTGATTTTATTGCATCAATAGTCAACGAAGAGCCTATTTCATCTTCACGAGAGCTTTTCGATAAACTATATGATAAGGATGCAACTGAAAGTAAAGAGTTAGAAGCAAAACTTATTTCATACGGCCAAGAGAAGGTTAAACAGGAAATAATAATTACGTTTTCAACGATAAAAAGTATGATTGAAGAATTTGATTCTTCTCCAAGCTTTTTAAGGAATCATCTCCGGAGTAGAAGCAAAAATACAATTAAGACACCATTTTTCTCTCTTTTCATGGCCATGCATGACCTATTATTTAAGCATGAAAAGGAACCATCTAATATTCCAATGATTTTTGAGTCACTTAAAGGTGCGGCTGAAAAATTGAAAATGCAATCGCACTATTCTACTTCAACAGAGCGTAAGAAAAATATTAAAACCATCAAAGGCCTTATTCAGGACCATTTTGTTGATTGTAAGCATGAGAGCTTATGTTCAGGGCCTAGATTGGCAATTCAAATTGAGAATTATCTTAGCCGTTCAAAAATCGAATCTGCAAGATTTGAAACCAAACAAGGTTTCTTGCCGTTAAAAAATGGTGCTAGCAGGAAATGGAATAAAAAGTTAGAAATTGAAATGCTCAATACTTTGTGTGGTATCGCAAACTCAGGAAGTAATGGTGCATTTATTATCGGTGTCGCAGATAAGAAAGCTGATGCTGAGAGAGCTACAGTCATTGATGGAGTAAACTATTTGACTGTTGGTGAACGATATGTTGTCGGTATTGAACGTGAAGCTAAGCATTTAGGTATAAGCATTGAGGATTATACCAAGAAAATCATTGATGTAATTAGGCATTCTGAGCTTTCATCATCATTAAAAAGTAATGCCATAGCAGGCTTGGATACAGTGACATTTAAAGGCATAACAATTTTATGTATTAGTCTTCAAAAAATGGACTCGGTTTCATTTGTTGGGAAGGCTTGCTTCATTAGAAAAGGACCTGCAACGGAAGAAGCTGTTGGGCCAGAAATATTGGATGTACAAGCTAGATTTTCTCATAGTTCATAAGTTCAATCTCGTATGTTGGGCTTCGCGTGCTCAGCACCAACCTACCGGTTGTGTAGGTTGTGGCTGAGCCTAGCGAAGCCCAACGTTTACCGCGAAATCTCTTTTTCCTTTCCCTTATCCCCAGCCCTTCTCCTCCTTTTTTAATAAATGGGAGAAGGGAGCAATGCCGTTACCGCTGTCCGATTACGCTTCGCTAATCGAACTTACGAGAGGGCCAGAGTGAGGGGAGCATTCAGGTATTAGATGGTCAGCTCCAGCCGGTTGCCTTCCGGGTCGAGGAAGGTGCTCTCGTAATAGCCGTCGCCGGTCCAGCGGGGGCCGTCCAGGTGTTTCACCTCGGCGCCCTTGAGCAGCTTGAGGCGGGCGGTCATCTTGTCCACCTCCTCCACGCTGCCGAGGGAGAAGGCGAGGTGGGCCAGCCCCTGCAACGGGTGTGGCAGAGTGAGATCTGCCGGAAACAGTATGGGGGTGTGCATCAGCTCCAGGCTGGCGCCCCCTTCGAAACGCACGAAGTAAGAGCTGAACTGTTTGCTCGGGTTGTGATAGCGCTCATTGGCCTGCCCGCCAAACAGGTTGCAGTAGAATGCCTTGAGTGCCTCCAGATCCTGCGCCCAGATGGCGACGTGATGGATATGCATGGCTGGTCTCCTGTGACTCGATGCCCTTAATGCTATGCTGGGGCCTGTCCCTTCGACATGGCTGAGCCCGTCCTGATGATGTCTGAAACTGCCAACACCGAGATTATCGATGTCTCCCCCGACTGCCGCGAGCAGATCTGTTGCGACAGTCTGCTGCCGGCCCTCGCACAGGAGCAGGTGTGGCTGGCGGGCTATTCCCGTCTCAAGACCCGCTACCGCATCGCGCGCCGCTTTGCCGATATGCACTGTTTTCTGCTGACCCTGGGCGGTGAGGGGGAGGTGCAGGTGGGCGATCGCCGCGAGCGGTTGCAGGCCGGGGAGTGGGCGCTGATCCCAGCCGGGGAGCCACTCTGCTATCAGTTGAGTGAGCCGTTGAACCAGCAGGTGAATAAGGGGAGTGAGTGGGAGCTGGTGTGGCTGCTGCTGCACAAGGATTCCCCCTGGGATGCCTTCGCCAGCCACCCCCGGCTCGGTTGTACCTCCCAGCAGGCTACCGTGCTGCGCACGCTCGAGAACCTCTATGCGGAGCAGGAGCGCCATCAGGACCCGCTGCTCAGCGCCCTGCTGGTTGAGCAGCTCGGCTTTTACCTGCGCCGTCTGTTGCAAAAGGGGGAGGGGCAGCGGCGTGGCGAGCGGCTGGCGCTGCGCCTCGAATTGCTGCTCAAAGAGGCGCTGACCGAGCCGTGGGACATAGCGCGCATGGCTGGCGCCCTGCATCTCTCCGAGCGCCAGCTCTACCGGCTCTGCCAGCAGCACTTCGCGCTGGCGCCCATGGCGCTGCTGCAACGGCTGCGGCTGCAGCGGGCGGCGCTCTTGCTGGCCAGCCGGGCCGACCCGGTGAAGCTGCTGGCCGAGCAGTGCGGCTTCAAGAACGAGTACCACTTCTCCACCGCCTTCAAACGCCAGCATGGCCTGGCGCCCAGCCACTATCGCAACCTGCATCATCCTGCCTTTAAAACCGGACAAGGGTGAAATATTGAGCCACACTGGTTGCTAATGTTATTCAGACGAACCCGATGGCGGCCGATAACCGGAACAAGTAGTGGCGGTTTTCATCGATCAACGGATAGCGGACTGTGCAGCCGTCTGCCGCTATCATTTCTCAACATCAGGCTGGAATGCCCCGCGCCCCAGCGGGGCGGCAATACAAGGATGGTCTCCCATGCTGCAGGACAGCGACACGATCAGGATCTCGGATGTCAGCGAAGCCGTGGTACATGGCATTCTCGAGGTGATCAGCGATGGCATCTGGGACTGGAATGCCAACACCGGTTTCGTCTATCGCAACCCGGGCTGGTACCGGATGCTGGGCTACGAGCCCCATACTCTAGGCAACAATGTCTTCACCTGGGAGAGTGTGATCCACCCCGACGACATGGATCGGGTGATGGCGAGCTTCGATGCCTATCTGAGCGGCGCCGCCCCCGACTACCGTGTCGAGTATCGCTGCCGCAGTCGCGGCGGAGACTATATCTGGATCGAGGATTGCGGCCGCATCATAGAGCGCAATCCCGATGGGTCTGTGGCGCGGATGATCGGCGCCCATCGCAATATCCACGCCAGCAAGTTGCTGCTGGAGCAGCTGGAGCTGCGCAATCAGTCGCTGGAGCAACTGGTGGCGGAGCGCACCGCCGAGCTGGTGCGAGTCAACGAGGCACTGCAACAGAGGGTGGAGGAGAATCGTCAGCTGGCGGAGACTGATGCCCTGACCGGTGCCGCCAGCCGCTATCGGCTGGAGCGGGCGTTGCAGCTGGAGTGCGAACGGGCGCGCCGCTTTCACTTGCCTTTTACCGTGATTGCCATGGATGTGGACAACTTCAAGCAGATCAATGACAGCTATGGCCACAATATCGGGGATCAGACCCTGATCAACATAGTGGCGCTGGTGCGCGACCATATCCGCGAGATTGATCTGCTGGCTCGTTGGGGTGGCGACGAGTTTATGGTGCTGCTGCCCAATACCGGCCGTGAAGATGCGTTGGTGGTGGCGAACAAGTTTCAGGCGTTGATGGTGACGAACCCCATCTGTCCCCGCGGTGTCACCACCATGAGCTTCGGAGTGGCGGAGTATCAGCAGGGTGAGCAGAAGGAGAGTCTGATGGTGCGTGCCGATCGGGCGCTCTATCAGGCCAAGCAGCAGGGCAAGAATCAGATCTGCTGATGGCACATCAGCCAATAGAAGGGCCGCAGGCGTGAAACCTGTGGCCCTTTTGCATTGTTACTGACGCGGCGCGACTTAGAAGTGGTAGCGCAGACCCAGCTTGAGGGTATCCAGAGAGTAGTGCTCATCACCCAGGCTCAGGGCGTTGAACTGGCGCTCGTAGCCGATACCGGCAGAGAAGCTGTCGTTGAAGGCGTAGTCCAGACCTACTTCCAGATTGGGGTGTACCTTGCTCTTGGTTTCGCTGCCACTTACCTGACCGCTCATACCGAGGATGGTGGCGTTGCCGACAACTTCCAATTCTGTGCGGGTGTAGGCGATACCCGGTTTGGCATAGGCGCTGAAGCCCCAGGCCAGCGGCTGGCTCAGCTTGGCGGCCAGGCTGATGCTGCGGGTTTCGATGGTGGTGTCGGCAAAACCGGTTGCCCCCTGAGAGGTCACCCAGATCAGCTGCTCCATCTGTTGGGCGTGCAGGCCACCTTCAATGGCCAGCCAGGGGTTGAAGCTGTAACCGACGATCAGGCTGCCGCCGTCGAGCTGGTCGTCGATCACTTTGGCGTCATAGGCGCGCTGGAGGTCACCGTCGAGATCCATCTTGGAGGTGGTCAGATCCAGACCTGCATACCAGCCTTCGGCATGGGCGCCGCCATTCATGGCCAGAGCAAGCAGGGAGAAAGCGGCAATTTTATTAAACTTGTTCATGGATAAATAACCTTGTGTTGCGTGAACTGCGTGTGATTTATATTGCTCAATCCATGAATCTTTTTATATTTCCGTCATTGCTCTGCTTTCACAGAGGGGCCGCAGTATAGTCAGCACATTTCTGAATAACAAGAGAGTGATTTCCCCATTCTTCTAAATATGACTGGCTGCAAGCAGGGGCGTTTTGTTTAATAAATGGTGTTATTAGAGTTTTAGCTTTATTGAGGTTTAAATAATTAACTGGTGAGGCAAATGACAGGCTGCGAGTTCGGTTTTGATTCTATGTAATTGATTTGTATCGGCATTAAGTTTTCATTCGAGCGTAGCCGTGATGAGTTGTCTAAAAATTGGCATCTCAGATGTCACTCACAGGCGTCAGGCTCTTTTTGATGATTTTTTGAACGTCTCACAAGGTGAAACCGTGAGAAAAAAATCTATCTTTTTGCCTGTTTTTTGCTCTTTTTGAGGTTTGGGATTGTTCCTATCGAGGGTTTAGGTGGTCTTTTGAGGCTGTTTTTGCGTGGGCTATGCTACCCACCAGATACGCGAATGGGCGCTTGTGGGTGGCTTTTCTCTTCACCCGGTAGCAGTTGTTGGGGTGGGCATGGGGTGTGATAAGCAGATATGGGGCGTGCGGCCTGATTAATTTTGTTTGCTTATATATACAAGCCATTTAAAAGATAGGTTTTTGGCGTTTTAAATAACTTTATTATATTCGCTTTTATATTTAATGAAGCTTTCCAATCAAGCCATTTAAATATATTGAATGGCAATGAAACGCTATTGATGACAGTTTAGGATACCTTGCCAGAGAGGTCGTGATGGTTGGCGCATCAGTGGGCGGCGGGTGGCCTGTGACACTTCCCCTTGCCGGGGCCCTTGACCTGACCTGCGAATTCAGGGAAAAGAAAAGGGCGGTGCTATCAGCGCCGCCCAATGCCAGGAAAGAGAAAAAACCTTACGGTTTAAAAGATAAAAATTTGGAAGCAAACAATCGATTTCTCAACCAGGAAGGGTCTTGAATTCGATACGTTTCGATTATGCGCGATGTTCTATGCAGCACTAGCAAAATGTTTGCGGGTTGAAAGATATGCACTGTCTGGTGTCACATTCTGAGACCTCATCGTTCAACTGGTCTGTCCTGATGGGCGTTGTAGGCGATTTTTTCTCTAGGCTGTTTTTTCGGTGTCAATATCTGAGCCTTGAAGGTAAAAACAGGTCAGAAGCTGACTCGGCATAACCATGCAATGAAAGTGCGATAACAAGGAAGAGTGGCATGACCTACAGCCAGACCCTGGCCAACAATATTCTCGACACCCTGAAGAAGACCCTGACCGACAAGGGGATCCGCTATCAGACCCTGGCAGAAGCCATGGGTGTCTCCATCGCGACCGTGAAACGGATGATGAACAAGCCCTCGCTGCCGTTCGATACTCTGCTGGAGATCTGCCATTTGGTGGGGCTCTCGTTCGAGGAGTTGCTGGATCGCACTCAGGACGCCCAGAGCCGCCGCGCCGTCTTTACCCAGGAGCAGGATGAGGCGTTTCACAACGAGCCGGGGCTCTACGCCTTTCTCGCCAATATCTTCTGGCGCGACAAGACGCTGATCGATCTCAAGCGGGAGTACGGCCTGACCGATGCCTCCTGCTACCTCTATCTGCGCAAGCTGGAGAAGCTCGGCATTTTGCAGCTTGGTATCGACAACAGTTACCACTTCCTGATCAGCGAGCGGATCAGCTTCGAGCAGCACAGCCGTTTCGCCCGCCAGCAGGCACGGCAGGCGATGTCGGTGCTGGGGGAGTATCTGGTGGAGAACATGCACAAGTCGAACAACTATATGGCGCTCTGCCAGTTGCACCTCAACGAGGGGGAGGCGATGGCGCTGATCGACCGGATGAAGGAGTACTGGCATCAGGAGATCAAGCTCAACCGCCCCGCCATCGGCCAGCAGGAGCACGCCAAGACCTACACCATGTCGCTGCAACTGGCCGACTGCGGCTACCAGAGCTTCGACGACATGATCCCCAATATCGACAACTGATCCCGGCGGATCCTGCGGGATCCGCCATGTTGGAGTCTGGTTATTCCGTGAGTTGAACGGTATGCGATCTGCTTGCGACCGGTTGCAGCACCCGGTTATCGAGGCAGATGCGGATCGCCACTGTGCTCGACAGTGCTCTGGATATTTTCCCTAATCGGCGACCCGGGTTTGTTGCAGCTTGCCTGCGAGCGGCTGCAACGCTCGCGTATCCAGACAGATACGGATCGCATCCGGCCGCCAGTGCTCGATATCGCAATCCACCAGACCGCCCCGCTCGTCGTAATTGACCCGCACCAGCCGCAGCACCGCGCTCCCCTCCGCCAGATTGAGGGCGCGGGCGATGGCGCCGCGCGCCGCCGAGGGGGTGATCTCGAGACTCGCCCCACCCTGGCCTATGCCATAGCGCTGCTGATAGAGCTCGGTGAGGGAGCTGGCCAGCGGCGCGCTGGCGATATCGGGAAAGCGGCTCGCCAGCAGGTGGTGGCTGACATGCAGCACCGGGCGGCCGTCGATCAGCCGCTGGCGGCGGATCTCATAAAGTGGAGTGAAGGGTTCCAACCCCATCCAGCGGCACAGCTCGCTGCTGGCAAGCTCGCTGCCGTGGGCCAGCACCCGGGTTTCGGCGGTGCGTTGCTGCTCGCCGATCCACTGGTGAAAGTGGGTGTGGATGGCGGGATCGTAGGTGAGGCGGGGTGGCGCCACAAACCAGCCGCGCCGCTCGGCCCGGTAGATAAGGCCGTCTGCTTCGAGGCTGGAGAGCGCCTCCTTGATGGTGATGCGGGTGGTGGCAAAGCGCTCGCTCAGGGCCCGCTCGGCGGGTAGCTGCTGCCCGGCCCCCAACTGGCCGCTGCCGATATAGCGGCGCAGGGTCTGGCAAATCTGTTCGCACTTGGAGGAGACGCGGCCATCGGCCATGCTCTGTTCGTTCACTCTCTGCTCGCTCAATCTCGGCTCGGTCACACTCTTGTCCCTGTAGCTTATTCAGAAGGCGGGTGGCTGGCCAATCCCTTACTGGAATAGTCCAGCCTCACTCGGGTTCAGAGTTGTAACTGCTGTGGATGACAGCGCCATGACAGGGTGATTGTCATCAAACTGCCATTAAAGCGCCCCGCCACCGTCACAATTCCCCTCTAGCATCCCTCTCGAACCTTAACTGACCTAGTCCAGAGGGATGGGATGATGAAAAGCGTGATCGCAAGTGCACTGGCCCTGGTGGCCATCAGCCAACCGTTGTTTGCCACAAATAGCTATGCAGCCGAAAATATCGCGGATCTCGAAAAGGCCGCCCGTGGCGAAGGCCAGCTCCACAGCATCGGCATGCCCGACAGCTGGGCCAACTGGAAGGATACCTGGCAGCAGCTGGGCAGCATCTACGGCATCAAGCATCAGGATACCGACATGAGCTCCGCCCAGGAGATCGCCAAGTTCGCCGCCGAGAAGGCCAATGCCACCGCCGATATCGGCGACGTGGGCGGCGCCTTCGGTCCGGTGGCGGTCAAGCAGGGGGTGACCCAGCCCTACAAACCCTCCACCTGGGCCGATATTCCCAACTGGGCCAAGGACGCCGACGGTCACTGGATGCTGGCCTATACCGGCACCATCGCCTTCCTGATCAACAAGGATCTGGTCAAGGCCGCCCCCACCAGCTGGCAATCCCTGCTGGGTGGCGACTACAAGGTGACTCTGGGTGACGTGGGGGTTGCCTCCCAGGCCAACAACGGCGTGCTGGCAGCGGCCTATGCCACCGGCGGCAGCGAGAAGAATCTGAAACCTGCACTGGATCTGTTCGGCCAGCTGGCCAAGCAGGGTCGTCTCTCCCTGAACGATCCGACCATCGCCAACATCGAGAAGGGTGAGGTGGAAGTGGGTGTGCTGTGGGACTTCAACGCCCTCAACTACCGCGACCAGATCGACCCCAAGAAGTTTGATGTGGTGATCCCGAGCGACGGCTCCGTCATCGCCGGTTACACCACCATCATCAACAAGTGGGCCAAGAACCCCAACGCCGCCAAGCTGGCGCGGGAATACATCCTCTCCGACGCCGGTCAGATCAACCTGGCCCGCGGCTATGCCCGCCCGATCCGCAGCAACGTTGCGCTGCCGGATGACGTGAAGGCCAAGCTGCTGCCGGCCGAGCAGTATGCCAAGGCCAAGCCGGTGCAGGATCACGCCGCCTGGGAGCAGAGCTCCAAGGCCCTGCCGCGTCAGTGGCAAGAGAACGTCATGATCTACATGCAGTAAGGAGCGGCCAGTGCAACACAAGGTGATAGTGGTACTTGTGGATGGCCTCTCTGCCGGGGTAGCCCATGGGATGGGCTACCTCGCAGGCATGGTGGAGGCGGAGCGCGGCCTCTATACGACCCTCAGCTGCGCTCTGCCATCCCTCTCCCGGCCTCTCTACGAGTGCATCCTGACCGGCGTACCGCCGGTGGCGAGCGGCATCACCCACAACGGGGTGAGTCGCCTCAGTCTGCATGACTCCATCTTCCATCTGGCCCGCGCCGCGGGTAAACGCACCGCAGCGGCGGCCTACTACTGGGTGAGCGAGCTTTACAACAAGAGCCCCTGGCTGGCGGCCCGCGATCGCTTTACCCACGATGAGCAGCTGCCGATCCAGCACGGCTGCTTCTACTGGGATGACAACTACCCCGACAGCCATCTGCTGATAGATGGCGAATGGCTGCGCAGCCAGTACGATCCCGATTTTCTGCTGATCCACCCGATGGGGGTGGACGATGCGGGCCACAAGTTTGGCTTCGACTCCCGCCAGTACCGCAATCAGGCGCGCCGGATGGACAGCCTGCTGGCCGACCTGTTGCCCCAGTGGCTGGCGGAGGGGTATCAGGTGGTAGTCACCTCGGATCACGGCATGAACAACGACCTGAGCCACGGCGGCACCCTGCCTGAAGAGCGCACCGTACCGCTCTGGCTGTTTGGCGATGCCTTCGTCGAGCGCTGGCCTGATGGGGTGGCGATTGCCCAGACCCAGCTCTGCGCCCTGATGGCGGATCTGCTGGGGGTTTCCCACGACAAGGCGGCAGCGCCACCGCTGCTCAAGGCCGCCTTTATGCGCGAGGTGCACTGATGATGCCTGCAACCACCGAGATCCTCGTGGATCAACCCGTGGCAACCAAGCAGAAGATGCGCCGCCACTGGCTGCCCGCGCTGGTGCTGCTGCCCTTTATCCTGCTGATGATCCTGTTCCAGCTTGCCCCCATGGTGTGGGTGCTGGTGGGCAGTTTCCAGACCCCCGATGGCTGGGGCCTCGACTACTACCGGGAGATTTTGAGCTCCCCCTTCTACCTGCAATCGTTCGGCAACTCGTTGCGCATTGCCGGTATCGCCAGTCTGGCGGGGCTTGCCATCGGCACTCTGGGGGCGGCGGCGCTGCGCCACAGCGGCGAGCGGGTCAAGCGGCTGCTGCTGGCCTTTGTCACCATGACCGGCAACTTCAGCGGTGTGCCGCTGGCATTCGCCTTCATCATCATTCTCGGCATCAACGGTGCGGTGACTCTGCTGCTGAAATCCTGGGGATTGATCGACGGCTTCAACCTCTACTCGGGGTCGGGCCTTATTCTCATCTACACCTACTTCCAGATCCCGCTCGCCCTGCTGCTGCTCTACCCGGCGTTCGATGCGCTGCAGGATGAGTGGCCACAGGCTGCCGCGCTGCTCGGCGCGAGCAAGCGCCAATATGTGTGGCACGTGGCACTGCCGGTGCTGACGCCTGCGCTGCTCGGCACCCTGATCATCCTGTTTGCCAACGCGGTGGGGGCTTATGCCTCCGCCTACGCCCTCACCACCGGCAACTTCAATCTGGTGACCATCCGGGTGGCCAGTCTGGTCTCCGGCGATATCTTCCTCGAGCCCAATATGGCGGCGGCGCTGGCGGTGATCCTGATGGTGCTGCTGGGAGTGGTGACGGCCGCCAACCAGTGGCTGCTGAAAAAGAGCTATGTGAACAAGGGGCAATCCCATGCATGATTTGACGCCGCGCTGGCCCAAGTGGGTGCTGGGTGGGCTGGTCGCCACCCTGCTGCTGCCGCTGCTGGCTACCTTTCTCTACTCCATCTCCACCCGCTGGGGGGCGACCCTGCTGCCGGACGGCTTCACCCTCGACTGGTATCTCAAGCTGTGGGGCGACCCGCGTTTTCTGGCTGCATTTGGCCGCAGCCTCCTGGTCTGCTTCGCCACCCTGCTGCTGGGCACCCTGGTGCTGGTACCGACCGTGCTGGTGGTGGCCTACTACTTCCCAAAGCTGGATCCCTGGATGAACCTGCTGATCCTGCTCCCCTTCGCGGTGCCACCTGTGGTCTCGTCGGTGGGGCTGCTGCAGATCTACGCCGATGGTGTCCTGCCGATTATCGGCACGCCGTGGATCCTGATCGGTACCTGGTTCACCGTGGTGCTCCCCTTTATGTATCGGGCGCTGGCCAACAGCCTGCAAGGGGTACCGCTCAGGGATTTGATGGATGCCGCCCATCTGCTGGGGGCAAGTAGTCGGCGCGCCTTCCTGCTGGTGGTGATCCCCTGCCTGCGCAAGGGATTGCTGGCGGCGCTGTTTCTCTCTCTCTCCTTCCTGCTCGGCGAGTTCGTGTTTGCCAACATGCTGGTGGGCACCCGTTACGAGACCCTGCAGGTCTACCTCTACAACATGCGCGCCACTTCTGGCCACTTCACCAGTGCGCTGGTGATGAGCTACTTCCTGCTGACCCTGCTGCTCACCTGGGCGGCCAACAGATTTCATCGGTGATCCAAGATGTTTCATTTAGAAGTCAATCAGTTGCACAAATCCTACGGCGATACGCCGGTGTTCGAGGGGATCGAATTCGGCATTCGCAAGGGGGAGCTGGTGACCCTGCTCGGCCCCTCCGGCTGCGGCAAGTCCACCCTGCTGAGGGCGCTGGCCGGGCTCACCCCAGTGGATGGCGGTCAGGTGCGGGTGGCCGGTGAAGATATCACCTGGCAGGCGCCCCAGAAGCGGGGCATCGGCATGGTGTTCCAGAGCTATGCGCTGTTCCCCAACATGACGGTGTGGGACAACGTCGCCTTCGGCCTCAAGATGAAACCCCAGCCGGGACGGGAGCTGGCGGCTAGCGTGCAGGAGGCATTGGCGCTGGTGGAGCTGACCGGCTTCGAGCGCCGCTATCCGGCCGAGCTCTCCGGCGGTCAGCGCCAGCGGGTGGCATTGGCCCGGGCTTTGGTGGTGCAGCCGCGGATCCTCTTGCTGGACGAGCCGCTCTCGGCGCTGGACGCCCGCATCCGCCGCAGCCTGCGCCAGCAGATCCGCGAGATCCAGCAGCGCCTTGAGCTCACCACCATCTTCGTGACCCACGATCAGGAGGAGGCGCTCACCATGTCGGATCGGATCTTCCTGATGAACAAGGGATCCATCGTCCAGAGCGGTACACCGGAGGAGATCTATACCCGTCCCGCCAGCGAGTTTGTGGCGGGCTTTATCGGCAACTACAACCTGCTTGGCGCAGAGCAGGGCAAGTCGCTGTTCGGCCCCCGTTTTCAGGGCAAGCTGGCGCTGCGACCAGAGTCCATCACCCTGCTGCCCGCCGGGGCGACCAGCAGCGAGCCCAGCCTGCCCGGCATCATTCGCCAGCAACAGCTGCTCGGCAACGTGATCCGCTATCAGGTGGAGTGCGAGGCGGGGCTGTTGACGGTGGATTGCCTCAACCGCTCGGCTGGCGATCTGCTGGCCACCGGCAGTGCCGTGACTCTGGCGGTGGCCCGGGATCAACTCTGTGAGGTAGCATGAGGCCGCATTTCATTTCCATTTTCACTGCGAGGAGCGCCCATGGCACTGGCACTGTTTGATCTGGACGAGACCCTGATTGCCGGGGATTCCGCCAGCCTCTGGCTGGAGTACATGGTGGCCGAGGAGCTGGCCCCCGCCAGCATGATCGCGGAGGAGCAGGCCATGATGTCCCTCTACCATCAGGGCAAGATGGATATGCACCAGTACATGGCCTTCACCCTGCAACCGCTGGCGGGCAAGACGCGCCAGTGGCTCGACTCGCTCTCTACCCACTTTGCCGAGCAGGTGCTGCGCGAGCGCCTCTACCCCGAGGGGTTGGCGCGCATCGAATGGCATCGGGAGCGGGGCGACGATCTGGTGCTCATCTCCGCCTCCGGCGAGCATCTGGTGGCTCCCATGGCGAAGATGCTGGGGATGAATCACTGCGTCGCCATTTTGCTCGATGAGGAGGAGGGGATGCTGACCGGCCAGACCCGCGGCACTCTCAGTTTTCGCGAGGGCAAGGTGGCCCGCATCAACCAGCTGTTTGCCGGCAGGGACCACCTCTGGCAGGGGAGCTTTGGCTACAGCGACTCTCACAACGATCTGCCCATGCTGCGGGCGGTGAGCCATCCTCATGCGGTCAATCCCGCCCCTGCGCTGCGTCAGCAGGCCGGGGAGCTGGGTTGGCCGGTGTGGGAGTGGCTGCGCTGAGTCGCGTGCTCAAACAGGCTTAAAGCACGGCAAGAATAGCGACATAAACAACTGAGAGAGGCAGTTGCCTCTCCCTTGTCTCCTTCCCCCGGTTGTGCTCACCCCCCCTCCGGCCGGGGGGGGCGTCGGGTAGAATCAAGGTTAGGGGAAGGATCCTCTTCCGTCACGTCGCAGGTGCGACGCTGGGGGAAGCAGATGCGATTTTTCCCCTTCCGCTTGGCCTGATAAACCCCGCTGTCGGCCAGTTCTATCAGCCCCTTGGTCGAGAGCCCGGAGTGGCTCAAGGCCACCCCGCCGCTGAGGGTAATGGTCAGTTCCGGCTCTCGCCACTCCAGTTGAGTGACTGCAAGTCTGAAGCTTTCCAGCAGCGAGGTGGCCTCACTCATTTGCATCTCCAGGCGTAAGATCAGCACCAGCTCCTCGCCACCGTAACGACAGAGCCAGCCCCACTGGTCAAACATTTTCATGCCCAGCTTGCTCACCCGTTTGAGCACTATATCCCCTGTTTGGTGGCCAAAGGTGTCGTTGACCTGTTTGAAGTTATCGAGATCGAACATCACTACCAGGAAGGGGGCTCCGCTGCTGAGCTGTCTCTGCAGGCACTCGTCGAAGAAGCGGCGGTTGTAGAGACCGGTGAGTTTGTCCTGATTGGCTTGCTGGCGGATCTGGGCAAAGTCCTGACTGGCGGCATCCATCTCTTCATAGACCTTGGCCAGCTCCAGCATGCGGCTGCCATGATAGGCAATCCCGCCAGAGCGGCTGGTGCGGATCAGCAGGGTAATCTCCCCCAGCATGCGGCGGAAGTAGCGGGCCCAGAGCAGGGCTAGCAGCAGATAGAAAAAGCAGGCAACGGCAATCATCAGCTGCACGTTGATGGAGACGCTGTCGATCACCTGCTGCATGCTGGCGGTGGGCTCGACACTGAGCAGGAACCAGCGCTGCTCGGGGACACGGTAGTAGGAGACCATCATGCCGCTGGCATCGTCGAGGAAGAAACCTTGCGGCTGTTGCATGTGTGCCAGCCATTCAGGGTGGGTGAGCGGTTTGAATACCTGTTCGCGATCCGGGTGAGCCAGCACCAGCCCGTCATGGTTGATCAGGATCTGATAGCCCTTGCCCAGATGATGGCTCTGTTCATGCCGGTTGTTGAGCCAGTTGGCGAGCGGTGTGAGCTGGGTATCGAGGGAGAGCACCCCCACTCGCTTGCCGTCAGGGTCTTGAATTACCCGAGCCAGCGCCATGGTGAGGGTACCCAGAGTGTAGTCGTAATAGGGATCGGTCCAGACCATCCGGTTCGGGTGGCTGGCTGCCAGCAGATACCAGGGGCGAGTTCTGGGATCGAACTTCTCGTCCGCCTGCCAGGTGGGGTGGATCAGCATCTGGCGATGCTCGGTTCCTACATAGACGTAGTCGAGCTCCATCACCTCGTGATAGGCCTGCCACTGTTGCAGGTAGCGCTCGCCGTTACTGATCGCTGGGCCGCTGAAATCCTGATAATTTACCTGCTGATAAATAAGCGTAAACTGGCGTTTGAGGGTCTCCAGATAGGGTTCGAGCAGGGTATGGAGATATTGGGTGTTGCGGGCAATCAGGTTTTGTTGCTGCTCGAGGCGCAGGGTACGTTCCATATGCAGGTAGTAGATGCTGCCGAGCAACACTACGGGAATAAAGAGCAGGAGGAGGCCCAGCCGCATGCGGGTGATTAAAGACCAAGTGTGCTTGGGCTTGGCGGGGGACATGCACAGATCCTTTTCGTCTCGGGTGACACCAGCATATATGATGCTGTGCGGCTCGTCTAAAGGCAGAAAATGAGATGTTTCCGATGCTGAACCACACTCTGCTCTCAATGATTCATTATGGCAGCATAGCGGTGCTAATCCTTGCCCTCTGTGTCGAGTATCTGATCTTTCGGCGCGGCCTGAACATGCTGCGAGTGCGCCGCCTGCTGCTGGCCGATGGGGTGGCTGCGCTGGCGCTCTTCTCCATCTTTGCCACCGGGTGTCTGCTGGCCCTCGAGCATGCCAGCGCGGTGACAGAGATCTTTGCCCATCCTGCCCACGGCCTCAAGATGGGGCTGTTTCTGCTGATTGTCGGCTCCCTCGTTTATCCCAGCCGTCTCTTCTATCGCTGGCGTCGCGCCCTGCGTCTGGGCAAGGCGCCGATGATCTCCATCCAGCAGCACTTCCGGGTGGTGTGGATCCTGCGGGGTAATCTGCTATTGATTGCCCTGTTGGCCGTGTTCACCAAGCCCTCGCTGCTGTAACACTCGCGGTGCTCAAAAGCAGTGCGATGCAGCGCGTTGAGAGCAAGAGCGAAGACAAAGAGTGGAGACAAGAGGATAGGGAGGCGGGTATCTTGGATCGGATAACCCGTCACGCGCCGATTTAAGGAAGAATCGCCATGCGCTCCAATCTGATGTTGCTGATGGCTGCCACCATCTGGGGTATGGGTTTTGTCGCCCAGCGCCTCGGGATGGATCACATGGGGCCCTATACTTTCAATGGCCTGCGCTTTCTGCTCGGCGCCCTCTCCCTGCTGCCGCTGCTCTGGTGGCTCAAATCCCGACAACCTGTTGCCGTCGCGGGCGACCATCGCCAACTGCTGATCGGTGGTGTGCTGGCCGGGCTGGTGCTGTTCTGTGCCGCCTCCCTGCAGCAGGTGGGGCTGCTCTATACCACTGCCGCCAAGGCCGGTTTCATCACCGGGCTCTACATCATTCTGGTGCCGGTACTGGGGCTGCTGCTGCGCCACAAGAGCGGCCTCAATACCTGGATTGGTGCCCTGATTGCTCTGACGGGCCTCTATGTGTTGAGCGTCACCGACGAGTTCACCATCGGCTTTGGCGATCTGCTGCAGGTGGCCGGGGCACTGTTTTGGGCCGTTCACCTGCTGCTGGTGGATCACTACTCCAACCGGGTCGCTCCCATCAAGCTGGCCGGGGTGCAATTCGTGGTCTGCGGCCTGCTCAGTCTCGCCACCGCTTTTGTTATTGAAACTCCGACTGTTAGCGGTGTCGTGGCCGGTTGGCAGGCGCTGCTCTATGCCGGGCTGGTGTCGGTCGGGGTCGGTTATACCCTGCAGGTGGTGGGGCAGCGGGGTGCCCATCCGGCCCATGCCGCCATCATCCTCAGTCTGGAGACCGTCTTTGCCGCCGTGGGGGGCGTGTTGCTGTTGGGTGAGACGCTGGATGAGCGCGCCATTGCCGGTTGCGCCCTGATGCTGGCGGGGATGCTCATCTCCCAGATCAGGCTGCGCTGGTGGTGGAAGTCGCGCCGGGACAAGGTGCCTGCGACCAAGTAAACCGCGCTCGCTGCATAACAAAAACGCCCCGACAGTCGGGGCGTTTTGCATGATGGTGTCCCGTCCTGAATATGGTTTACACCTTTCCCCCCAATAAATGGAGAACCCGATGGGACAAGGTGTGAAACGGAC
>NZ_JAAKRF010000039.1:0-38321 GCF_049173005.1 Aeromonas sp. 602658 | reverse complement strand
GAGCGGGAAACGAGACTCGAACTCGCGACCCCGACCTTGGCAAGGTCGTGCTCTACCAACTGAGCTATTCCCGCAACTACCTTAAAACAGGCCGTACAGCATTTGGTTGCTTGCGCTACTGTACGGGAGCCGAATTATAAGAGCAGTCATTCCAATTGCAAGGGCTTTTTTGTCTGGTTGCGCGCGTTCGCTCAAAAGCTGGCCGAACTGTCGATTTTAGCAGCCAGAGTATGACAAACCCTTGCCGGGGAATCAGATCTTGAAGACGTGGCTGCGATAGAACTGCAGCTCGGCGATGGATTCGCGGATGTCGTCCAGCGCCTGGTGGGTGCCGCTCTTCTTGAACTGATCCAGCAGTTCCGGCTGCCAGCGGCGTACCAGCTCCTTGATGGTGCTGACGTCGACGTTGCGGTAGTGGAAGAAGGCTTCCAGCTCGGCCATGTGCTTGACCATGAAGCGGCGATCCTGACCGATGCTGTTGCCGCACAGCGGGCTGGTGCGCTCCGGCACCCACTGGCGAATGAACTCGAGGGTCTCGGCAATGGCTTTCGCCTCATCGTGCTGACTCGCCTTGACCCGGGCGACCAGACCGCTCTTGGTATGGGTGTTGACGTTCCACTCGTCCATCTTGGCCAGCTCTTCATCACTCTGATGAATGGCGATGACCGGCCCTTCGGCCAGTACGTTCAGATCCTTGTCGGTGACGATGGTGGCAATCTCCAGTACCACGTTCTCTTCGGGGTCGAGACCCGTCATCTCCATGTCGATCCATACCAGGTTCTGCGCGCTGACTGTCATGATTGCTCTCTCTATTGGGAGGAATGGCGGAATTTTGCCAATTTGCATGTATCATACTGGCTTTGGATCTGTTCATAAACTGGCGAATCGAGTGGCAAAGAAAGCAAAACTCAATCTGGGTCA
This sequence comes from Aeromonas sp. 602658, assembly GCF_049173005.1. NCBI lineage: Bacteria > Pseudomonadati > Pseudomonadota > Gammaproteobacteria > Aeromonadales > Aeromonadaceae > Aeromonas > Aeromonas sp. 602658. Next base: position 37,400 of record NZ_JAAKRF010000039.1, on the reverse strand, counting down.
ACAAAGGCGCGTCCAGGCCAACCGCGAACGGCGGCTGCAAAAAGATCACACCACAGTGGTGGATGACACCCTGTTTGGCCCCGCCATCGAAGGGGTGGTGATCAGCCGTTTTGGTCAGCACGCAGACGTGGAAGCGGTCGATGGCACCATCCACCGCAGCAACCTGCGGCGTAGCAGCATCAGCAGTCTGGTCTGTGGCGACAAGGTGGTGTGGCGTCCCGGCCTCAATGCCGCGACAGCGGGCGTCATCGAGGCGGTACATCCTCGCCACTCGGTACTGACCCGGCCGGACTTCTACGACGGGGTCAAACCCATCGCCGCCAATATCGACCAGATCATCATCGTCTCGGCGGTGATGCCCGAGTTCTCCACCAACATCGTCGACCGCTATCTGGTGGCTGCCGAGGATGTGGAGATCCGCCCCCTCATCGTGCTAAACAAGGTCGATATGCTCGATGATGCCGCCCGCGTGCGCATCGAAAGCCAGCTCGAAACCTACCGCAAACTCAATTACGAGGTGCTGCTGGTGAGCTGCGAGAGCGGCGAAGGGCTGGATGAGCTTAAAGCTGCTCTGACCGACAAGATCAGCATCTTCGTTGGCCAGTCCGGGGTGGGCAAGTCGTCCCTCACCAACGCCCTGATGCCGGGGCTGGATGTACTGACCGGCGAGATCTCCGAAAACTCGGGGCTCGGCCAGCACACCACCACTACGGCGCGGCTCTACCACTTCCCGAGCGGTGGCGATCTCATCGACTCCCCCGGGATCCGCGAGTTCGCCCTCTGGCATCTGGAAGCCGACCGCATCACCTGGTGCTTCGTCGAGTTTCGCGACTATCTGGGTGGCTGCAAATTCCGCGACTGTACCCACAAGGACGATCCCGGCTGTGCCCTGCGCGCCGCGGTCGACGCGGGCGCCATCAGCGCTGATCGCTTCCACAACTATCACCGCATCCTGGAAACCATGCAGGAAGCCCGTCACGGTCGCCAACAGGCGCGCCTGTGACCCTAATAAACCTACGTTGATGATGAACATGAGCATTACTGACAACCTGAAAATTGCCGGTCAATACTGTCTGCCCAAGCACGCCCTCTCCCGTCTGATCGGCAAATTTGCCGCTGCCGAAGCGGGCAACATCACCACCAAAGTGATCGAGGCTTTTATCAAGCAGTACAAGGTCGACATGAGCGAGGCGCTGCACGAGAGCCCGGCCCACTACAAGAGCTTCAACGAGTTCTTCACCCGCGAGCTCAAGCCCGGTATCCGCCCCGTGGTAGAAGATGCCATGACTCTGGCGCTGCCGGTGGATGGTACCGTCAGCCAGCTCGGCCCCATCCAGCAGGGTCGCATCATTCAGGCCAAGGGCCACGACTACAGCGCCCGCGAGCTGCTGGGCGGTTATGAGGATCTGGTGGCACCGTTCAAGGATGGCGACTTCGCCACCATCTACCTGGCGCCCAAGGATTATCACCGCATCCACATGCCGCTGGACGGCGTACTGGAGAGCATGGTGTTCGTGCCGGGGGATCTCTTCTCCGTCAACCCGCTCACCGCCGAGAACGTGCCCAACCTGTTTGCCCGCAACGAGCGGGTGGTCGCCACCTTCCGCACGCCGCACGGCCCCATGGCGCTGGTGCTGGTCGGTGCCACTATCGTGGCCAGCATCGAGACCATCTGGGCCGGCAACATTGCGCCGACCAAAGAGAAGGAGGTGGTGCGCTGGGACTACACCGGCGACGAAGCCATTACCCTGCAGAAAGGCGCCGAAATGGGCCTGTTTAAGCTGGGCAGCACCGTGGTCTGCCTGTTTGGCCCGGGCATGCTGGCCGGTTTCGAACCCCATCTGGCCAATGGCGTCACCACCCGCATGGGTCAGCCCTTTGCCAAGCTGGCGGAGCAGGCATGAGCGAGCAACCAAACGCCTCGCAGAAAAACAACCCGCTGCACGGGCTGACGCTGGAAGCCATCGTCACCGCGCTGGTCGAACACTACGGCTGGGAAGAGCTGGGGCAGCAGATCAATATCCGCTGCTTCACCGATAATCCCAGCATCAAGTCCAGCCTGAAGTTCTTGCGCAAGACCCCCTGGGCTCGGGAGAAGGTCGAAAGCCTCTACCTCTACGTCCAGCGCAAGCAAGCCAAATCGAAGAAGGAAGGGCAAGATGGCCTTTAAGATTACGTATACCTATAAAAAGCAGGCCAAAGAGATCGGCTACGCGAACGACAAGTTCCGCAGCATCTACGACGCCATCGCCGCTGCCGAAGGGCTGGATCTCACCAGTTTTCACGCCATGGAGGCCCAGCTGGCTCAGGTATGTCGCCGTGACAAGAAAAGCGTGAAGGATTACCAGGAGAACTACTTCAAGGAGCTGGGATTCTCCAACATCGTCATCGAACGGGATCTTCAGGAGTAACCATGCGCACCTTGACCCTGATGGCCGCCTCTCTGCTGCTGGCGGCATGCAGTACACCGGAACAACATCTGGTGGGCGGCGATCGCGACAGCCACGGCTGTATCGGCAGTGCGGGCTATCAGTGGTCAGCGCTGACTGGCAAATGTGTGCGCCTGTTTGAAGAGGGTATCCGGCTCAATCCGACCGATGCCAGCCAGACCAGCAGCGCCTTCGTGATGTTCAATGCCGACCAGACGCAGGCCGAATTGCATCTGCCAAGCGGCGAGCAGCACCTGCTGACCCGTCAAGGTGTGGAGGGCAACTGGTCGTGGCAGGGCAGCGGCTACACCCTCTTCATCTGGAAGGGTTATGTGCTCAAGTCCGGTGACAAGGAGCTCTATCACGGGGAATAACCCCGAGGAATAGCGCACGGCGTGGTATCGGCCCGATGCCAGCGAAAAAAATGCCGACCCTGTGGTCGGCATTTTTTTTTGCAACAGCCGATTATCAGGCACGGCTGAGGTAATCGGCCTGCCCTACCCACTTGTAGCTGGTGAGCTCGGTGAGCCCCATGGGGCCACGGGCATGCAGCATCTGGGTCGACACCGCCACTTCAGCGCCCAGACCAAACTGGCCACCATCGGTGAAACGGGTGGAGGCGTTGACATAGACAGCAGCCGAACCGGCGCCATTGACGAAACGCTCGGCGTTGGCCAGATCGTTGGTCAGGATGGCATCGGAGTGGCCGGCGTTGTGCTCGCGCATATGGGCCAGCGCTTCGTTGACGTCTGCCACCAACTTGACCCCCAGGGTCAGCCCGAGCCACTCGGTATCGAAATCCTCCGGCCCCGCCTCGCACAGGTTGTCGGCACCCGCCAGCAGCGCTATGGCGTTGGGCGCGGCCACCAGCGTCACCTTGCGCTCGTTCATCAGCGTCACCAGTTGCGGCAGGAAGGTGGCTGCCACCTTCTCGTGTACCAGCAGGGTATCGAGGGCATTGCAGGCGGAGGGGCGTTGCACCTTGGCGTTGTCGATGACCGCCAGAGAGCGCACCAGATCGGCGCTCTCGTCGACGAAGATATGGCTGATGCCAAAGCCGCCGATGATGACCGGAATGGAGCTGTTCTCCTTGCACATCTTGTGCAGGCCCGCGCCACCACGGGGGATGATCATGTCCACATAGCGGTCGAGACGCAGCAACTCGCCGACCAGCGCCCGATCCGGGTTGTCGATATACTGCACCGCCGCCTCGGGCAGGCCGGAGGCCGCCAAGGCATGCTGGATAACCCGCACCAGCTCCAGATTGGAGTGGAAGGTCTCGCGCCCGCCGCGCAATATGCTGGCGTTGCCGGTCTTGAGGCAGAGGCTGGCGATATCGATGGTGACGTTGGGGCGCGCCTCGTAGATGACGCCGATAACCCCGATGGGCACCCGACGACGGGAGAGGCGCAGGCCATTTTCCAGCACCCGGCTATCCATTTCGGCGCCGACCGGATCGTCCAGCGTGATCACCTTGCGCACATCTGCCACGATACCGGCTAGCCGGGCCGGATTGAGCAGCAGGCGATCCAGCATCGCCTCTGAGAGGCCCGCCTCACGGCCGGCGGCGATATCTTTCGCGTTGGCGGCGAGGATCTGCTCACTGCGCGCCTCCAGCTCGTCGGCGATGGCGGCCAGCGCCCGGTTCTTCTGCGCCGTGCTGACAGTAGCCAGCTGATAGGCGGCTTCACGGGCCGCCTGCCCCATTTTCTCCAGACTCATCTCATTTCCCTTTGTTCATGCCGTGCCGCCCTGATTAAAGCAGCACCATGTCGTCTCGATGGATGGCCACAGAGCCGTAGCCATAGCCCAATACCTGTTCAATCTGATCAGAGTGGACGCCGCGCAGCTTATCCAGCTCCAGATGGTCGTAACGGCAGATGCCGCGGGCCAGCTCGGCGCCCTTGGGATCAAGAATGCGCACCACATCGCCCCGAATAAAGTCGCCTTTGACCGCGACGATCCCCTTGGGCAGCAGGCTGGAGCCTTTATCCTTCATGGCGGCGACAGCACCCTGATCCACATGGACTTCGCCGTGAGGGGGCGGGCCTGCCAGGATCCAGCTCTTGCGCCCTTCCAGCGGGGAGGCCAGCGCCGGGAAGAGGGTACCGATACGCTCGCCCTTGGCGAGACGGCCGATCACCTCCGGCATCTGGCCGGTCGCGATCACCACGTTGACGCCTGCGCGGCGCGCCACATCGGCCGCCTGCAGCTTGGTGGCCATGCCGCCGGTACCGAGGCCACTGACACTGTCACCTGCCAGCGAGCGCAGGGTATCGTCAATGGTCTGCACCTCTTCGATCAGCTGGGCATCGGGATTGGTACGCGGATCGGCGGTAAACAGCCCCTTCTGGTCGGTGAGCAGGATCAGCAGATCGGCATCCGCCAGAATGGCGGCGCGGGCGGAGAGGTTGTCGTTGTCGCCCACCTTGATCTCTGCGGTCGCCACTGCATCGTTTTCGTTGATGACCGGAATGATGCGGTGATCGAGCAGAGTGCGCATGGTGTCGCGGGCATTGAGATAGCGCTCCCGATCTTCCAGATCGGCGCGAGTCAGCAGCATCTGGCCGATATGCAAGCCATAGAGGTTGAACAGATCCTGCCACACCCGAATGAGCTGGGTCTGACCGACTGCCGCCAGCATCTGTTTGTTGGGCAAGGTTGGCGCCAGTGGCGGGTGGCCCAGATGCTCACGCCCGGCGGCGATAGCCCCCGAGGTGACGACCACGACCCGATGGCCGTGACGGTGCAAGGCCGCACACTGTCTGACCAGCTCGACCATATGGGCACGATTGAGCTGGGAAGACCCCCCTGTGAGCACGCTGGTGCCCAACTTGACGACTATGGTTCTGTTTTCCATGGGAGCATAAAGGCTAAAAAAGTAAGGAATATCTTTATACCCACGGCCATGGAGCCCTGCAAGGCAATTCATGGTGCGGTGGAGGAGGAGAAAAAAACAGGAGGAGAGAGAACTGGAGCCCTGCGAGTGACAGAAGCAACTCGCAGGGCTTCAGGGGATCAGGCAGCCGTTACAGTCAACTCGTTGGTGACCTGCTCGGCAGGAGACAAGTGACACTCAAGTGTGGCCAGCTTGTCGCTGATGAGCTTGTAGAAGCGGTTGAGGGTGCGTTCCACCTCAACCTGATGCTTCTTGGGGATCGGCTTGTCGAGCCACTCGCCATCGGCATTGTAAAAACCGAACTGATAGTGATACCGGAACTGGTGATCATCCTGCTCCAGCACCAGCCACCAGCCCCAGAACTCCCGCTTGTCCGGCGCCGGTTTGGCGCTGACGCAGACAGACAAACAGTCGAAGCGGTAACGCCCCTCTTCACAGAGATCTTCGCGCAGATAGGGGCCAATGGCAGCAAACTGCCGCAGCAGCCGCTTGTAGGTCACTCTTTCAGACATGTTAACCTCCCTGTTAAACAAGCCGCGCCACCTCGGGATGGCGTCAGTCCTTCAGCGCATCAGATACATAGATGCTGTTTCAGCCACTCGACGATTTCGTCCAGCGCCTTGTCATACACCTCAAGCAAGGGCTGCTTGTCGAAGACGATGGCCTTGCCGTTACGACTGGCCGCCGCCAATGCCCGTACATCCTGCTCGGGACAGATGAAATCTCGTTTGTGTCCAATACTCAATATCGGCACAGAGGTGCGAGTCCCCAGTAATCCCTGCGTTTTCAGTGAAAATACCTGACACTTGGTACGCATGGTATCCCAATGAGCCGCATCAGCGCCCAACCGGTTGGCCAGGCTGTCCCGCATCATGCGCGGGCACTTGGCAAACAACTCCTGATTGGTAAACACCTGATTGACCCCGGCCCCGACACAGACCACGGTTTTGAGCTTGAATGGCTCGATAAAGGCCAGACGTGCCGCCACATTGCCTGCCAATCGCATACCGACCATAGCGATACGCTGATGATCGACCCAGGCCACTTCGGAGAGATAGTGCAGCACAGCCTGATGAAGGCGGCTGGTATCCTGTACCAATGGCCAATGCTCGGCATAGCCGATGCCCGGCATGTCGAGGGAGAGCATACCGATGCCGTTGGGCTCGAGTCGCTTGAGATAGAAGTTGAGGAAATCGAGCTGCAGAGAGTCGATCCCCCCGCTGATGATCACCAGAGGCACCGGTTTGTCGGTGGTCGGCAGGTGGAGATAACCCTGAATATGCTTGCCGCGAAAGGGCACCTGGATCTCTTTGAGCGGCACCTTGAACAACCGGCCCGCCTCGCGATAGGCCATATTGCCAAGCAGCTGGGCCTGATCCGCCAGTTCATCATCCTTGAGATGGGGGTAGCTGGCGATGGAATAGTAGCGCACCGCCTTGAGCAGCTGTTTCAAGGCGCCAGCTGCATCCCCCTGCTCACGCAGTTCGCGCCCAAGCTTGAAGTAGTTACCAGCCACCTGGCTCCACTCATAGATCCAGTTGCCAGGCACATAGCCCTTGATGGTATCGAGATAGCAGTCATGGGTGCGTTCACCGGTCGCTATGGCGATGCGGGCCAGAGTCTGCTCAACCTCGACCGGGTCGGCCCCCTGCCAGGCCCAGGAGGGGCGGCGCAGCAGGCGATACCAGCTCTTTGACATGGAGCCGTCGATAAACATCTCGTCTGACTCTGCTTCGGCAATGTCCGCCGGGCTGGAGTTGGAGATCTCGGAAGTTTCCAGCACCTTCTTGACCCGGGTAAACAGCTTTTCGGTCAGATTGAGGTCGTCGTTCAAGTCCAAGATTGTGTCCTATTCATATCAGGCAATAGCTCATCTTAACCACTTTTACTGCCCATCAGCCACCCTGCAACAGATTGATACACAAAAAAACAGGGCTCCATCAAGGAGCCCTGTGAAACCATTCTTGCCGCGTGCGGCCAATTGACGCTCTGAACGTCACATCCCGATCCCGTTACTTTTCGTCGCAGATCGGTGTGGCGAACTCCAGCGCCATATCCCACGGCTGTTCAATCCAGGTATCCTGCGGGATTGCCACTTCGAAATCGTCCAGCAGCGCTTCGCCCATCGGCTTGGCGAAGATCGCGATGAACTTGGCTTTCGGGTAGAGCTCGCGGATCGCCTTGGCGGTAGTGCCGGTGTCTACCAGATCTTCCACCACCAGCCAGCCTTCGCCGTCACCGGCGGTGGTGGCAGCTTTAACGACTACCAACTCGCGCTGGCTGTCGTGGTCATAGCTGGAGATGCAGAGGGTTTCCACATTACGAATGCCAAGTTCACGGGCCATCAGGGCTGCGGGCACCAGACCACCACGGCTGACCGCGATGATACCTTTCCACTGGCTGACAGGCAGCTGGCGACGGGCCAGACGGCGAGCTTCACGTTGCAGGTTGTCCCACGACACATAGAACTTTTTCGGCATGTTATCGATCTCGAATAGTTATTTAAAAACAATCACTTAAAATAACAACATCCGCAATTCTCCCTGCGGATGCCAGTAAATGGCGGCCCTTGCCCGACTGAATTCAGATTGCACTTCGGCTGCCTCAGGGCTAAGCCTCGGCAGCAAATCTGATAACAATGGAAGCAAGATGGGCTTATCCGGCGATCGGTTAGATGATGTGTCCAAACCGCGGACAGGCTGTTGGGCCGATATGATAGCACCGTTTGCAGAGAAAATGCCTGGCAAACGTATGCCAAAAACAGGAAAAATCGGCATCACCCTCTCCATTCGGCCCATCTCGAGCGCCAAACGAATAACCTGCCGTCCCTACTACCGAGCCCAAATGGGACTGTGCGGCAAATCGCAGATAAAAAAATAGCAGGGGGAGGGTTTACCTCACGCACCTGCTGCTTTCTCGCCTCTGCCAGGTTGGGCAGCTCGTCTTAGCGACGAGTGACGAAGGGGTTAGGGTAGCTGAAACCCTGGGTATACAAAGAGGGGGCAAACCAATAGGTTGAGTTGCTGCCTGGCATATTGAAACTCCTGATTGCTTAACAAGTTACGTACCTTTAATGCGGGCTCAAATCCTTGAACGAACACTCGGTTCCATGGAGGCGCACTTGCTTTGCTTCGGTTCCCTGGAGGCTTTCATCGTCATCCTGACGGGTGGCGAACCACGGGAGCTAATTTACCAGTCGGTGCATTAAATTCAATATTTTTGTGAGATCGGTCACACATTTTCTTTTCTATCGGTCAGCGTCGTCCGAACCTGACGATCGTACTGCCTGGTTGCCATCAGCCAGCACAAGCTGCCTGCGATTTGCGCTGATTGCTCACATTTTTGTGTGATTGACTGTATTATCGTTATCCTCTTCCCCGGCCCGCTGATGGGGCCCTGTTAATTCCGTGCTGGTAAGGAGTCCCGACGTGGCACAGCTTAGCTCTCTCTCTCCCAAACTGATTTGGCATTTCTTCGAACAGATCTGCTCCATTCCCCACCCTTCCAAACATGAAGCCAAACTGAGCGCCTGGATCATCCAATGGGCTCAAGGGGAAGGTCTGGCGGTCAAGCAGGACAAGGTCGGCAACATCATCATCAAGAAACCGGCCACCCCGGGGATGGAAAACCGCAAAGCCGTGGTACTGCAGGCCCACATCGACATGGTGCCGCAGGCCAACGCCGACACCAAACACGACTTCGCGACCGATCCCATCGATGCCTATGTAGATGGCGAGTGGGTCACGGCCCGTGGCACCACTCTGGGTGCCGACAACGGCATAGGCATGGCCGGTTGCCTGGCAGTGCTGGCTGACAAGACCATCAAACACGGTCCGCTGGAAGTGCTGCTGACCACCGACGAAGAGACCGGCATGACCGGCGCATTCGGTCTGGAAGCGGGCTGGCTGGAGGGCGAAATTCTGCTCAACACCGACTCCGAAGAGGATGGCGAAGTCTATATGGGCTGCGCTGGCGGTGTGGATGCCAATATCCGCTTCCAGCTCGAGCTGGTTGACGCCAGCGAAGGCGAAGCGTTCGAGCTGGCCGTGAAAGGGCTGCGTGGCGGCCACTCCGGTTGCGATATCCATCGCGGCCGTGGCAACGCTAACAAGCTGCTGGTACGTCTGCTCAAAGCAGCCGAGCCGCTGGGTGTTCGTCTGGCCGAGATCCACGGCGGCACTCTGCGCAACGCCATCCCGCGCGAAGCCCGTGCCACCCTGCTGGTGCCCGCTGCCAGCGTGAACGAGTTCAAGGCGCTGGTTGACCGCTACACCGGGATCTACCAGACCGAACTGGCCGCCACCGAGCCGAACCTGACCGTGCTGGTCAACAACGCCGCCAAACCGGCCAAGCTGATGAGCGTCTCCCTGCAGCAGCGCCTGCTGGATGCCCTGATGGCCTGCCCGAACGGCGTGATGCGCATGAGCGATGCCATGCCCGGCGTGACCGAAACCTCGACCAACCTGGGGGTCATCAAGACTCAGGATGGCGAAGTGTACGTCCAGTGCCTGATCCGCTCCCTGATTGACTCCGGTCGCGAGAGCATCGAGCAGATGACCCGCTCCCTGTTCACCCTGGCGGGTGCCAGCTGCGAATTCACCGGAGCCTATCCTGGTTGGGCGCCAAACGTGGACTCCCCCGTCATGGCGCTGGTACGCAACAGCTACCAGACTCTGTTTGGCACTATGCCCAACGTGATGGTGATCCACGCCGGTCTCGAGTGCGGTCTGTTCAAGAGCGCCTATCCGGAGTGGGACATGGTCTCCTTCGGCCCGACCATCCGCGGGGCCCACTCCCCTGACGAGAAGGTGCATATCCCGGCGGTCGAGCGTTTCTGGCAACTGCTGGTGCACGTGCTGGAAGCGATTCCGGCCAAATAACCCGGCCTACGCCACACGGCAAAACAAAGCCCCGCACTGCTGCGGGGCTTTTTATTGTCTGTTCCAGCCTGACTTTGGCGCTTAACGGATACCGCGCGCCTCGCGGATCCACTCCCAGGCTTGCTGGATCTCCTGGGTCTTTTCCTTGGCCATCTCCATCATCTCCGGCGGCAGCCCTTTGGCGGCCAGCTTGTCCGGGTGATGCTTGCTCATCTCCTTGCGGTAAGCACGCTTGATATCCTGATCGCTGTCGCTCTCGCTTACCCCCAGCAGCTGGTAGGCATTCTTGAGGCGATCCGCAGAAGGCGGCTCCTGCCGATACTGCTGACCACCGGAATGGCCACTCTGATACTGGCCATGGGCCTGATTGAAGAAGTTCATCTGTGCCTCGGCCATCGCCAGAATGCGGGCCAGCTCGATGCGACTGAAACCCAGCTCGTCGGCGATGGTGTGAAGAATGGCGCGCTCGCCCTCCTCTACCCGCCCGTCGGCAAAGGCCGCCTGCAACTGCACTTCGAGGAAGAAGCGCAGAATGTCGCGCTGCCCCAGACTGGCACGGCGGAACTCGGCCAGGGTCTCGCGCAGCGGGAAGTCAGCCTCCTTACCGAGACGAAACGACTCCTGCGCCCGGGCACGCTGTTCGCCCGCCAGCCGCATACGATCCATCAGGTTGGAGGCAACCCGGATCTCCTGTTCGGTCACCTGACCGCTTGACTTGGCGATGTGACCCATCACCGAGAAGGTGGCGTGGAAGAAGACGGCTTGCTGCGCCTGACTCGGGCCGCGACGAAACGCCCCCTGCAGCCCCATGCCACGGTCGAAACGGTGGCCTATCCACAGGCCAATCAGGGCGCCGATAATATTGCCGAGCAGAAAACCGAAGAAGGCGCCCAGCACCTTACCCCAAATACGCATGGTTCAAGACCTCTTGAAGTTAATGAGTGCGGGCCTGGAGCTGGTCATCCAGCTCGCGCAGTCGATCGACCGTGCCGATATCGCGCCACTCGCCAGCGAGCAGGCTGCCGCCCACCCGCCCTTGCGCCATCCAGTCACGGAGCAGGGGCGCCAGCTTGCGGGCACCGCCCGCGAGACCGGCAAAGGCCGCCGGATCATATAGTCCGACCCCGCTGAAGGTAAACGCTGGCGTATCCATAACTCGCCCTTCTTGCAAGGCAAAGTCCCCGGCGGGGTGCTGGGGCGGATTGGGCACCAGCCAGAGGTGGGCCAGATCATCGCCAAGGGGCTGGCTGACCAGAGTGTGATAATCGAGATCGAGCCAGGTATCGCCGTTGATCACCAAAAAAGGTTCAGAGCCCAGTAGCGGCAGCGCCTGCACAATGCCGCCCGCGGTCTCCAGCGCGCTCTCCTCGGCTGACCAGTGGATGGTCACGCCAAGCGCACTGCCATCACCAAGGCTCTCGACCAGCTTGTGGCCGAGCCAGGCGTGGTTAATGACCAGCTCGGTCACGCCAGCTGACTTCAACTTTTCGATATGGTGGACGATAAGCGGTTTGCCCCCCACCGCCAGCAGCGGCTTGGGCAGCAGGTCAGTCAGCGGGCGCATCCGCTCGCCACGGCCAGCGGCCAGGATCATCGCCTTCATGGTTTTACCCCTGCATTGGCGACCCCCGGCAACACCACCTGCTCCAACCACTGACCAAAACGGGCCAGTACCGGATAGGCACCACCATGAGTGCGACAGACATCCACCACGTAGCCGAGGGTACGGGGAATATCCTTGAGATAGCCGGACTTGCCGTCGCGATGATAGAGCCGGGTAAAGATTCCGGCCGCTTTGAGGTGGCGCTGCATGCCGGTCAGATCGGCATCGCGACGGAAACTGGCATAATCGAGCTCGCCAAGCAGACCCGCCTGTTGCAGGGTGGCAAAGCCGTGGCGCATCCCTTCATCGATCACCTCGTCCGGCCAGCGCACGTAGCAATCTTTCAGCAAGGAGACCAGATCATAAGTGAGCGGCCCGATGACCATATCCTGAAAATCGATGATGGCCAGCCGGCTGCTCTCGGGGGTATCACCGCCACATACCATCAGGTTGCGACTGTGGAAATCCCGATGCATCACCCCCTGCGGCTGGGCCAGATTGCAGGCGGTGAGGCAGGCAAAGGTCTCGTCCAGCAGTTGCTGCTCTTCATGGCTCAGGCTCAGTTGCAGATGATGGCCGAGCAGCCACTCGGGGAAAATGCTGTTCTCCCGCGCCATAAATGCCGCATCGAAGGGTTCAAGCGCCAGTTCAACCGCCCCCAGGCGGGGCAGCAAATCAATCGCCTTGCCATACCAGGCCAGTACGTTGTGTTCGTTCAGGCAGCTGATCAGCTGAGTATCGCCCAGGTCACTCACCGCCAGCAGACCCTGTTCGTAGTCCACCGCCTTGACCTCTGGCGCCAACAGCTGACGCGCCTGCAAGGCGGCCGCGTTACGAACAAACTCATGATTTTTTTCGGTTTTCGGATTGGCATCCACCCAAACCAGACCACCACCGCGATAGTAGCGACGGAAGCTGGCATCACCGGAAATGAGGGTCAACTGAAGATTGGCATCACCGGAAATACGGAGTGCCCACTGCAATAGCAGGGAATCGCGATCGTGCATAAGTAGAGGACCAAGGTGGAAAGCAGCACTTGGCTGTTAGCCCTGGCCGCAATAATGCTTTATCATTGCCGGCTAACATAAAGCAATGACATGCAATGTCAACTCGATGAAACCTGTCGTAAAATGCATGCCTTGGATCAACCGTATCTATCACGGATTGCACGAGTCTTTCACATGACCAAACGGACACTGGGGTACCGCTATCCCATCGCCCTGACTATCAGCCTGGCCCCCGCACTCACTCCTATGATGGTGCAGGCGGCCCCGTTCGAAGCGCCGCCAGCCACCGGCATTCTCGATAGTCTCTGCTATGACTATGTTCCCAAGATAGAGAAGCCTGCATCGGATCAGGATGCCAACGCGCAGCCGGTCGAGGTTGATGCTGACCGTCTCGAGGCCAAACAGGGCGGCACCGCCGTCTATGAAGGCGACGTCAAGGTTCGTCAGGGTGTTCGCAAGTTTGACTCCGATTATGCACAGCTCGATCAGAAGAGCCGGGATGTCATCGCCATCGGCAACATCTATTACAACGACGGTCAGGTGACCGTCACCAGCGACAAGACCCTCAAATCCAACCTGGATACCAAAAACTCCGAGCTGGAGGAGGGCAAGTATCAGGTGCATGGCTCACCGGTGCGCGGCTTTGCCAAACGCGTGGTGATGACCAACAACAACCAGAACATCACCATGGAGGGAGCCCAGTACACTACCTGCCCCCCCGGTCAGGAAGTGTGGACCCTCAAGGCGGGCAGCATCGACATCGACCAGAAAGAGGTGTTCGGCGAAGCCTGGAACGCCAGCCTCTGGCTCTATGACTACCCGGTGTTCTACTTCCCCTATATAAACTTCCCCATCAAGGATGAACGGAAGACAGGTCTGCTCTACCCGGGTTACAAACAGAGTTCCGGCAACGGCATGGAGATCACCCAGCCCTTCTACTGGAACATTGCCCCCAACTACGATGCCACCATCACCTCCCGCTTTATGGACAAACGCGGCCTGATGGAACAGGTAGAGTTTCGCTACATGCCGGACCCAGCCCATACCGGTACCCTCTATTTTGAAAGCCTCAGGGATGACAAGCAGTATGATGCTGGCAACCCGAGCTTTACCAACCCGTCGACAGGGACTCCGTACCTCTCAGATGGTCATCGTTACCTGATGAATATTCGTCACGGATCCACCCTGATGGATGGCTCCCTGCGTTTAGGCATCGACTACACCCAGGTACGGGACAAGGATTACAACTACTTCAACGACTTCAGCCCGCAAGTGGGCACCCAGGTCGACAGCCAGTTGCAGCAATCCTTTACCGCCGGTTACTACCAGCAGAACTGGAACCTCACCTCCGAGGTGCGTCGCTATCAGATCCTGAGTCCCTACGCGCTGCTGCCCCACGAAATGCTGCCACGCATCAACTACAACTACTTCCAGCAGGGGAAATGGTTCGATCTGGCCTGGAACAGCGAGCTGACCAAGTTTGGCTATGACAGCGGCAGCGCCACTGCCCAGCAGGCCGGTGAGCGTTATACCGCTACCCGTCTGCATCTGGCTCCCACCCTGACCATCCCCCTGGTCGATGCGCCGGGTTACTACCTTATAAGCCAGTACAAACTGATGTTTACCTCCTACAACCAGGAGATCCCCAAAGACCTGATTAGCCAGGATCGCAGTAAATTTACAGACGCAGATAGCCAGCAGCTGACCCTGAAAGACGGCACCATTACCCGCACCTTGCCGTCCTTCCGCCTCAAGGGGGGCGTCAACTTCGATCGTCCGGTAGACTGGTATGATGGCAAGGGCACCCAGACCCTGGAGCCTGAGTTCCAGTACCTCTATATCCCTTACAAGAATCAGGACGAAATAGGGATTTACGACTCCACCACTACCCGTCAGGACTACTACAGCCTGTTCAGCGATCGCCGCTACGCCGGTCTCGACCGCATCAGCGATGCCAACCGGGTCACCGTTGGCCTGACCAGCCGGGTCTATGACAATGTGGGGGATGAGCGGTTACGTCTGGCGGTAGCCCAGGCCTTCGAGATGACACCTCCCAAGGTGCGCCTCTACCCGTCCGATCAGGAAAACACCAACGCCCGCTCCCTGCTCTCGTTCGAGGGGGATGCCCGGATCACCGATGAGTGGTTCGCCCATGCCGGCACCCAGTACGATACCTCCGAGGGGGAATTTACTGCCGGCAACGGTGCAGTCGAATACCGGACCGGCAAGCTGACCACCCAGGTCAACTACCGCTATATCCAGGACGGCAACCGGGACTATCGCTACCCGAGCAATCCTGCTCTGGCCGAAGACCTCAGCCAGGCTGGTCTGGTGATGATGGCGCCGATCGCCGATCAGTGGCAGATGTATGGCGGTTACTATCGCGATATCAAGCAGGATGTGAACATTGACCGCAAGATCGGTGTCAAATACGACTCCTGCTGCTGGAGCATCAACATGAGCCTGGAGTGGCACAACCAGCCGGACAACATCACTCTGAAGCCCACTTCGGAAAAAGTCATTGGTCTGCAGTTTGAAATGAAGGGACTTGGCAGCGTGGGTACCGGTGGCCGCAGTGTCACGCTGGATACCGAGCTGTTGCCCTATGTTCGCCCGTTTAATCTGAAAGACCAGCAATGATGCTGGTCCAGCCTTGAGAGATGGATATGAAAAAGACCCTGATTGCCCTGCTGACCGCGGGAATGTTCGGCGCCATGAGCCAGGCCGCACTGGCTGCGCCCGAGCTGATGGACAAAGTGCTGGCCGTGGTCAACAAGGACGTAGTGCTGTCCAGTCAACAGGACGCACTGGTCAACAAGGTAAAACTCTCCGCCCAGGAGAGCGGCCAGTCTCTGCCTGACGATGCCACTCTGCGCAAACAGGCACTCGACCGTCTGATCCAGGAGAGCCTGCAGCTGCAACTGGCGGATCGCCAGGGGCTGAAGATCAGTGATACCCAGCTGGAACAGGCTATTCAGGGCATCGCCGCCGACAACAAGATGACCCTGGATCAGCTGCGCGCCCAGCTCGCCCGTGAAGGGATGACCTATGCCCAGTATCGGGAAGAGGTTCGCCGCGAGATCCTGATGAACGAGGTGCGCCGCAATCAGGTGCGCCGCCGTATCAACATCTCCGAGCAGGAGGTGAAGCAGGTGGTGGAGATCCTGAAGAAACAGGGTCAACAGCAGAACGAATACCACGTCGGCCATATCCAGATTGCCCTGCCGGACAACCCCACCGCCGCCCAGCTGGATGCCGCCAAGAGCAAGATCGAGCACATTCTGGCCGCCCTCAAGCAGGGTGCCGACTTCCGCAAACTGGCCATTGCCGAGAGTAACGGCCCCAAGGCGCTGGAAGGGGGTGACTGGGGCTGGATGAGCCCGCAAGAGATGCCGACCCTGATGGCCGAAGCGGTACAGGGTACCAAGAAGGGCGATATCGTGGGCCCGCTGCGCTCCGGCGCCGGTCTGCACATCGTCAAGGTGTTCGACACCAAGGGTCAGCAGCAAGTGATGCAGACCGAGGTGAAGGCCCGTCACATCCTGATCAAGCCCTCCATCATCCTGAGCGAAGAGAAAGCCAAGGGGATGCTGGACGGCATTCTGCACGACATCAAGAGCGGCAAGGCAAGCTTCGCCAGCATGGCGGAGAAGTATTCCGAAGATCCGGGCTCTGCGGTGCAGGGTGGCGAACTGGGCTGGTCTGATCCCAACGTCTATGTACCAGAGTTTCGCGACATGGTTAACCGGCTGCAACCAGGCCAGATCAGCGCCCCCTTCCGCACCAGCCACGGCTGGCACATCGTCCAAGTGGAAGATCGTCGCAGCCAGGATGCCACTGACAAGGCTCTGGAACAGCGTGCCTATCAGCTGATCTACAATCGCCGCTTCGTGGAAGAGTCCCAGGCCTGGTTGGACGAGCTGCGTGATGAGGCTTACATCCGTGTCGAAGGATCTGCGAGCTGATGAGCTGCCGTCGCCTTGCCGTTACCCCGGGCGAACCGGCCGGGATCGGCCCGGATCTGGTGCTGCAGATTGCCCAGCAGGATTGGCCCCACCAGTTGGTGGTGATCGCCGATCCGGCGCTGCTGCGCGAGCGAGCGGCCCTGCTGGGGCTGCCCATCGAGCTTGAGCCCTATGATGCCAGTCAACCGGCACAACCGCAGCGAGCCGGCACCCTGACGGTATGTTCTGTCTCTCTCGGCGCCCCCGTGGTGCCGGGCGAGCTGAACGAAGGCAATGGCGCCTATGTGCTAGCGACCCTGCAGCGTGCCTGCGATGGCAACATGAGCGGCGAATTTGCCGCCGTGGTGACCGGGCCGGTGCACAAGGGGATCATCAACCAGGCCGGGGTCTCGTTCAGCGGCCACACCGAGTTCTTTGCCCAACAATCCAACACTGCCGATGTGGTAATGATGCTGGCAACCGAGGGGCTGCGGGTCGCACTGGCGACTACCCATATTCCGCTGGCCTATGTAGCGATGGCCATCACCGAAGATCGCCTCGGCAAGGTGATCCGGATCCTCAACGAGGATCTCGCCACCAAGTTTGGTATCGCCAAACCCCGTATTTACGTCTGCGGCCTCAACCCCCACGCCGGGGAAGGTGGCCATCTCGGACGTGAAGAGATTGACGTGATCGAACCCGCCCTGGTCACCCTGCGCCAGGAAGGGATCGATCTGGTCGGCCCATTGCCGGCCGACACCCTGTTCCAGGAGAAATACCTCAAGGATGCGGATGCGGTACTCGCCATGTACCACGACCAGGGGCTGCCTGTGCTCAAATACAAGGGCTTCGGCAGTTCGGTCAATATCACCCTGGGGCTTCCCTTCATCCGCACTTCGGTGGATCACGGCACCGCGCTGGATCTGGCAGGCAAGGGCCTGGCCGATCCGGGCAGCCTTGTCACCGCGATTAACCACGCCATCAAGATGGTAGAGAAAAAAAGATATGAGCAGTAAGGTGCACATGGGCCACACGGCCCGTAAGCGTTTCGGTCAGAACTTCTTGCACGACCGGTATGTGATCGATCAAATCGTCGCCGCCATCAACCCGCAGCCGGGTCAGAATCTGGTGGAGATCGGTCCGGGTCTGGCCGCGCTGACCGAGCCGGTCGCCGCCCAGATGGACAAAATGACCGTGGTCGAGCTTGACCGGGACCTGGCAGCTCGCCTGCGCGAGCACCCGACCCTCAAAGACAAGCTGACCGTCATCGAAGCGGATGCCATGCGTTTTGACTTCGGCACCCTGATGGGTGAAGGCAAGGGGCCGCTGCGTATCTTCGGCAACCTGCCCTACAACATCTCCACCCCGCTCATCTTCCACCTGTGCGAGTTCGCTGATCGGGTAGAAGACATGCACTTCATGCTGCAAAAGGAAGTGGTGTTGCGTCTGGCCGCAGGCCCGGGCAGCAAGGCTTATGGCCGTCTCAGCGTGATGACCCAGTACTACTGTCAGGTAGTGCCTGTGCTGGAAGTGGGCCCGGGTGCCTTCAAACCGGCGCCGAAAGTGGACTCTGCCGTGGTTCGCCTGATCCCGCACAAGAATCCGACCATAGTCGCAAAAGACATTCGTTGTCTGAATCGCGTCTGTACCGAGGGCTTTGGCCAGCGTCGCAAGACCATCCGCAACAGCTTCTCCAACTTCATCACCGACGCCCAGCTGACCGAACTTGGTATCGATGGCAACCTGCGCCCGGAGAATCTCTCCCTCGAGCAGTTTGTCATGATCGCCAACTGGCTGGCGGATCAGCAACAGGCCTGATCCTGTGGCACTCCCGCACATCGAGATCCGCCCATACCCCGTGTATGTGGCGGGCTCCAAAGACCCTTACCAGTTTCACTATCTGATCGAGATTGAGAATCTGGGGCCCGGCCCGGTGCAACTGCTGCATCGACGCTGGCTCATCACCGATGCCAATGGCAAGATGCTGGAAGTGGCAGGCCCGGGCGTGGTCGGGGAACAACCCGTCATTGCCGAAGGTGAGACCTACCGCTACCAGAGCGGCGTGCCGCTGGCGACCCCGCTTGGGGTGATGGAAGGGAGCTATACCCTGCAAGATGGCTCTGGTCAGCAGTTTGAGGCGCCCATCGCCCCCTTCACGCTGGCTATCCCCAATATTATCAACTGAGGTTTCATGGCGAACTGTTTTGTCGGTGACATCCAGGGCTGTTACGACGACTTGCGCCGTCTGCTGGATCTTGCCGCGTTCGATCCCGAAAATGACGTGCTCTGGCTCTGCGGCGATCTGGTCGCCCGCGGCCCGGACTCCCTCAATACCCTGCGTTTTGTCCAAGGGCTGGGCAACCGTGCCGTTACCGTGCTCGGCAACCACGACCTGCACCTGCTGGCGGTCGCCGATGGCGTTGCACCGCTCAAGAAGAAAGACAAGCTGCAAAGCCTGATGGATGCCCCTGATCGGGATGAACTGCTGGAGTGGCTGCGCCACCGCCCACTGCTGGCCGAACATCCGGATCTCCCCATCATGATGGTGCATGCCGGGATCTCCCCCGCATGGGATGTCCGCACCGCGCGCAACTGCGCCCGCGAGGTAGAGAGCCTGCTGCGCGGTGACCAGTACAGCTGGCTGCTGCACAACATGTACGGTGACCAGCCCGATGGCTGGAAAGATGATCTGGTCGGGATCGACCGCTACCGCTACATCATCAACACCTTCACCCGGATGCGCTTCTGCTATTTCGACGGTCGTCTCGACTTCAAATGCAAGAAGGGGCCCAAGGAGTCGACCCCGGGGCTGCGTCCCTGGTTCGAGCAGCGCGAACACCATGTGGACGATCCCATTCTGGTGTTCGGCCACTGGGCAGCCCTGATGGGCAACACCGGCAAGAGCGACATCAAGGCACTCGATACCGGCTGTGTCTGGGGCAACAACTTGACCCTGTGGCGCTACGAGGATGATGCCCTGATCGCCACCCCCTGCCCGGTTCACGCCAGCTAGGGAGTGCGCTGCAATCGGGCGGTCGCTGCCGCACGGATGGCTACAACCCGTTCCAATAACAAAGCCCGGCTGGTTGCCGGGCTTGCTGTTTAGGTTCCCTGTTTTCCGGCGAATGATGTTACAACTTGCGCCCCAGCCGCTTCTCGATCTGGCGCCGCTCCCACTCGGGGCCAAACAGCTTGAAGGGCTGAAACACCCGAACAGCATGGGAGGCAAGTCCCAGCCCCCATCCCAGGGTTGGCCACCAGGCCCAGATGTACTCCGGATTGCTCAGGTAGTTGATGACAAACAGCCCGCAGATCACTACCACGTAGCTGGCGACATGGTGATAGAAGCCCTTTAGCTCCTCCACATAGCGCATTGCCGCCCGCTCCTCTGCCGATACCTGCACCGCATCCTGCCCCATAGTGTCACTTCCTCTCATCTCGCGCTCCTGTTGCTCTGATCCATCCAGTTGAGCCACATCGAGTTCAAAGACGGCGGCCAGGGCCTTGAGAGATTCCAGTCCGGGTTGCTGCCCCTGCTCGATCCGCTGGATAGTGCGGACACTCAAACCAGTCAACGTTGCCAACTGATCCTGAGACCAACCCCGTTGCAATCTCAACTTCCTGACGATCATCTCGAACTCCTTGTGGTAATTGACAGGGCCAGCATAGGGCTTGCACCGCGAAAGGTGACACGACAGATGGCCGACATCAACCTGACAACTCTTTAAAATCAATTAGTTAAATAAACATAAAGAGATATAAGGTCAAGCTCTGCCACACATGCAGATGTGCCCGGATGTGTAATCACAGGCTCTGCATCAGCTCGGCGGCAATTTCAAAGGAGCGCAGTCGGGCCTGATGATCGACGATGGGCCCATTGAACATCAGCTCATCGGCACGGGTTTCCGCCAGCAGCGCCTTGAGTCCATGACGAACCTGCTCCGGGTTGCCCACTAGCGAGCGGGCCAGGGTCTGCTCCATCGCCATCAGCTCACGGGGCGCCCACTCGTCACCAAGCTGGACGACCGGCGCGGGCAGCTTGCCCGCATCACCGCGATGGAGACGCAAGAACTGCTGCTGCACGGTAGTGAACTGGAAGCGTGCCTCCCGCTCGCTGTCGGCGGCGATCATATTGATACAGACCACCGCATGGGGCTTGGGCCAGCGAGCGGAGGGGCGATACTGGCTGCGGTAGATCTCCAGCGCCTGCAGCAACATGGCAGGGGCGAAATGGGAGGCAAAACCGAACGGCAAGCCCATCGCCGCCGCCAGTTGCGCGCTGTAGAGGCTGGAGCCCAGCAGCCAGATGGGCAGATGCAGCCCCTGACCAGGCACCGCCTGCACGGCGCCGATCTCGTCGCCAAAGTAGCTCATCAGCTCACGCACATCGGCTGGGAAATCATCCACCTCACCGCTGCGCATACGTCGCAGCGCCCGCATGGTGCGCTGATCGGTCCCGGGGGCGCGGCCAAGGCCAAGGTCGATGCGGTCGGGATAGAGAGAAGCCAAGGTGCCAAACTGCTCGGCAATCACCAGCGGCGAGTGGTTCGACAGCATGATGCCACCCGCGCCGATCCGCAAAGTGGTGGTGGCTTCGGCCAGATGACCGATCAGCACCGAGGTGGCGGCACTGGCAATGCCCGGCATGTTGTGGTGTTCGGCCAGCCAGTAGCGCTGGTAACCCCAGCCCTCGGCATGGCGGGCTAGATCCCGCGAACGGCGAAATGACTCGGCAGGTACGGAACCTTCGGCAACAGGCACCAGATCGAGCACGGAATAGGGGATGGCAGGCATGAGTCACTCCATGGATTTACAGACCAGTAACAAGTGAGGCAATGTAGCACGGGATACCTGAATGAATCACTATCTCCTGCCAAGCTCTGCCTGGCAGTGGGCAACCATGGAAAAGCACAGATATCAGGCCAGTATTGTCATTTCTGTTATCGTATTGACACACTGCTGACAGATCGTCTCCGCAAGCATCACTGTGACAAGGAAATGTCCATGATCACTGCCAGATCCGGGCGCAAGCCCTTCTATGTTCACATTGCCACCCTATTTACCCTGCTGTTCAGTGTGCTGGGCATGCTGCTGATTCTGCTGCAGTTCCAGCAGGGCTCTCGCCAGATGCTGGAACATGAGCGCCACAACTTCAAACAGTACCGGGAACAGCTGGCCCTCGCTCTGCAACTGAACGAGCAGCCAGCCCGCATGTCCCTCAGCCTGCTAGCCAGCAGCCGACTGGCCGACATGAGCGATCTGGCAAGCCGACTGGAGTATCTGCCGCTGTTGGCAGAGATCCTGGCTAATCGCGACAGCTATGGTGCCGTCTACATCGGCTATGAGAGTGGCGATTTCTTTCTGGTACGAAAACTCACGGAACGTGCCCGGGCCCAGGTGCAGGCTGTGCCTGAAGGCAGCCAGTTGCTGGTTCAGAGCCTGAGTAGCGGGCGGGGAGAGTTCCTCTATTTTGATGAGCAGCTGCAACTTTTGGGGCGGCGAGCCATGGCGGATTATCGATTCGATCCCCGCAGCCGCGACTGGTACCGGCTGGCTCGCGGTTCATCAAAGATTGTCGCCACCACCCCCTATCTCTTTTTTACCACCAGGGAGCCGGGCATGACGCTGGCTGTCACCAGCCATAGCCAACGCGCCGTGATCGGGCTGGATGCCAGTGTCGAAGGGCTCTCGGCCTTGATTGGCGAGCTGCAGTTGCCGCTCCAAAGCCAGGTAGTGTTGTTCGATCGCTCCGCGACCCTACTGGCGGCCGATCCTGTACATCTGCCAGCCTATGATCAGCTAACCCAGCTGCCAGCGATCACGGCTCTGGGCGGCCCAGTCATGGCCGAGCTGAAAACTAGGCTAGAGAGGACGCCTGTGCTGCTGGATGGTTCTCCCCGGGAGCTGACCCTGACCACAGGGGAAAAACAAGAGTGGCTGGTCAATATCTCCCCCCTCGGCAAGGACACTCCTTTTTACATCGCCCTGCTGGCCTCGGCAGATCTGCTCTATCAGCAGGCACGCAATGAAGCACTGATCAATATGGCATGGGCGCTGACCAGCCTGTTGTTGCTGCTGCCAGTGATCTGGATGGTCTCCCGCCGTACCGCTACCCCGCTGCTGGCCCTGACCCGCGAGGCCGAGCGGATCCAGCGTTTCGACTTTGGCGAGGGGCAGGTTCCAGAATCGGCCATCCGGGAGATAGATGACCTTGCCCGCACCATGTCCGGCATGCGCCAAACCCTCGGCAACTTCATGAGCATGGGTAGAGCACTGGCTGCAGAGCACCGCTTCGACTCCCTGCTAAGCCGCATCCTGCATGAAACCATCGCCGCGGTACAGGCAAAAGGGGGGAGCCTCTACCTGGCCCAACAGCAAAAGATGCAGCCGGTCCAGGCCCGCTGGCAGCAAACCGAGCTGCCCCTTGGGCAGGTTCCCTGGCCACAACCATTGCTATCCGGCATGGCCACTTCCCAGCGCATCTCCCTCAGCCTGGATGAGGCGACATGGAGGCAACACCTGGACAGTTGGGGTTCCTTTCCCGACCCATGCCAGCTGGTGGCTGAGCCGCTCTGCGGCCATCGTAAGGAGCTGATCGGATACCTCCTGCTGATCCTGCCACGCTGCAGCGAACAGGAGCTGGCATCGCGCATCAGCCTCATCGAAGCGCTGGCGGGCACTTCCGCCTCCGCCATCGAGAACCAGCGCTTGCTGGAAGAGCAGAAACAGCTGCTCGAATCCTTTATCGAGCTGATGGCCGGCGCCATCGACGCCAAGAGCCCCTACACCGGCGGTCACTGCCAGCGGGTGCCGGAGCTGACCCGGATGCTGACCGAGGCGGCCTGCGCCCAGCGACAGGGCCCCTTTGCCGATTTCACTCTCAACGAGGAGGAGTGGGAAGCCATCCATATCGCCAGCTGGCTACATGACTGTGGCAAGGTGACCACCCCGGAGTTCGTGGTCGACAAGGCCACCAAACTGGAGACCCTCTACGACCGGATCCACGAGATCCGCACCCGTTTTGAAGTACTCAAGCGGGATGTCTATATCGAGTGCCTCGCTGCCCGCTTGTCATCAGAGATCAGAAGTGCCTGCCGGGAAGAGGCAGCCCCGCGCTGGGCCGAGCTGGATCAGGAGTTTGCCTTCATCGCCGAGTGCAATCTGGGTGGCGAGTGGATGGCCCCCGAGAAGATTGAACGGCTCGACGCCATCGCCAGCCGCACCTGGCTGCGCACCCTGGACGATCGGCTCGGCATCAGCCGGGAGGAGATCAAGCTGCGTCAGAAAGAACCATCTCCCGAGTTGCCCTGCCTCGAGCCACTGCTGGCCGACAAGTGCTGGCACCTTGTGCCTCGTCCGGATGGAGATCGGTTCGACGAGCACAATCCCTGGGGCTTCAAGGTCAAGGTACCGCACCATCTCTACAACCGGGGGGAGAGATACAACCTTGCCATCAGCAGGGGAACCCTCACCGAGGAGGAGCGCTACAAGATCAACGAGCACATCATCCAGACCATACGCATGCTGGAGCACCTCCCCTTCCCCCGTCATCTTCGCTGCGTGCCGGAGATTGCCGGCGGCCATCACGAGCGGATGGATGGCAAGGGTTACCCACGCCAGCTGACCGGATCACAGATGAGCGTACCGGCCCGCATCATGGCTATCGCCGATATTTTCGAGGCTCTGACCGCCAGTGATCGCCCCTACAAATCTGGCAAGACGGTCTCCCAGGCTCTTGCCATCATGCAGAGCATGGTACGTGAACAGCATATCGACCCGGATCTGTTCGTTCTGTTTGTCAGCAGCGGTATCTGGCGCGATTACGCCAGACGCTTCCTCGAGACCGCCCAACTGGATCAGGTGGATGAAACCGCACTGCTGGCCGCACAGGCCTAGCTGGGTCATATCTTCTTACATTTGCGGGCTGGCCTGAACGCCCCGGGCTGGTTATAACGGTGCCCCTATAGCGAAGGGGGAGCAATAGACTCCCCCTCACTCTTTGTCACACCACACTGTTCAGGTTATCTATGTCAAAACATCTCGTTCTGCTGGGCGCGCTGACGCTCTCCGGCTGCTCCCTGTTGTCTCCCCCCACCCCCACCGTCACCCCGGTGCGCCTTGCCGATAAGGGCCAGCTCGGCTTCTACATAGAGTGCAGCAGCATGACGGCCTGCTTTCAGCAAGCCAACCAGACCTGCCCACAGGGCTACAAGGAGACAGATCGCCGCCAGCAGACGCTATACAGCACCCAGTATCTGGGAGGAAGCTACGACGAAGATAAGAAGGTCTACAAGGCGGCCAAGCCCTATAGCATCGCCAACACGGTCCACTCCCTGACTATCCAGTGTCCCGTCACTAGAGGCTGAACCAGCCTAAGGGCGATGCTCTCCCATTACCGCGGAAAAGAAAACGGTCAACCCAGGTTGACCGTTTTTCACTATGGCGTAGTCCTTAGAACAGCAGATGCGCTACACCGGCAATCACCGGCAGGGTAACCAGGGTGCGCATCAGGAAGATCACAAACAACTCCCACAGTTTGACCGGGATCTTGCTGCCCAGCAGCAGGGCCCCCACTTCGGACATATAGATCAGCTGGGTCACCGACATGGCGGCAATGACGAAGCGGGTCATCTCGCTATCGATGGTCGAAGCCAGCACAGCCGGAATAAACATATCGGCAAAACCGACCATGATAGTCTTGGATGCGGCTTCCGCCTCCGGCAGTTGCAGCAGTTCCAGCAAGGGGACGAAGGGAGCGCCAAGCCAGTTGAAGATGGGGGTGTGTTCGGCCAGCATCAGGGCACAGGTACCGATCGCCATGACCACAGGCAACACGCCAAACAGCATGTCGAGCGCATTTTTCACCCCTTCCCGGGCGACGGCACCGAGACCGGTCATCTGCTCTGCCTTGGTCAATGCACGTTCGAAACCATAACTCATCACACTGTGCTGGTGGGGCACCGCCTCCTGCTTGCGACACAGGGGAGCGCCATCGATATAGATATCCTTCTTCCAGGATAGCGGCGGCAGACGTGGCACCACGATAGCGGCAACCACCCCAGCCAGACAGACAGTCAGATAGAAGGGAACGAACATGTGTTCCATCTTCACCTGGGAGATCACTACCAGACAGAAGGTGATGGAGACGGCGGAGAAGGTGGTGCCAATAACGGCCGCTTCCCGCTGGGTATAGAACTTCCCTTCGTACTGCTTGCTGGTCAGCAGGATGCCGACACTGCCATCCCCCAGCCAGGAGGCAAAGCAGTCCACGGCAGAGCGACCCGGCAACCGGAATACCGGACGCATGATGCGAGTCATCATAGTGCCGACAAACTCCAGCAGCCCGAAATCGAGCAGCAACGGCAGCAGCAGGCCGGCAAAAATGAAGACTGAAAACAGCACTGGCAGCAGATCATTAAGCACCAGGCCGCCGGTTGCGCCTGAATAAAGCACCTCTGGTCCCACCTGGAAGAAGGTCAGCAGCACGAAAATACCACCCACCACCCGCACGCAGGCCCAGAAAGGAGAGACGTTGAACAGGCTGTTGAGGAATGGTCTACGCACCAGAATCGCCGGTTTGAACAACCAGGTGATGATAGTCATCAGCATGGTGGTAGTGATCACCGCACTGACCATGGCAACCAGATAATCGGCAAAAACCCGCTGCACCAGCTTGGCCAGCACTGCGACGGGGATGGTGACGTTACCGTCATAGACGACCGGCGTCATGAACAGCAAGATACCGATCAGTGACGGTATTAGAAACATCAACAAGTTACGGCGGGTATTAACCGCAGATGCTTCAAGACTCTTTTCCAGCATGATAAGACTGCCCTAATGTTACTTTTCCCTAGCCCGGCCTACCTGCGTATTCATGCATTAACCGGAAAAACGGGCGCAAGAATACTCCAAAAAAATGCACAAACAAGCCCATAAGGCATAAATCTGCGCATAAAAATTTTTACAGGTAAACCTTCCATCAAAACAATCAGATACAGAAACGCATATCGATTCAATCGACATCGCCAGACGATTGTTTCATTACTGTTAATTTTGATGGGCAGTATAAACAGTTATCAACTGCAGGCAATAAGTGGCATCACAAATATACCTAATGAGCCACTACTCGACAGGCATAAAAAAACCGGAGCCTGTTCAGGCTCCGGTTATCAATGAAATGGACAGACAAGGGTATCAGTCACGGACGTAGATCACTTCCACACCATCATCATCTTCGTCATCCCAATCATCATCGTCGAGACTTTCGTCAAAGGCCATGGAGGCGGCAAGCGCTTCCGCTTCGGCTTTAGCCAGCTGGTTCTTGTGGTAGTCGTCCCACTTGAACTCCACTTTCTCGATCGCCTCTTTGGCATCCTGCTCCAGCTGACGGGGCATGGTATCCAGCAGATCCAGGATGTCGTAGCAGACCTTCTTGGTCCCTTCCTTGCTGATGGCAGTGATGGCGTAGACCGGCCCTTCGTGGTTGAGGGCGGCTTTCACGCGATCCATCACTTCCTGAGCCTCTTCTTCCAGGATCAGATCCATCTTGTTGAACACCAGCCAGCGCGGCTTGCCAGCCAGTTCCGGGCTGTACTTCTCCAGCTCACGCACGATGGTCACGGCATTTTCAGCCGGATCGGAGCCATCAATGGGGCAAATATCCACCAGATGGATCAACACGCGGCAGCGTTCGAGGTGCTTGAGGAAACGGATACCAAGACCTGCGCCTTCGGCTGCCCCCTCAATCAGGCCCGGAATATCGGCGATCACGAAGGAGCGGGAGTTCTCACCACGCACCACACCGAGGTTCGGCACCAGGGTGGTAAAGGGATAATCAGCGACTTTCGGGCGGGCGGCAGAAACAGCGCGAATAAAGGTAGATTTACCGGCGTTGGGCAGACCCAGCATACCGACGTCAGCCAGCAACAGCAGCTCCAGCTTCAGGGTACGCACTTCGCCCGGGGTGCCGTTGCTCTTCTGGCGTGGAGCCCGGTTGACCGAACTCTTGAAGCGGGTATTGCCCAAACCGTGGAAACCGCCCTTGGCAACCAGCAACTTCTGCTCGTGGTGAGTCAAGTCGCCCAGCAACTCGCCGGTATCGTCATCGGTTGCACGGGTACCGACCGGCACGCGCAGGATCTTGTCCTTGCCACGACGACCGGTACAGTTGGCACTCTGGCCATTCTCGCCACGCTCGGCAGCATGGAAACGCTCAAAACGGTAGTCGATCAGGGTGTTGAGGTTCTCATCGGCAACCAGATAGACGTCACCACCGTCACCACCGTCACCACCATCCGGACCACCGTTGGGAATATATTTTTCACGGCGAAAACTTACACAACCGTTACCACCGTCACCGGCATCGACTCGAATCTGGACTTCATCAACAAACTTCATAGGTAACCGTCACCTTAATTCGAAAAACCGATACGCAATTATAGTGGTACAGACCCCTGCGGGCGATACGCATCTTGCCTCTCCGGGCAATCTCGGTACCCGGGTCATCTGCGTTCCGTTTTTTCGTCATTATTTCGGAAAAACAAAAGCCCCGCCTGTTGGCGGGGCTTCGGATCCTTGCGGTCCGTAATTACTCAGCAACGATGCTAACGTACTTACGATTCAGCGGACCTTTAACTTCGAACTGCACCTTGCCGTTCGCGGTAGCGAACAGGGTGTGGTCCTTGCCCAGACCAACGTTCTCACCAGCGTGGAACTTGGTACCGCGCTGACGAACGATGATGCTGCCAGCCAGAACTGTTTCGCCGCCGAAACGCTTCACGCCCAGGCGTTTAGCTTCAGAATCGCGACCGTTGCGGGATGAACCGCCAGCTTTTTTGTGTGCCATCTATCGGACTCCTCTAATTAAGCGCTGATGCCAGTGATTTTGACTTCAGTGAACCACTGACGGTGGCCCGCTTGCTTACGGTGGTGCTTACGACGACGGAACTTGACGATAGTCACTTTCTCGCCACGGCCGTGAGCCACAACTTCAGCTACAACCTTGCCACCTTCAACGAAAGGAGCACCTACTTTAAAAGTGTCGCCTGCAGCAACCATCAGCACTTCGTTGAAGTCGATGGTAGCGCCAGTCTCAACGTTCAGCTTTTCCAGACGAACGATTTGACCTTCGGCCACACGGTGTTGTTTTCCGCCGCTTTGGAATACCGCGTACATTTGATTAACTCCGTAAAGGCATGTCTTTTGCTCAAGGCTAGACATGCGCAAAAACCTATAACAATGGGCGGGCATTCTACGCAAATCGATCTGCTCAGGCAAGGCCAATTTAGCAAAAAGTTTATTTTGTGCGCATATCTGCCGCCGTGGATAAACGCCTAACTGTAACCCATTGTGAAATCGTGTAGAATCCCTGCCATTACTAAAATCGCAGTTATTGCTGCTGTCACGTTACGAGACTTATGGACCAACAGACTATCCGTGCGCTCTGTGCCGCCGACATGACGGCGGTCAATGAACTGATCCTGGCCCGACTCCAGTCCGACGTTAGTCTGATCAATCAGCTGGGTTTCTACATTGTCAGCGCCGGCGGGAAACGGATGCGCCCCATGCTGACCGTGATGGCTGCGCGTGCGCTGGGCTATGAAGGTGAGGATCACCTGAAACTGGCCGCCATCATCGAATTCATTCACACCTCTACCCTGCTGCACGACGACGTGGTCGACGAATCCGACCTGCGCCGCGGCCGGGAAACTGCCAACGCCATGTTTGGCAATGCTGCCAGCGTGCTGGTCGGTGACTACCTCTATAGCCGCTCCTTCCAGATGATGGCCGAACTCTCCAACCTGCGGGTGATGGAGATCCTCTCGGATGCAACCAACACCATCGCCGAAGGGGAAGTGTTGCAGCTGATGAACTGCAACGACCCGGATACCACCGAAGAGAGCTACATGACGGTCATCTACTGCAAGACCGCCAAGCTGTTCGAGGCCGCTACCCGACTCGCCGCCGTGCTGACCCATCAGCCCGAGCCCGTCGAACAGGCCATGACCGATTACGGCAAGTATCTGGGCACCGCGTTCCAGATCATTGATGACGTGATGGACTACTGCTCCCAGAGCGAAGAGATGGGCAAGAACGTCGGCGACGATCTGGCCGAAGGCAAACCAACCCTGCCGCTGCTGCGTGCCATGGATGTGGGCACGCCGGAAGAACGCCAGCTGGTGCGCGATGCCATCGAGCACCGCAACGGTATGGAACATCTTGAGCAGATCCTCGGGATTCTCGACCGTACCGGCGCGCTGGAGTACTCCCGCATGCGGGCCCGGGAAGAGGCCGACAAGGCCATTGCCGCCCTCGCCATCCTGCCGGACTCCCCGCACAAGCACGCGCTGGAAACACTGGCCCACATGGCGGTGCAGCGCAGTGCCTGAGTAAACGACATGCATGAAAAAGAGGCCTTCGGCCTCTTTTTTATTGTCTGCTATCTGCTGGACAGTGCATTGCGCCAGACTCAGCGACTCAGCATCCAGAGGATCACGCTACCCGCAACCACTAACGAGCCGCCGATACGGCGCAACTGCTCCGGTGGCTGATCGCTCAGCAGCCGTAACATCTGCTGCCATGCCCTGGGCATCAACAACGGGCCGAGCCCTTCAAACAGCAACAGCAGACCCAGCCCCGTCAGTATGGATGTCATCATTCTGCCCCTCTCCCGTCAAAAACCATTGATCCCGTTTGTTTGGCAGACAAATAAAAGGGCCTGACAAAGCAGGCCCCTGGCAAAACAACTCCCGACACTTACTGCTTGGTGCCTTCAGGAGACTTGAAGTAACGGAAAAACTCGCTATCCGGCTTGAGCACCATCAGGTCGTTGCCACCGGCGAAGCTCTTGCGATAGGCCTCCATACTGCGCACGAAGCTGAAAAACTCGGGATCTTTCTTGTAGCTGTCGGCATAGATTTTAGCGGCTTCCGCATCCCCTTCACCACGCAGTTGACGAGCGTTACTCTCTGCATCAGCGATCATCACGGTCACTTTGCGATCAATATCGGCCCGTAGGATCTCGGCCTGCTCACGCCCCTGGGAGCGATGCTCACGGGCCACGGCAGTACGCTCGGCCCGCATCCGCTGGTAAATGGAGTTGGACACTTCCACCGGCAGGTTGATCTGCTTGATCCGCACATCCACCACCTTGATGCCGAGCTCGGAGGAGCGCGCCATCTTCATCAGAGCATCTTCCATCACGGTACTGCGTTCACCGGAGACGATATCCTTGATAGTACGATTACCAATCTCGGAGCGCAGACCGTTGTTGATCTTGCGCTTGAGCAGATCCTCGGCCTGCAACTTGTTACCACCACCGGTTGCCAGGTAGTACTTGGAGAAGTCCTCGATCTTCCATTTCACATAGGAATCGATGATCAGGTCTTTCTTCTCGGAGGTGACAAAACGGTCAGCCTGGCTGTCGATGGTCTGGATCCGTGCATCCATTTTGCGAACCTGGTCGATGAGCGGCACCTTGAAGTGCAGGCCCGGTTCATAGAGACGGGGCTCACCGGAATCAATCCGCTTCACCTTGCCGAACTGCACCACAATCCCCTTCTGGCCTTCATCAACGATAAAGACAGAAGAGAAGCAGACCATGGCCGCGACAGCGATTACACCAATAGCTAGCTTTTTCATCTATCAGTTTCTCCCTGAGCTGAAGCGGTCACCGCTACGCAGCGGCGTCGGAGTGGAGTTGGCGCCCTCGTTGGAAGCTGGCGTGGACTCGATGGTCGGCGCAGCAGCTGGACGCCCCTGCTGGACGCTCGCCTGCTTGCCAGCCAACTTGTCGAGCGGCAGATAGATCATGCTGTTGTTGCCAGCCGGCATGTCGACCACCACTTTATTGGCCTGCTGATAGAGCTCTTCCATGGTCTCCAGGTAGATACGATTGCGTGTCAGATCGGGCGCAGCTTGATACTGGGGCAGCAGCTCGTTGAAGCGGGCCACTTCACCCTGGGCTTTCAGCACAATCTGGGACTTGTAGGCTTCCGCTTCCTGCTCCAGACGCTTGACCTGACCACGGGCCTTCGGCTCGACTTCACGGGCATAGGCTTCGGCCTCGCGGATGAAGCGTTGCTCATCTTCCTGAGCGGCAATGGCGTCATCAAACGCATCCTTCACCTCTTCCGGCGGACGAGCCGGCAAGAAGTTGACGTCGACGATCTGCAGACCCATCTGGTAAGGCTCGATGATGCCATCAATCACCTGCCAGGTCTCCTGACGCACCTTCTCACGACCGGTGGTCAGCACGTCGTCCATCTTGGTGTGGCCCACAACATAACGCAGGGCACTGTCGGTGGCCTGACTCAGGCTCTCGTCAGCATTCGTTACGCTAAACAGATACTGCTCGGGGTTGACCACACGGTACTGCACGTCCATCTCGACCCGCACCACGTTTTCATCCTGAGTCAGCATGAAACCGGAAGCAGGCAGCGAGCGCACGGACTCGACATCCACCGGGATCACCTTGTCGATAAAGGTGGGATTCCAGCGCAGACCCGGCTCGACAATATGGGAAAACTTGCCAAACCGCAGCACTGCACCACGTTCCGCTTCACGAATGGTGTAGAAGCCGCTGACGACCCACACCACCACAGCCACAACCAGCGCGATGGAGATACCAAAGCGACCTACATCGCCGCCAGATTTGCCGCCACCAAACAAGCCACCGAAACGGCGGCTCACTTTGCGCAGCATTTCATCCAGATCAGGGGGTCCCTGATTCTTGCCGTTATTCCCCCAAGGGTCACGGTCTTTGCCGTTGTTACCAGGCTCATTCCAAGCCATCAGCGTCTCCATTAATACATGCGGATGGATATCATCTCTATCGGGCCATCATACGTTGAGAAGCCCCTAAGGGTTCATCTTCATCGACGAATCAATGCCTGATAAAGCGTTGTAAACTCTCACCTTCCTGCTTTACGAGGCGGTTCCAGTCGGCCACTTGCAAGCGGACTTCCAGCACGAAATCTCCCTCCTCGCTAAAGCCTTCCTGCTCAATGCCCTTCAACTGATAAAGCGCACTGCGCAATCTTGCTGCCGAGGGTGGCAACTGCAGGGTGTGGTGCACCATGGAGCCGGCCAGCAGTTCAGTCAGCGCCGTAAACAGATGCTCACAACCTTCACCAGTCTGAGCCGACAGCCAGACGCGCACTGGGCGCCCCTCGTCATCTCGCTCCAGACCAGCAGGACGATCCGCCAGCTTGTCGATCTTGTTGCAGATCATCAGCTGAGGCCTGTCGTCAGCTTCAATTTCGGCCAGCACCTGCTGCACGGAGTCGATATTCTCCTGCATCTGCTCATCGGCACAGTCCACCACATGCAGCAGCAGATCCGCTTCGCGGGTCTCCTGCAGGGTCGCTTTGAAGGCCGCGACCAGATCATGGGGCAAGTGTCGAATAAATCCAACTGTATCCGCCAAAATCACATCACCCACATCCCGGATCACCAGTTTACGCAGGGTGGGATCCAGAGTTGCGAACAATTGGTCGGCAGCATACACGCTGGCAGCTGTAAGTTGGTTGAACAAAGTGGACTTTCCGGCGTTGGTGTAACCAACCAGTGACACCGTCGGCACTTCGTTGCGGTTGCGGGCGCGGCGTCCCTGCTCCCGCTGCTTGGCCACCTTGTCGAGCCGACGCAAAATCGCCTTGATGCGTTCCCGCAGCAGACGTCGGTCAGTTTCAAGTTGGGTTTCACCCGGGCCACGCAGACCGATCCCGCCCTTTTGACGCTCAAGGTGGGTCCAGCCTCGCACCAGGCGAGTGGAAAGGTGGCGTAACTGGGCCAGTTCGACCTGCAGTTTACCTTCATGGGTTCGGGCGCGCTGGGCGAAGATGTCGAGGATCAGACCGGTTCTGTCCACCACCCGGCACTGGAACAGACGTTCCAGATTTCGTTCCTGGGCAGGAGTCAGGGCATGGTTGAAGATCACCACATCCGCATCCAGCATCTGGACCTGGGACGCGATCTCTTCAGCCTTGCCGCTGCCGACAAAAAATTTGGCACTGGGCGCACTACGACTGGTGGTGATGACCGCCAGCGCATTTACACCGGCAGAACTCACCAACATCTTGAGCTCTTCCAGATCCTCCCGCTCACCCTCATCACTGAAGTTGACATGCACCAGAACGGCCTGTTCGCCAGCTTCATAACGGTCAAACAAGCGCTTGCTCCTTAACAGGAATCATGATGAATCTGAGTTGGCGAGTCGACTCGCCCAGGGATATCACGCCTCGGCATCACCCTGTTCATCAGCCGCGCCACCCGGAGTGGGCTGGTGATGATTGACGGCACGGGCCGGTACGACAGTCGAGATGGCGTGCTTGTAAACCATCTGGCTCACGGTGTTTTTCAGCAGGATAACAAACTGGTCAAAAGACTCGATCTGACCTTGCAGTTTGATGCCGTTCACCAAATAGATAGAAACAGGAATCCGCTCACGGCGCAGCGCATTCAAAAACGGGTCTTGGAGAGATTGCCCCTTAGCCATTTTTCTTTTCCTTATAGTTTGTTGTTTTTAAACACCGAATATCAATATAACAACCTGATTATACAGGGAGTGTCAAGCCGCACCAGCGCGAGCAAGCACGCGGTCGAGATTGCCAGACTCACCAGATTCCAACCAGGTCACATCGGGCCAGCCGCGCAACCAGGTCATCTGTCGTTTTGCCAATTGGCGTGTGGCAACAATGCCACGATAACGCATCTCATCATACCCCACTTCACCGCACAGGTAGTCCCACATTTGGCGATAACCCACACAGCGAATGGAGGGGAGATCCGGGTGCAGATCGCCGCGCGCCATCAGCGCACGAACCTCCTGTTCAAAGCCACCTTGCAGCATCTTGTCAAAGCGCTGTTCGATACGCTGATGCAGCACGGCACGATCGCTCGGGGCGATGGCAAACTGCTGCACTCGATAGGGCAAGCCCTCCCCCTGCACCTGCGTCAGCTCGGTAAGGGTCTTGCCGCTGATACGGTAGACCTCAAGCGCCCGGCTGAGCCGCTGCGGGTCATTGGGGTGAATTCGCGCCCCGGCCACCGGGTCGATGCGCACCAGCTCATCGTGCAGCGCCTGCCAACCGAGGCGGGCAGCCTCTTCCTCAATCCCGGCTCGAATGGCGGGATCGGCTGAGGGCAGCGGGGACAATCCCTCCAGCAACGCCTTGAAATAGAGCATGGTACCACCCACCAGCAGCGGAATGCGGCCACGGTCGGCGATCTCTTTCATCTCCCGCAGGGCATCCTTGCAAAAATCAGCTGCCGAATAGCTCACCGCGGGATCAAGAATGTCTATCAGCCGGTGCGGAGCCCGCGCCAGTTCATCAGCGGTGGGCTTGGCCGTACCTATATCCATGCCGCGATAGATCAGCGCAGAATCGACGCTGATGATGTCGCAAGGCAATGCCTGGCACAGTTCAATGGCGAGATCCGTCTTGCCGGAGGCCGTCGGCCCCATCAGAAAAATTGCGGTCGGCAAGTCACTCGCCATGTTCAAACTCCTCCAGCACAGTCGCCAGCGAAAGCGGGCGCACCATACGCATGTCACCAAGCTGGTCACTGAAATCGGTCACAAGTTCCGTCAGCAGACGACTGGCAGTTGAAAAATCGTATATCTTCTCGCGGCTTATCCCCTGCTCCACCAGCCATTGGCATAATACTTCAGCCTGCTGACCAGCATCACTGTCAGATCCGCCCTCGATAATTTGCAGCAATTCGGGTAACAGACGCACCAGATCGGTCTGGCGCAGCAGAGCCGGCACCCGAGTCAGGATCATGGTGTCGCGCCCCCCGCTTTTCAACTCCAGCCCCATCCGTTTCAGCAAACGTTCCTGCTCGGTCACCAGCGCGATCAAATTCTTCGGCAGCTTGAAGGAGACCGGCAGCAACAGCGGCTGGGCCGCCAGCCCCTGGCCCCAGGTCTCCAGCAACCAGTGACGCAGCAGCACCCGCTCGGCACGCACCAGCGAGAGCAGCGCCAGCTGATTATCCCGCTCGATCAACAGGTAGGCCTGCTCCACCAGTGTCAGGGCGCGACATCCCCCCTGTTTGGGTGACGGCACTGGATCAGTGGGCTGCGCAGGCGCAGCCTCAGTCGCGATAGGCAGCGTAGTTAGCAGAGCGCCCATGCCGCGCATCGCCTCCCGACTGGGGGGCTCGGGCGGTTGATAATTGCTGGCTCGGCCTGCCCCACCGCCCCCCTCCCGCACCTGTGCAGGTGCCCGGTAGCTGTGCTCGGCACCGTACCATTCGGGACGTGGCGCCTGACCGGGATATTCAATCTGCGGACTGACCGGCAACTCGACCAGGGTTTCGGCCAGCGGCGCGTCCTGATGAGCGGCGCTGACTCCTTCGCGGCGCAGCGCGGTAAACAGCGCCTGAAAGATAAAGTCGTGGATGAGCCGCGCCTGATGGAAGCGCACCTCATGCTTGGCCGGGTGGACGTTGACATCCACCTGACGGGGATCCAGCTCGATATAGAGCACATAAGCAGCGAAGCGATCGGGAGGCAGCAACTCGTCATAGGCCTGACGGATGGCGTGGTTGATGAGCTTGTCGCGCATCATCCGGCCGTTGACATAGGTGTATTGCAGGTCGTTCTGCGGTCTTGCCCCCTCCGGGGTCGCCAGCCAGCCCCACAACCGCACGTCGCTATGCTCGCTCTCCACCGCCAGCGCATGGTGCATGAAGGGGGTGCCGCAAACGGCGGCGAGACGTCGCTCCTGCTCCGGCACGGTATTGGCGGCCTTGTACTGGCGCACCACCTTGCCATTGTGGCGCAGGATCAGGGTGGCATCGAAGCGGGAGAGCGCGATGCGGCGCACCAGCTCATCGATATGGGCAAACTCGGTCTTTTCGCTGCGCATGAACTTGCGCCGCGCGGGGGTATTGAAGAAGAGATCCACCACCTCCACCGTGGTGCCTACCGGATGGGCCGCCGGCTTGATGGTGACGCTCATCTCGCGCCCTTCCGCCTGGGCTTGCCAGGCTTCGGACTGCTCGGCGGTGCGGGAGGTGAAGGTGAGACGGGAGACAGAGCTGATGGAGGCGAGCGCCTCGCCACGAAAACCGAGGCTGTTGATCCCTTCCAGATCATCCAGCGTGGCCACCTTGGAGGTTGCATGACGCGACAGCGCAAGTACCAGCTCATCTTTGGCGACACCGCAGCCGTTGTCACGGATGCGGATCAGCTTGGCGCCCCCCTTGTCGATGTCGATCTCGACCCGGTCGGCCCCCGCATCCAGGCTGTTCTCCACCAGCTCTTTCACCACAGAAGAGGGCCGCTCCACCACCTCTCCGGCTGCAATCTGGTTGGCCAGAATGGGTGGCAAAATACGGATCGGCATCATTTACTCCTGAATTTCAATCTTGCGGATAGAGAGCCGTTCCACCACCTCTCCACCAACCGGAATCTGGTTGGCCAGGATAGGGGGCAATATACGGATCGGCATCACTTACTCCTGAATTTCAATCTTGCGGATAGAGAGCCGCTCCACCACCTCTCCACCAACCGGAATCTGGTTGGCCAGGATAGGGGGCAATATACGGATCGACATCACTTACTCCTGAATTTCAATCTTGCGGATAGAGAGCCGCTCCACCACCTCTCCACCAACCGGAATCTGGTTGG
>NZ_JAAKRF010000038.1:0-39295 GCF_049173005.1 Aeromonas sp. 602658 | reverse complement strand
CCCCGCCGAGAGGGAGGGCTGGCTGACGTGGCAACGCTCGGCCGCCGCCGTGATGTTCTTCTCTTCATAGATGGCGATGAAGAAACGCAGCAATCTCAAGTCCAGCATAAACCAACCATAGTTTTTTCAGATGATAACCAGCGGAAAACAATATTTATCACTTATAGATGCAGTGACTATAGTGATTGGGTTCCGTGCTGGCCAGCCACCTGTTTGCTCAAACCGACTCTTGAATCAGAAGGAAAGACCCATGTCCAAATCTCTCGTCGTGATCACCGGTGCCTCCGCCGGGATCGGTGCCGCCATCGCCCGAGCCTTCTCTGCCGCCGGTCATCCGCTGCTACTGCTGGCCCGCCGGGTCGAGCCGATGCAGGCACTGAACCTGCCCGATACCCTCTGCATCGGGGTCGATGTAACCGACACCGCAGCCATGAAGGCCGCCATCCAGCAGGCAGAAGCCAAATTTGGCCCGGTCGGCTGCATGGTCAACAACGCCGGCGTCATGCTGCTGGGTCAGGCAGATGTGCAGGATCCCGCCGAATGGCAGCAGATGCTCAACATCAACGTGATGGGGGTGCTGAACGGCGTCCACGCAGTGCTGGCAGGCATGAAGGAGCGCCGCAGCGGCACCATCATCAACATCAGCTCCATCGCCGGTCGCAAGACCTTCCCGAACCATGCTGCCTACTGCGCCACCAAGTTCGCCGTGCACGCCCTGACCGAGAACATCCGGGAAGAGGTGGCCGATGTCGGCGTGCGGATGGTGACCATTGCCCCGGGTGCGGTCGAGACCGAGCTGCTCAGCCACACCACTGACGAGAGCATCAAGGCCGGTTACCACGACTGGAAAGATCAGATGGGCGGCGTCATTGCGCCGGAAGTGATCGCCGATGCCGTGCTCTACGCCTGGAACCAGCCTGCCAACGTCTGCGTGCGCGAGATCGTGCTGGCGGCGACCCGTCAGCAACCTTAATCCTGGCTGACTGACACCATGGGGAGGGCTTGACCCTCCCCCGGGGCACAGAGTTACCATGTGCCCCTTGTTATTTTCGAGTCATTCCATGGTTCTCACCCGTCGCCAACTCGCCCACGCCCGTCGCTGGCTCCCCCTATGGAGCCTGGTGCTGGTGTTGATGTCGTTTGGCAGCCGGGCCGCAACCGACCTCTGTACCCTGACTACCCACTGCAGCCAGAGCGAGCGTACCCTGGAAAAAGCGATGCCCTGCGGTAGCTTTACCACCGCCCTCTCGATGACGCTGGTAGGCAGCGACAGCCTGACGGTCGCCGTACTGGAACCGGATACCCCCGACTTCGCCTCCCCCTCTCTCTTTATGCCGGACGCCCCGTGCGAGCGGCTCGAACGTCCCCCACGCACCCGGACCTGAAACGCATCCCGTATCGGGCATCTTTTCTTTCAATCTGAGGTGAGTGATGTACAAACCCCTGTTACTGGCCATGCTGGCCGGTACCGTCAGCTTTTCGGCCCTCGCGGCCGAGAAGATGACCGTCTACAAATCCAAATATTGTGGCTGCTGCCAAAGCTGGAACGAGCACATGGAGCAGAATGGCTTCGAACTGGAGGTCATCGAAACCGAACAGCTCGGCGCAGTGAAGCAGCAATACGGTATCGCGCCGGAGCTGGCTTCTTGCCATACCGGTATCGTAAATGGCTATGTGATCGAGGGGCATGTACCGGCCGCCGATGTGCAGAAGCTGCTCAGGGAAAAACCGGCGATCCGTGGCCTGACCATTCCGGGCATGCCCCAGAGTGCGCCGGGCATGGATATTCCGGGCCATCCCTATGAGGTACTGAGTATCAGCAACGAGGGCGCGACCAACCGCTGGTCGAGCTACCCAGGCTGACGAAAACTGGTCATGAGAGGGCACTCCCATATCATGTGAGGCACACCTGAGCGGACTCTTGCCGCTCATGGCCAGAAAGAGGGCCGCTATCGCGAGATAGCGGCTTTTTTTGATTACATTTCCTGCAATAACAAGGGATTGCTTGCAACCACCGGCAACAAGGGGCAGATTTAACGCCAATTCATGGAGCCGATGCTCAGGTCCACCAACCCTTTCCAGCGCCAAGGATGCGACATGTTTACCTTTTCCCGAGGAGTTCTGCTGCTAGCCTTTCTGACAGTTCTCCCCCCCACTTATGCCAATGAAGAGCCCGCCATGCTGACAAGCGAACATCCAATCCAGCCGCCCGTGGCCGCCAAACATCCCCGCACTCTGAAAAAACACGGGGATACCCGCATCGACAACTACTACTGGCTGCGTGACGACGAGCGGCAGAAGCCCGAGGTGTTGGACTATCTCAAGGCCGAGAACGCCTATACCGAGGCCATGCTCAAGCCGACCCAACCCCTGCGCGAACAGCTTTACAAAGAGATGGTCGCCCGCATCCCCCAGCAGGATGAATCGGTGCCCTATGTGAAGAATGGCTACCGCTACCAGACCCGCTATGAGCCGGGCAAGGAGTACGGGATCTATTCGCGCACCAAGCTCGGTGAAGAGCAGGCGAGTCTGCTGCTCGACAGCAACCTGCGGGCGGAAGGGCACGAGTTCTATGCCCTCGGCGCCCTTGAGGTGAGCCGCAACAATCGCTGGCTGGCGGTGGCGGAAGATTTCCTCTCCCGCCGTCAGTACCAGATCCAGTTCCTCGATCTGGAGAGCGGCCAGTGGGCCACCGACAAACTGGAAAATACCTCCGGCAATCTGGTGTGGGCCAACGACAACAAGACCGTCTTCTATGTGCGCAAGCACCCGCAGACCCTGCTGCCCTATCAGGTCTATCGCCATACGCTCGGGACGGATCCGGCCACGGACAAGCTGGTCTACGAGGAGAAGGATGACTCCTTCTACATCAGCCTCTACGCCACCACCTCGGAAGATTTCATCGTCATCGCCCTCTCCAGCACCACCACAGGCGAAGCGCGGCTGATCGATGCCAACCAGCCGGAGCACGCCCCCCGCCTGTTCCTGCCCCGTCAGGTGGATCACGAATACAGCCTGGATCACTACCGCGGCCGCTTCTATGTCCGCTCCAACAAGGATGGCAAGAACTTCGGCCTCTACGAGACCAAAGAGAGCCCGGTCGATCGCTGGAAGCCGGTGATTGCCCCCAATCCGGAGGTGCTGCTGGAGAGCTACGCCCTGTTCAAGGATTGGCTGGTACTGGAAGAGCGCAACAAGGGGCTGACCCGACTGCGCCAGATCAACTGGCAGAGCGGTGACGAGAAGGAGATCGCCTTCGATGATCCCGCCTATGTCACCTGGCTCGCCTACAACCCGGAGCCGGATACCAGCGCCCTGCGCTATGGCTACTCCTCCATGACCACCCCCGCCTCCACCTATGAGCTGGATATGGCGAGCGGCAAGCGCACCCTGCTCAAGCAGCAGCCAGTGGCCGGCTTCAAGGCCGACCAGTACGCCAGCGAGCGGCTCTGGGTAACCGCCCGCGACGGTGTATCGGTGCCGGTGTCGCTGGTCTATCGCAAGGACAAGTTCAAGAAAGAGCAGGCTGATGCGCCCAAGAATCCGCTGCTGGTCTATGGCTATGGATCCTACGGCGCCAGCATGGATCCCGACTTCAGCAGCTCGCGCCTGAGCCTGCTCGATCGCGGCTTCGTCTACGCCATCGCCCATATCCGGGGTGGTGAAGAGCTGGGCCGTCACTGGTACGAAGATGGCAAGTTGCTGAAAAAGCAGAACACCTTCAATGACTTTATCGATGTCACCAAGGCGCTGGTTGAGCAAGGCTACGGTGCCAGGGATCAGGTCTACGCCATGGGCGGCAGCGCCGGCGGCCTGCTGATGGGGGCGGTTATCAATCAGGCGCCCGAACTCTATCGCGGCGTGGTAGCGCAGGTGCCGTTCGTCGATGTGGTCACCACCATGCTGGACGAGTCCATTCCCCTCACCACCGGGGAGTATGACGAGTGGGGCAACCCGAACCAGAAGCGCTACTACGACTACATGAAGAGCTACAGCCCCTACGATCAGGTCAAGGCACAAGCCTATCCCAACCTGCTGGTCACCACCGGACTGCACGACTCGCAAGTGCAGTATTGGGAGCCCGCCAAGTGGGTCGCCAAGCTGCGCGAGCTGAAGACGGATGATAACAAGTTGTTACTGAACACCGACATGGACGCCGGCCACGGTGGCAAGTCGGGCCGCTTCAAAGCCTACGAAGATATCGCGCTGGAGTATGCCTTTATCCTGGATCTGGCCACCCCGGCCAACTGATCCATTATGACCCCGGCCCTTGTCACACAAGGGCCGCATAAGAATCCCCTCCTAGTTTTTCCCTCTTCCATTTCCCTTCATATCAAATTAATCTTCGGCTAGAAAATGAATGATCAAGGTCATGTTTCTCAAGATTAAACTCCGTGATTTTGCCATTTCGTTTGATTTATGTTGGGTGAATGTGCTTAATCGGAGTGCTTGCAACTTTTTATTTGGCCCCTCAGGGGCCAATTTATCTTCGACCGACAGGAGGTCGGTAACCTCACCACAGGATGAGGGTGACCGCCGGAAAAGGGGGTGATCAACTCCCCCGCTTTCGCGCAACGAGAAGAGCGGGCAAGCCCGGCGCAGAACGGGATTGCCATCAATTTATCCGGGGATCGGATAAACAAAATCAAAGAAAAGGGAGAAAAAATGAAAGGATTAACTTTGGCATGCGCCCTGTCGGCGGCTCTGGTCGGTGTCTCATTCGGTGGTCCGGTACAAGCGCAGGAGCGCTTCGTGACCATAGGCACCGGCGGTCAGACCGGCGTCTACTATGTCGCTGGCCAGTCCATCTGCCGCTTCCTCAATCGCGGCGCCGCCGATCACCAGATCAAGTGCAACGCCCCGGCCAGTGGCGGTGGTGTTGCCAACGTCAACGGCATCCGCAGCGGTGAATTCAACTTCGGCATCATGCAATCCGACCACCAGTTCAAGGCTATGAAGGGGCTGCCACCGTTCCAGGCCGAAGGGGCCATGGACGATATGCGCGCCGTCTTCTCCCTGCAGAGCGAGGTGTTCACCATCCTGGCTCGCCGCGATGCCAAGATCGCCAGCTTCGACGACCTGAAAGGCAAGCGCGTCAACATCGGCAACCCGGGCTCCGGCCAGCGTGACACCATGGAAGAGATCATGGCGGTCAAAGGCTGGAAGAAGGGTGACTTCGGTCTGGTCTCCGAGCTGAAGCCGGCCGAACAGGCCTCCGCCCTCGGTGACAACAACATCGACGCCATGAGCTACTTCGTGGGTCACCCGAACGGGGCCATTCAGGAAGCCTCCACCACCACAGATGCGGTACTGGTACCTGTTACCGGCGCCGACATCGACAAGCTGCTGGCCGAGAAGAGCTACTACAGCAAGGCCGAGATCCCGGGCGGCATCTACAAGGGCAGCGACAAGCCGACCCCCTCCATCGGTGGCAAAGCGGTGCTCTCCACCAGCGCCAAAACCGATCCGGAAGTGGTCTATCAGCTGGTCAAGTCGGTGTTCGACAACCTGGATCGCTTCAAGCGCCTGCACCCTGCCTTTGCCGACCTGAAAGAGGCCGACATGATCAAG
Source organism: Aeromonas sp. 602658 (assembly GCF_049173005.1). NCBI lineage: Bacteria > Pseudomonadati > Pseudomonadota > Gammaproteobacteria > Aeromonadales > Aeromonadaceae > Aeromonas > Aeromonas sp. 602658. Next base: position 33,724 of record NZ_JAAKRF010000038.1, on the reverse strand, counting down.
GTGGGTCTCTCTGCACCGCTGCATGAAGGGGCTGCCCGCTACTACAAAGAGCGCGGCTGGCTCTGATTGAAGGCCCCGGGGCCTTTGTCACTCTCTTCGACACCCGTCTGCCGCCTGATTGCGGGGGCGGGTGTCGCTCTTGTTGTACTCGTTGGCACAAGTTAACCCTATGCAAGATAAACAACTCTCTACCGAGGAACTGATCGCCCAGGATGTGGGCGCTCGCCTGCCGCTGGGCCCGCTGGGCTGGATCATCACCACGCTGGCACTGGCCTGGTCGCTGTTCCAGCTCTGGATCGCCTCGCCACTCCCCTTCATGGTGGGGTTTGGCGTACTCAATGACACCGAAACCCGCTCCATTCACCTCACCTTTGCCCTGTTGCTGGCTTTTCTGGTGTTCCCGGCATTTCGCTCCTCGCCGCGGGATCGGGTTCCCCTCGGCGATATCGCCCTCGGTCTGATCGCTGCTGGCGCCGCGTCTTACCTGTTCGTGATGTATGAAGCGCTGGCACTGCGTCCCGGCACCCTCACCACCGCCGATCTGGTGACCGCCTGCATCGGCATTCCGCTGCTGCTGGAAGCGGCGCGCCGCGCCCTGGGGCCAGCACTCGCGGTCATCGCCATCGTCTTTCTGATCTACAGCCTGGCGGGCCCCTGGATGCCGGGACTGCTGGCACATCGCGGGGTAGGCTTTACCGCGCTGGCCAACCACCAGTGGATCACCACCGAAGGGGTGTTCGGCATTGCCCTTGGCGTCTCCACCAGCTTCGTGTTCCTGTTCGTGCTGTTTGGCGCCCTGCTGGAGCGTGCCGGTGCCGGTCACTACTTTATCCAGCTCGCCTTCAGCCTGCTCGGTCACCTACGCGGCGGCCCCGCCAAGGCGGCAGTGGTCGCCTCCGGCCTGACCGGTCTGATTTCCGGCTCGTCGATTGCCAACGTGGTGACCACCGGGACCTTCACCATCCCGATGATGAAGAAGGTGGGCTTCAGTTCAGAGAAAGCGGGGGCGGTGGAAGTAGCCTCCTCGGTCAACGGCCAGATCATGCCACCTGTGATGGGGGCTGCGGCTTTCCTGATGGTCGAATACGTGGGCATCCCCTATGTGGAGATCATCAAGCACGCCTTCCTGCCTGCCACCATCTCCTACATAGCGCTGCTCTACATCGTCCATCTGGAGGCGTTGAAACTGGGCATGCAGCCCATCGGCAACCATCAACCCAAGCCCTGGCTGCGCCGCCTGACCGGTTTTGCCTTTGGCGCGGCCCTCATCAGCGGCCTGTCGCTGGCGGTATACTATGGCCTCGGCTGGCTCAAACCTGCTTTGGGTGACTACGCCCTGCCGGGGATCTCGGTACTGCTGGCTGCCACCTATGTAGCCCTGTTGAAGATCGCCGCCAGCAATGAACCACTGCCCGCCGAAGATCCCGACAAGCCGCTCACCGAGTTGCCCAACACCCGCGCCGTGCTGCTCTCCGGCCTGCACTTCCTGCTGCCGGTGGTGGTACTGGTATGGTGCCTGATGGTGGATCGCCTCTCGCCGGGGCTGTCGGCCTTCTGGGGTACCGTGATGCTGGTGATCATCCTGCTGACCCAGCGCCCGCTGCTCAACTGGCTGCGCAAGGACGGCAAGCACGACTACGGCACCGTCGCTGACGGCGTGGTGGACCTGCGGGAAGGGCTGGTTGCCGGTGCCCGCAACATGATCGGTATCGGCATTGCCACCGCCACCGCGGGGATTATCGTGGGTGCGGTCTCCCAGACCGGGGTTGGTCTGGTGCTGGCGGATCTGGTGGAGTTCCTCTCCATGGGCAACCTGCTGCTGATGCTGCTGCTCACCGCCCTGTTGAGCCTGATCCTCGGCATGGGGCTGCCCACCACTGCCAACTACATCGTGGTGTCCAGCCTGCTGGCACCAGTGGTGGTGACGCTGGGGCAGCAAAACGGGCTGATCGTGCCGCTTATCGCAGTGCACCTGTTCGTATTCTACTTCGGCATCATGGCGGATGTGACGCCGCCGGTGGGACTGGCCTCCTTCGCGGCAGCGGCTGTCTCCAAGGGCGACCCCATCAAGACCGGGATCACGGCGTTTTACTACAGCCTGCGTACCGCAGCGCTGCCGTTCCTGTTTATCTTCAACACCGATCTGCTGCTGATCGACGTGGACTTCGCCCACGGGGTGCTGATCTTCATCGTGGCGACCATCGCCATGCTGATCTTCGCCGCCGCCACTCAGGGCTGGTTCCTGGTGAAGAGCCGCTGGTACGAGAGCGTGCTGCTGTTGCTGGTCGCCTTTACCCTGTTCCGCCCGGGTTTCTGGATGAACATGGTGCACGACCCCTATCGCGAGACCCCGCCTGCCCAGCTGGCCCAAACCATGGGTGAAGTGGAGGCGGAGAGCACCCTGCGGCTGCGGATCCTCGGTGAAGATGCAGTGGGCAAGCCACGCAAGTTCACCCTGCTGGTCGCCGTACCGGATGGGGCAAATGGCGAAGAGCGGCTGGCCAATCTGGGGCTGAGCCTCTATGAGCAAGATGGCAAGACGCTGATCGACAACATCGCCTTTGGTAGCCCGGCCGCCACCATGGGACTGGAGTTCGATCAGGAGATCCTCACCGTCAAGGCGCCGACCGAGCGCTGGACCAAGGAGTGGATGTGGATCCCGGGCTTCCTGCTGTTCGGGGTGATCGTCTGGCTGCAGCGTCGCCGCAGCGTCAAGGCCGGTTAATCCGCCAGGCAAATAAGATAGAGGGCCGCGATTGCGGCCCTCTTTTTATGGATATCGATCTCGCTGCAGCGGCGATCAGTGACCCGCCAGCTTCATATTCTCTACCAGCACCGAGCCGGTCTTGAGACTGGAGCGCTCATCCTCGTCACTACCCACCGCCACGATATGACTGAACATCTCGGCCAGATTGCCGGCGATGGTGATCTCCTCGACCGGATAGGCTATTTCGCCATTCTCGACCCAGAAACCGGCGGCGCCGCGGGAGTAGTCGCCATTGACGATATTGACCCCCTGCCCCATCAGCTCGGTCACCAGCAGACCGGTACCCATCTCTTTCAGCATGCCCTGAAAATCCTGGCCGGTATTGGAGACCTGCCAGTTGTGGATGCCACCGGCATGACCCGTAGTGGTCAGCCCCAGCTTGCGCGCAGAGTAGGAGGTAAGCAGCCAGCTCATCAGCTCGCCGTTACGGATGATATCCATGTCGCGGGTACGCACCCCTTCGCCATCGAACGGGGTACTGGCGAGCCCCCCCAGCAGGTGGGGGAACTCCTGAATGGTGAGCCACTCTGGCAGGATCTGCTTGCCCAATTTGTCGAGCAGGAAGCTCGACTTGCGATAGAGGTTGCCACCGCTGATGGCCATCACCAGATGGCCCCACAGGCCGGAGGCAGTATCGGGGTGGAACAGCACAGGGGCATGGCGGGTAGAAATCTTGCGGGCGCCGAGACGGGAGACGGTACGCTCCACCGCCTCGTCGGCGATGCGCTGCGCGCTCCAGAGCCCGTCGAGGGAACGGCTGGAGGAGTAGCCGTAATCCCGCTGCATGTCGCCATCCTGCTCGCCGATCAGCACGCAGCTAAGGGAGTTACGCGACGCCGCGTAGCCTTTGACGAAGCCGTGGCTGTTACCATAGACCTTGATGCCAAGATGGCTGGAGAAACCGGCACCGTCGGAGTGCTTGATACGGACATCGCGACCCAGAGCGAGTCGTTCGCACTCGATGGCCAGCTCGATGCCGCGCTGGGGATCCAGCTCGATTTGGTGACACAGTTGCAGGTCGGGGGCATCCCAGGCCAGCAGCTCGGCGTCCGCCAGACCGGCGCAATCATCCGCCGAGGTGTGGCGGGCAATCTCGATGGCCGCTTCAACGGCGGCACGAATGGCGGGTTTGCTCAGATCGGTGGTCGAGGAAGATCCCTTGCAACCATCGCGATAGACGGCGATGCCGAGGGCGCCATCCTTATTGAATTCAATGCTTTCCAGTTCACAACCCCGGGTGTTCACCGACAACCCAGTCTGCTTGCTGATGGAGACTTCGGCCAGCGAGGCGCCCAGTCCTTTGGCTATCTCCAGGGCTTCGGCAACCACGGCCTCGAGATGGGCTTGATCCTGGCGGATTTGGTCTTGCTGATCCATAACTCACATCTATATGAAAGAAGGAAAGGGGGGTAAGCATATCAGACCCCTGCGCCCAGCGGGAGAAGCTGGTAACATATCCGCCAAACGTGAATGACAGGAATCAAGAGACCGATGAGTCAATATCAAGACGACAACGAGTTCGAAGACTGGGGCCCCAGCAAGAGCCAGCTCAAGCGCGATGCCGAAGCATTGCAGAAAATGGGGGAAGAGATCGTCTCCCTCAGCCACAGCGAGCTGGAAAAAATCCCGTTGGATGAAGAGCTTGCAGAAGCTGTCGAGCTGGGTCGCAAACTCAAGCCGAAGAAGGATGAGTCCTTCCGTCGCCATCTGCAGTTCATCGGCCGCCTGATGCGCAGCCGCGATATCGAGCCGATTGCCGAAGCGCTCTCCATCATCAAGAACCGTCACTCCACCGTGAATGCACGCCTGCATCGCCTGGAGCAGTGGCGCGAGCGCCTGATCACCGAAGGTGACAGCGCCCTCAACGAGCTGATGTCCCAGTTCCACGAGCTGGATCGCCAGAAGCTGCGCCAGCTGATCCGCTCCGCCAACAAGGAGCGGGAGCTGAACAAGCCGCCGGTCGCCTACCGCGAGATGTACCAGTATCTGCGCGGCGAGATCGAAGACCTGCTGTGACCCCCGAAACACGCCTCCCCTTGCGGAGGCGTGTTTATCTTGATGCCTTTTCCCCTACCCCCTCCCTGTGCGTTTAATATATCCACCACTCTGGTGTTCCTGGCATACATCCCTATCCGTTTTTCCCAGTAAAATCGCCACTAAAGAACCATTCAAAACTATTGCATTAACAATTTTGCATCATTTTGTTTGACATATTGAACAGCCTTGGCAGACTGGGGAGAGGATCCAGGCTGTCGCTGCCGAGGCTGACCGACGATTCGATTCTGCCACCCGGTAAGACGCGGGATCCCATGACCATACCTTGAGGCATGCCCTTGCCCAGCCGATGTGCAAGGGTCTGCCCAAGGTGCAGGATGAGACTTCAACGCCAGGGATAATCAGGGTGTTCTATGCCAAATTCCATACTCGTCACCAACCGTAAACCCGTCGTGCTGATGACCATGGGGGCCCAGCCCCGCAACGGCCACGCCTATCAGGTAATGACCCACAAATACATCATGCCGCTGGTCGAGATCAGCGGCTGTGTCCCGCTGCTGGTGCCCACCTGCTGTGGCACCGCCGATCTGGAGCAGTATCTGGATCTGGCTGACGGCATCTATCTGAGCGGCGCCGGCTCCAACATCGATCCGGCGCTTTACGGACAGGAGAACCTCACCCCGGAGAAACAGCAGGACAGGGATCGCGACCTGTTCGATCTGCCCCTCATTAAGGGAGCCCTCGCCCGTGGCATGCCGATCCTCGGGATCTGTCGCGGCATGCAGGAGATCAACGTGGCACTGGGCGGAGATATCCACCAGAAGGTCTACACCGAACCGGGTTATGACGATCATCGGGAAGATGCCGACGATCCGGTCGACGAACAGTATGGGCCAAGCCATCAGATTGAGCTGCTGCCGGGCAGCTGGTTTGCCGAACTGATGGGGGCTGAACAGATACCGGTCAACTCCCTGCATGGACAGGGGCTAAACCGTCTTGGTGATGGCCTAGAGCCGCTGGCCCATGCCGAAGATGGACTGGTCGAGGCCATCCATGCCCCTACCCTCTCCCCTTTCCTGCTGGCAGTACAGTGGCACCCGGAGTGGAAAGCCAGCGAGAATCCTCACTCCATCAAGATCTTCCAGGCCTTTGGTGACGCCTGCCGACGCCGTCAGAGAGATAATCGTTAACGCTTATTCACCAAATCCTCGCGCCTTGAGCTTGGGCAATCCGCCCCGCTCGGGGCGCAGGGTACGGCAAATATCCATCCCCTTGAGCCCACGCTGGATATGGTCAGGCGAATGGCCAAACACCATGCCGTTGCTGCGGTAGAGGTTGTTGTCATCCAGCTCGAACTTCTCGCCGCCGATCAGCAACTGCTCGCGGCCATTGACCGTATCACCCCGTTTGATGGGCACCTTCATATCGCTCAGCACCTCGCCGGTGGCACACCCCTCGCGCCAGCGCGCCTCGCTGGAGAAGGGGGTAATAGCTATTTCACGCCAGGAGCCATCCCGGAATTCGACCCGATACTTCTCGACCAGCAGATCGCAGCCAGCCAGTGGCAACAGGGCCATCAAACAGATGATTTTCTTTGAAAATTTCACTCAATCGCACTCCTTTGCCCGGTTCTGCACAGGATAAATAAATTGCTGCCCCAACGCACCATTTCCCCGTGCCGGAACGGCTATGCTGGAAATAAAACCATCACAAGGGGCCGTCATGTTCAGCGACAACCTCACTGCGCTACCCACACTGATATGGATCCGCGAACACCCGTTCTGGACCCTGCTCACACTCTCTCTGATGCTGCTCCACTTCTGGCGCCGCCCCGGGCAACGACGGGAGCTGCTCTCCGAGCTCAGCTTCGTGATGATAAGCACTGTCGTGATCCTGCTGATCCAGTTGGAAGGGGGCTGGTTCAAACTGCCGCTGCCCCATCAATTGCTGATCGAGATCTCCACCCTGCTGGCGGGCCTGATATTGGTAAAAGTGTGGGGGATACTGCTGTTCGAATTTCTTCTGCCCCTCTGCCAGATCCGCATCCCGCGGATCATCGCCGACATCGTCATCACCATCGGCTATATCGGCTGGGGTCTGTTTCGCCTCTACGCCTCCGGCATGGCGCTCGGGGAGATAGTCACCACCTCGGCGGTGATCACCGCGGTCATCGCCTTCGCCATGCAGGATACTTTGGGCAATCTGCTGGCCGGGGTCTCCATTCAGCTCGACAACTCCATCGCCATCGGTGACTGGCTGCAAGTCGACACCACCCAGGGCCGGGTGGTGGAGATCAACTGGCGTGCCACCACCATCGAGACCCGCAACTGGGAGACAGTCGTCATCCCCAACAGCCACCTGCTTAAACAGCGCTTCACCGTGCTCGGGCGTCGCCGTGGCGAACCCTTGCAGTGGCGGCGCTGGGTCTGGTTCGATCTGACCCTGGATACCCTGCCGACCCAGATCATCGCGCTGATCGAGAAATCCCTGCGGGAGACCAAGCTCCCCTGTGTCGCCAAGCATCCGCAACCGGACTGCCTGCTGATGAACGTCGAAGGAGGGATTGCCCGCTATGCGGTGCGCTACTGGCTCACTGACCTGGCTCGCGACGATCCGACCGACTCCATGGTGCGCAGCCTTATCGATGCCGCCCTGCGCCGCAACGATCGCCGCCTCACCCCGCCGATCTTCAACGTCTTTATGGCCAAGGAGAAGCAGCATCTGGATGCCCGCCACAAGCGCCACACCGCCGAACGAACCGATACCCTGCGCAAGCTGCCGCTGTTTGCCATGTTGCAGGAGAACGAGCTGCTTCAGCTGGCCGATCAGGTGAAGTTCGCCCCCTTCGTCAGCGGCGACATCATGCTGGAGCAGGGAGATGTCTCCAGCTGGCTGTTCGTGCTGGTCAAAGGGGAAGCCGAGATGGTGGTCAATGTCGAAGGGCGAGAGCTTAAGCTTGGTACGCTCAACGCGGGAGACTTCTTTGGCGAACTGAGTCTGCTCACCGGCGAGCCCAGCTCCTTCACGGTACGGGCGGTGGCCACCGTCGAAACCTATCGCATCAATCAGGCAATGTTTCAGGAGTTGGTGATGCAGCGCGAGGCGCTGGTCGAGCCCCTCTACCGGGTGCTGAGCGACCGCCAGCAGGAGCAGCGGGCGCTGCTGGAGCGGGAGGCGGAAGCCATGAAGCAACCACCACAACAGCTTGATCTGCTTGATAAACTGATGAAGCTGTTCGGCGGAAGATGACGTAGCATGGCATCGTATTGAGGACATGAAGAGAGAACCGCAGCCATGTTACTGACCACCCTGGCCCTTGCCGCCAGCCTGCAATTTGATTGTCCCGCCACCATCGAGACTCGCCAGCAGCTGCTGACCCCGCAGCAGGGCTGGCAGGCGTTCACCCGCAATGACGATGGCAAACCGGACGAAACCCTCAGCCACCGGCTCGATAATCTGGCCCTGTTCGACGGAGATCCTGCCGAGCTGGCCCAACTCAAACCGGATAATGGCGACAGCGACGAGATCCACTACTGGAGCCAGCTCGATAGCAGCCTGCGCCCGCTCTATCTGGTCTGCCGCTATCAGAACAGCGCCATCACCCTGCAGCAGGCGCTGCCCGTCGGCATCAGTTACTGCCGCGTCAACCAGCGCGACCGCTACACCCTGCTCGGATTGGTTTGTCGCAAATAGCGGGTGTAACCCCTTGCCATATATCGCTATTCGCTGACAGCCATTACCGCCTGAGCCGGGCCACCCGCCAGCGCCATCAGAGCAGCAGCTCGGCCAGCTCCTCCAGTGCCGTCAGCTCCACGTCCGGCAACAGTTGCAGCTGTTGCCACGGTTGTTGCCGCTCGTTGAGCCAGGCAGCGCGAAAGCCGTGCAATCGGGCCCCCAGTACATCCGTCTCGGGATGATCCCCCACATGGAGGAGCCGCCCCGCTGGCAACTTGAGGGTGCTGCGGGTCTGCTCAAACATATCCGGCGCCGGTTTCATTCTGGCGCCCGCCCCCGCCTTGCAGACCAGCGTGAAGTAGCAATCCAGCCCTGCCTGCGCCAGATCCAGATTGCCGTTGGTGATGACCACCAGCGGATAGCGTTCGGCCAGTCTGGCCAGCAGCTGATGAGTGGACTCGCTCACCTCGATCTTCGAGCGCTCTGCCAGAAACGCAGCAAACACCTGCTCCGCCTCGCGGCTAGCCTGCTGGTCGGTCATCCCCCCCTCGACCATGGCGGTACGGATGGTCTGCTGGCGCGTCAGGCTGACATCGTGGCGCAGCTCGGGGGAACCGTTCAGCACACTGCGCTTGAGTTCCAGCCAGCGCGGCTTGTCGAGCATGGCGGTGGCCAGATATTCGCTGCGCAGATAGTTCAGCATCCACTGCTCGGCGCGCACGATGGCGGGGCCGTTGTCATAGAGGGTGTCATCGAGGTCAAACGAGATGGCAGCAACCGGCTGCCAGCGGCGATAGAAGTGCATGGACTCTCCTCTGCAACGGGGCTCAGGGCCCGTTATTCATCGTCCTGTGCATCCGGGTCACGCTTGGCCCTTGGGTGAGCGCTGTCGTAGACCTTGGCCAGATGCTGGAAGTCGAGGTGGGTATAGATCTGGGTGGTGGAGAGGTCGGCATGTCCCAGCAGCTCCTGCACCGCCCGCAGATCGCCGGAGGACTCCAGCATATGGGTGGCGAAGCTGTGGCGCAGCTTGTGGGGATGGACGTGAGCGTTAAGCGCCTGCTTGTTGCCCCAGCCATCAAGGCGGGCCTGCACCGAGCGGGCCGACAGCCGCTGCTTGCGGCTGGAGACAAACAGCGCCTCGCTCTCGTCCCCGGCCAGCAGCGGGCGCACCTTGAGCCACTTCTGCAGCCACTCGACCGCCATCCGGCCGATGGGCAGCACCCGCTCCCGCGAGCCCTTGCCAGTCACCTTGAGCTGACGGTCGTCGAGCTTCAGATCCACCAGATTGATCCCCACCAGCTCGGCCAGACGCAGCCCTGAAGAGTACATCAGCTCCATGATGGCGCGATCCCGCACCGCCAGCGGATCCTGCTCGTCGGTGATGTTGAGCAGTTGGTGCATCTCGTCCACATCGAGGTTTTTCGGCAGCGGCCGCCCCTGTTTGGGGGTGACGATGCCACGGGCCGGATTGGCGGTCAGCCGCCCCTGCCGCACCTGCCAGTCGCAAAAGCTGCGCAGGGCCGAGACCTTGGTGGAAAGGGAACGAGGAGCAAGGCCCGCCTTGTGCATCCGGGTCACCAGAGTGCGCACCTGACTCGCCTCGAGCCGACCCCAGTCAGTGAGCCCGAGGGCCACCAGCTCGGCGGTCATCGCCTCCAGATGAGCTTGATAGTTATTGCGGGTATGAGGGCTGAGCTGACGCTCGACCCTCAGGTATTCGATAAAGGCCGCCAGCTCGTCCGCCAGTGCCGCGGGCAGTGGCGGTACGACGACGGGTGCTTTGGCTGGCGCCCTGGCCGGTGTTCTAGCCATGAGTCAATTCGGGCAGACGCAGTTGCAGCAGGCGCCCCAGTTGGCCCAGCAGCAGGGTGTCGTTGTGGGGAGTAAAGTGGCCGGGATCCGAGCTGGCGAAGGCCAGCACGCCGAGATCACCGAGCCGCATCAGGGCCACCGAGTTGACCAGCACATCGTGGCCAAACAGTGCCTGCTTCTCGCTCTGGCTCAGGCGGCCAAAGTAGTAATCCTGCCCCGGCAGACGCTGACCAAGCAGGGATTCGAGCTGCTTGCCCTGTGCCAGAAAACGCTGCTCTGGCCCGCTCAGGGTAAACTTCTTGGGATTGAGCCAGAGCCGCAGCCCGGTCAGGCGCAGCCGCTGGACAAAGGCCTTGCCCATCACGGCACTCACCTCGAACAGGGTCTGGCAACCGTACAGCTCGCCGTAGAGATCGGCATAGACCCGAAAGATCCGCTCGTTCTCGCTGGCGATCCCCATCAATTCGGTGATCTCCTGCTCCAGCTGTTCGATCCGCTCGCGCTGACGCTCCAGCTGGCGCTCGACCAGCGAGACCGACCCTTTGCGTTCATGGGGAATGCGGATCCGGTCCAGCACGGCGGCATGGCGTTGGAAAAACTCGGGATAACGGGCCAGGTACTCCAGCACAGTGGCTTCATCCACCGATTGCTCCTGCCGTTTGAGTTCGCTCATAAATTGGTTGATCCATCAGAGAAATGGGGCTCGCTGCCCCGACATCATGGGCAAAGGGGGCCAACGCCCCCCGTACCTGAACCTTTATCGGCTAAACCTCTATCTGGCCGTCAAACACATGCTCGGCGGGACCTGTCATATAGACCGGCTGGCCCGGCCCCTTCCAGGCGATGGTCAGCTTGCCGCCCGGCAAGCTGACGGTGACCCGCTCCTTGAGCTTGCCCTGACTGATGCCAATCACCGCCGCCGCACAGGCACCGGTGCCGCAGGCCAGGGTCTCGCCACAGCCCCGCTCGAATACACGCAGCTTGATCTCGGTGGCGTTGACCATCTCCATGAAGCCGACGTTGACCCGTTCGGGAAAACGCTCATGGCGCTCCATGATGGCACCCAGCGTTTCGACCGGCGCATCGGCGACCGAAGGCACCTCGATGACGCAGTGGGGATTGCCCATGGAGACCACGCCACACATCACGGTATGCTCCTGCGCCCGCAACAGATAGGTTTTCTCTGCCTTCTGGGCCCGGAACGGGATCTTGCCCGGCTCAAACTGGGGAACACCCATGTTGACCGTGACCTGATTCTCCCCCTCCAGCTGCAACACGATGCGACCCCGGGCGGTACTGACCGCGATGCGATCCCGGTTGATCAGCCCCTTGAGACGCACGAAACGGGCAAAACAGCGGGCACCGTTGCCACACTGCTCCACCTCGCTGCCATCGGCATTGAAAATGCGATAGTGAAAGTCGAGTTCAGGGTCATAGGGCGGCTCCACCAGCAGCAGCTGGTCAAAGCCGATCCCGAAGTGGCGATCTGCCAGCTTCTTGATGACGTCATTGCTGAAAAATACCTTCTGGGTGACGCCATCCACCACCATGAAGTCGTTGCCCAAGCCATGCATCTTGGAAAAATCTATCAACATCGTGCATTCCTGTGCTGTTAGGGCTGTAAAAATTCACCGAACCAAGGGTCGCCAAGCGCCATGAAGTCGTTGTCCAAAGCCCCATGCATCCTGGAACAGTCTGTCCACATCGTGCATTCCTGTGCTGTTAGGGCTGTAAAAACTCACCGTCAACCGTTATGAAATCATTGTCCCAGCCTGCGCCATCAGGGCAGCAGGTGCTCACCGCGCCAGAGATCGGCCAACTGCTCACGCTCGCGGATCAGGTGTGCTTCGGCACCATCCACCAGCACTTCGGCTGCCCGCGGACGGGTGTTGTAGTTGGATGACATGGTAAAGCCGTAGGCTCCGGCCGAACGCACTGCCAGCAGGGAGCCCTCGGCAATGGCCAAGGTGCGCTCCTTGCCGAGGAAGTCGCCGGTCTCGCACACCGGGCCCACCACGTCATAGATCGCGGGAGCATGGCCGGCACGGCTATCCACCTCGATGATGTTCATCCAGGCGCCGTAGAGCGAGGGGCGCAGCATGTCGTTCATGCCGGCATCGATCAGCGCGAAGTTGCGGGTCTCGCCCGGCTTCAGGTACTCGACCCGGGTCAGCAGCACACCGGCATTGGCGACGATGGCGCGGCCCGGCTCGAACAGCAGGGTCAGATCCCGGCCCGCCAGCTTCTGCTTGAGCGCTTCGGCATACTCGGTCGGATGGGGTGGCTGCTCGGAACCATAGTTGACCCCAAGGCCGCCCCCCACATCCAGATGGTGGATATGAATCCCTTCCGCCGCCAGACCGTCGATCAGCCGCAGCAACTTGTCAGCCGCTTCCATAAAGGGATTTAATTCAGTGAGTTGCGAGCCGATATGGCAATCCACCCCGACGATCTCGATGTTCGCCATCGCGGCCGCCTTGCGATAGATGGCTGGCGCCAGCTCGATGGGAATACCGAACTTGTTCTGTTTGAGGCCAGTGGAAATATAGGGGTGAGTACCGGCATCGATATCCGGATTGACCCGCACCGAGACGCGAGCCTTCTTGCCCATGCTGCCCGCCACCCGATTGAGGCGCTCCAGCTCTGCTTCCGACTCCAGATTGAAGCAGAGGATCTCTTTATCCAGCGCAAGGCGCATCTCCGCTTCACTCTTGGCAACACCGGAGAAGACCACCTTGGCCGGATCACCGCCCGCCGCCAGTACCCGCGACAGCTCGCCACCAGAGACGATGTCAAACCCCGAGCCCAGACGAGCCAGCAGGTTGAGCAGCGCCAGGTTGGAGTTGGCCTTCACCGCGTAGCAGATCAGATGGGGAATATCGCCAGCGGCCTTGTCAAAGGCGTGCCAGTGGCGCTCGAGGGTCGCACGGGAGTAGACGTAAAGCGGGGTACCGTACTGCTCGGCAAGCTGTTGCAGCGAGGTTTGCTCGGCCTGAAGCTGGCCGTCGGCGTCGTAGTTAAAGTGATCCAAGGGGGCGGTTCCTTCCTAGAATGGGTGCGGCATTAGTGCGGCGCGGCCTCGGTGGCAGCCTCAGTGGTCGCAGGCGGCGCTGCTTGCGGTGTACTCTGGCTCTGTGGCTGCTCGGGGGGCGGCATATAGAGCGGCCCCTTCAGACCGCACGCGGCCAACCCGAGGGACAGAAGAGTGGCAAGCAGACACTTGGTGAACTGGGTGATCATAATGGTTCGCTGCGAAAAAATTTTTGGCCCTCTATAATCGCACTCACATTGTTAAAAGCAACAGGATAAACCGATGAAGGATCACGAGTATCACGCCCTGACCGACGCCTTTTTCCAATATGTGGAGGACACGCTCGACGAGGGGTATCCGGATATCGACTGCGAACGCAACGGTGGCGTATTGACCCTCTCTTTCGAGAACAAGACCAAGGTCATCATCAACAAGCAGGAGCCGCTGCACCAGATTTGGGTCGCCACCCGCGAGAACGGCTTCCACTTCGAATTGCAGGGTGACACCTGGATCGACAACCGCTTCGGCCACGAGCTCAAGGCGCTGCTGAGCCAATCCTGCACCGCCCAGGCGGGCGAAGAGGTGGTGTTCCCATGATTGACCTGCACCCGCAGGGCGCCCGTCATGCGGTGATCTGGCTACACGGGCTGGGTGATTCCGGCGCCGGTCTCGCCCCGCTGGTGGAGGCGCTGGATCTGCCCGCCGAGCTACCGGTGCGTCACCTGTTGCCGGATGCCCCCGAGCGCCCCATCACCATCAACATGGGCTACAAGATGCGCGGCTGGTACGACATCAAGAGCTTCGAGGATCCCGCCGAGCGGGCCGTGGAGTCCCATGTCCGTGACTCGGCCGACCAGATTGCAGCCCTGCTCGATCAACTGGTGGCCGACGGGTTTGCCCCCGAGCGCATCGTGCTGGCGGGCTTCTCTCAGGGCGGGGTGATTGCCTCCTTCACCGCGCTGCGCTATCAGACAACGCTGGCGGGCCTGCTCTGCATGTCCACCTATCTGGCCGCCCCCGACAAATTGCTCGGCGAGATGAGCGAGGCCGCTCGCTCCCTGCCCATCTGCTACATGCACGGCATCTATGACGATGTGGTGAGCCTGTCGCTCGGTTGGGATGCCAAGAACCGGCTTGAAGCTGCCGGACTCGTCCCCGAGTGGCACGAGTACCCGATGCGTCACGAGATCTGCCGCCCGCAGCTGGGCGACATTCGCAGCTGGCTGCTGGCCCGCCTCGGCGCCTGAGCCTCTCCGGCAAAGCAAACGGCCTGCATCTGCAGGCCGTTTTTTATGGCGATTCCAACTGACGGGTCAGCCCACTTCCCGAGCGGGCGGCACCTGTTCGCGCAGAGTGCCCTGACTGCGATAGGGGATCACATCCAGCTCGCCATTCACTTGTACTATCTCGTAGTACTGCGGCAGGTTGAAGTTGATGAACTGCCCATCATCGCTGAACCGCTCGTGATTGGAGGTGTAGAAGCGGTTGACACCCGCCACCAGCTCATCCTTGTTGCCGGCGAAGTGCTGGTAGATCTCCACCCGGTTCGCCTCATCGAGGATATAGATGTTGGTGCCCGCATCACGGGTATCGAAGAAGAACTGCACCAATCCTTCGCTGGCGTAGGCATCGACGATGCTCGGCAGATGCTGGCTGTGGGTCTTGTCGAGCCGCAGCGGCAGGTGATCCAGCTTGTTGTGGGAGATGTGGCGGTAAAAATCGATGGCGTTTTCCAGCTTCTTCACCGACACCCCGCGCCGCTCGAAGAAGATGCCGTACTTCTCGCGGCCAAGGGCCATGGTCTTGACCAGCTGCTGTTTGTCGCGGGCCAGCCGCAGGTCGATACACTCCGCCACCAAGGTCTGGAAGCGGGAGCGCACCAGAGAACGGAAGTGCTGGCTGTAGCAGAACACCTCGATCATCTCGGGGGCGGCGGCATCCTGATGCATCTTGCCGAGGATAGTGGTGAGGGCATCGACCACGGCTTCATCCCCCTGGAAGTGCAGGGTACGGATCTCGCTCCAGGAGTTGCGGTAGACCAGATCCACCGAACCGACCAAACACTCCTGATTGCGACCGAACGAGAAGACATCCACGGTGTTGGCGTCAAATTCGATCACCTGACCGACCCAATGACTGGTCGGGTCCATCTCCAGATTGAGGAAGATGGAGAGCTGACGGATCTCGCACGGTCGGCTGAGGGCCAGGTTGGTGGCCAGCGGGTACTTCTCGGGGAAGCAGCCGGAGAGATCGCGGCAGAACTGGTGCAGATTGTCGATGTGCAGATCCGACCCCTGATTGAACAGGTGCACCCGTGACTGGGGCGTCAACAGATCGTTGAAGTAGGCCCAGGAGACCAGCTTGCTGATGTAACCGTTGAACTCCAGTGGCGCGCGGCCAATGATGTCCACCGGCTCCAGCGAATGTTTGTAGAGATACCAGCCGGCGCGATTGAGGCGACCGTGGGGCACCTGCACGAAGCTGAGATCCGGCTCGCTCAGATCCGGCGCGATCTTGAGGTTGATACGCTGCACCTTGCCCGGCAGGCTCTCGAACGCGGCGTAGAGCTTGCGCGACAGAATGCCGATATCTTCCGGGTTGATCGACTCGCTGATGTTGTTGCGACGGGCGAACTGGATCAGGTTGCGGTAGCTCTGCATCAGGGCTTCCAGCAGCTCGGCGTGAGCGATCTTCACCTCTTCGATCTTCCACTCGTGGCGATGATCGAGTTGATAGAGCTTTTCCTGACTCCAGCGCCAGTAGGAGACCAGCTGGCTCATCTGCTCGCGGCGCCACTCGGGGGAGTGATCATCCTTGGGATGGCTGAGACCGTCGCACACCTTGAGGTAGAAGCAGCGGCGCACCAGATCGAGCCGCGCCATGTCGCCGATGGACTTGAGATAGTTAGTCACCTTGTCCAGCATCAGACAGTAGTTGTCGAGCCGGTAGTGCATCCCCTCGTTGTGCTGGAACCAGTCGCGACCAATCATCGACAGCAGGCGGGTGTTGGGGTACTCGTGGGAGTAGGCCTCCATCAGCACCGACTTGAGCACCGCCTTGTAGGGGGAGTCGATCCCCTTATAGAGCTGCCACAGGGCGGAGCCAAAATACTCTTCGGCCGGAATACGGTCAAAACTGCCGAGATCGAGCCAGTCATCCTGCTTGAGCTTGCCGCTCTCGAACAGTTCGTTCACATACGCATCGTAGTGATCATCACACTCGGTGGGCACCAGATACCAGATCAAGCGTTTGCCCGCGATACGCATGGCACTGCGGTAGAACTCGTCGAGCAACAGCAGGTGCTGGGCACTGCCGCAGCTCTCCCCCTGCATCTGGGCATCGTTGGTCTGGCGGAACTTGTCTTCCGGGATCAGGAAGAAGTTGAGATCGACCCCGCGCTGTTCGGCCCACTTGGAGAGTTGCTGGCACTTCAGCTCCAGCAGATCGAGCCGCTCCTGCGACAAACCGGCCACGTGGCAGACCCAGATATCGAGATCGGAGTGACAGCATTGACCGATGGAGGAGGTGCTGCCCATGGAGTAGAGCCCCTGAATGGCTCGATCATGGGTTGCCAGACCGCTCTGACAGTTGGCGTTGCGGCAGAGGTCATCGATAAAGGCTTGCTGCTCGGCGGTGGCGCTGAAGCTCCAGATGCCATGAGGAACATCACCGGATACATAACCGGGCAGCAGGGGATGATTGAAGTGCAGCATGACAGGCAGCAGTTGGAATACCTGCTGCCCATAGCGACTCATGAGGCCTAACGCCCGTTGCGTCTTGAGACGGGTAATGTCGTCATAACGCGCAACCAGCGTATCGATGTGTTCCTGCAATGCCCTGCCTATCACCTAAGTGAAAATGACGCACCAAAAGGGGGATACGTCAAAAAAGTGTGATCATGTTAACAATGCAAACAGCGGTGGTAAACAAGCCTTCAGCTAAACGTCAGATTATTTCTGGTATGACCACATCAAGTATCAGGGGAAATCATTAAATTCCAATACATTCAATGAATTAATCAACACCACTTGCTTAATGAAAATCATTTTCAGCATGCATTTTTGAGCTTGGCCCCGCTTTTGCCGGCTCCGCCATGAAAGCCCGGGCAAAGGGTGGTAATATCGATTTCCTTCTAAAAATGAAACAACTGATTGATATGGCAGCCCGAACCCTGAAAATTGCCACTCGCAAGAGCCCGCTGGCCCTGTGGCAGGCCAACTTTGTCAAAGTCCGGCTCGAAGCCCTGCACCCGCAGTTGCAGGTCGAACTGGTGCCCATGAGCACTCAGGGTGACAAGATCCTCGATACCCCGCTGGCCAAGGTCGGTGGCAAGGGGTTGTTCGTCAAGGAGCTGGAAACCGCCATGCTGGAAGGGCGGGCCGATATCGCCGTTCACTCCATGAAAGACGTGCCGGTGGAGTTCCCCGAGGGGCTCGGCCTGCACACCATCTGCGAGCGGGAAGATCCCCGCGACGCCTTCGTTTCCAACCGTTTCAAGGCCATTGCCGAACTGCCGCAAGGGGCCGTGGTCGGCACCTCCAGCCTGCGCCGCCAGTGCCAGCTGCGCGCCGCCCGCCCGGATCTGGTGATCCGCGACCTGCGTGGCAACGTCAACACCCGCCTCGCCAAGCTGGATGCCGGTGAGTACGACGCCATCATCCTCGCCGCCGCAGGTCTGAAACGACTGGAGATGGCGCACCGCATCACCGCCTTTATCGAGCCGGAACAGAGTCTGCCCGCCAACGGTCAGGGGGCTGTCGGCATCGAATGCCGCCTCGACGACGTTGAGCTGCACGCTCTGCTGGCGCCGCTGGAGCACGCCGAGACCCGCGCCAGGGTGTTGACCGAGCGCGCCATGAACCGCGCCCTGCAAGGGGGATGTCAGGTGCCTATCGGAGCCTACGCACTGGTCGAAGGCGAGCAGATCTGGCTGCGTGGTCTGGTGGGTAGCCCGGATGGCAGCCAGGTGATCCGCGACGAGATCCGCGGTCCGCTGGCCGATGGTGAGGCCCTCGGCGAGCAGTTGGCCCAGCGCCTGCTGGCCGCCGGTGCCGACGAGATCCTGGCCGAGGTCTACCGCGCATGACCCCGCTGGTGGTGCGTCCGGCCATTCAGGCCGCCGAGCTGGTGCAGTTGTTGCGCCAGCACGGCCATGCACCACTCTGCTGCCCGCTGCTGGAAACCGTGGCGGGCAGCGAACTCCCTCTCCTGCCCGACCTGCTGCGCAGTGCTGACGCGGTTATCGCCGTCAGCATCCATGCCGTTCATTTTGCACACGATTTTCTGTTGCAAACTGGTCAGACCTGGCCACATATTGAGTACTTTGCGGTGGGTCAGGCCAGCGCAGATGCGTTTGCCGCCATCGGCATCACGGCAAGTTGCCCGGATGACCCGCGCAGCGAAGGGCTGCTGGCCCTGCCCGCCCTGCAGCAGGTAGCAGGCAAACGGGTACTGATCCTGCGCGGCAATGGCGGGCGGGATCTCATTGCCAGCACACTGGCCTCACGCGGTGCTCTGGTGCACTATTGTGCGGCCTATGAGCGCCACTACCCCGAGCTTGACGGGGACAGATTGGCCCACCACTGGCAGGCAGCGGGGCTGGACAGCCTGCTCATTACCAGTGGTGAACTGCTGCAACGGCTGCTGGAGCTGGTTCCCGACCACCAGCGGCCCTGGCTTTTTGACCGCCTGCTGGTGGTCCCCAGCCCGCGCGTGGCCGAGATGGCCCACTCCGCGGGCTTTATCCATATCACGATTGCCCAAGGTGCATCCAACCAGGCCCTGACGGCCGCACTGGAACTGAGGAAGATGGAATGACAGAACAACAAGAATCCCAGGTCAAACCCCAGCCGACCGCTGTGGTCAATGGCAGCAAGAGCCGCTCCGGTGCCGTACTGGGAGGGGTTGCCATCCTGCTGGCCCTTGGCCTGACCGGCGGCCTCTATCTGCACGGTCACAAGAACGCCGTGGCCCAGCAGGCCGAACTGGCCCAGCTCAAGCAGCAGCTGGCGAGCGCCCTGAGCAAGATCGACCAGACCAGCAGCAAGGATGCCGAGCAGCTGGCCGCACTGGATCAAACCCAGCAGCGACTGCAGGGGGAGATGCAGGGTCTGCAGAACCGGGTACTGGATCTGAATGACAAGCGCCCCAACGACTGGATGCTGGCCGAATCCGAGTATCTGGTTCGGATGGCGGGCCGCAAACTGTGGCTGGAGCATGACCTCGTCTCCGCCATCACCCTGCTCGGCAACGCTGACGAGCGCATCGCCGCCCTCAACGACCCCAGCCTGATGCCGATCCGCAAGGCGCTGGCCGAGGATATCGCCAAGCTCAAGGGCATGCCGCGCATCGACCGCGAGGGGCTGACCCTCAAGCTGGCTGCCCTGTCCGACCAGATCGAGCTGCTGCCCCTCTCCACCGTCAGCATGCCGGAAGCCAAGGCCGAGCCGGATCAAGCGGTCAGCACCAATCCCGACGAGTGGGAGAGCAACCTGAAGAAGAACTGGGTCAAGTTCACCGAGAACTTCGTCACCATCCGTCGCCGCGATGGCGCGGTCGAGGCGCTGCTCTCGCCGCAACAGGAGATCTTCCTGCGTGAAAACCTCAAGACCAAGCTGTTGCAGGCCCAGCTCTCCGTCTATCGCGAGCAGCAGGCGCTCTACGAAGACAGCCTGGACAAGGCCCAACGCTGGCTGACCCAGTATTTCGATACCGACAACAGCGCCACCCGCTACATGCAGGGCGAGATCGACAAGCTCAAGGGTGAGCAGATCCAGATCGACTATCCGGCCCAGTTCAAGACCCAGGCCATGCTGGAGCAGGTGCTGACCGAACGCCTGCAACGCATTCTGGCCAGCAGCTGAGGAGGGCACCATGATCCGTATAATCATTCTGGTTGCCGTGATGGTCGCAGGGCTGATCTTTGGCCCGCAAGCCTCCGGTAACAAGGGCTATGTGCTGATTGCCCTTGGCAATTACACCATCGAATCCTCCGTCACCAGCGCGGTGATCCTGGCCGTGCTGTTCTACGGCGCCCTGCTGATCGTCGAATGGCTGCTGGGTCGGGTATTCGGCCTGCGCCGCAAGACCCTCGGCTGGTACGGCTCGCGCCGCCGCCGCAAGGCCAATCAACAGACCGTCGCCGCCACCCTGGCAATGGCCGAAGGGCACTACAGTCAGGCTGAAAAGCTGATGATCAAGGGGGCCAGCAACAGCGACACCCCGCTGCTCAACTACCTGAGCGCCGCCAAGGCGGCGCAGGCCCGTGGTGACGACGCCCGCCGGGATCAATACCTGCAAAAAGCGCAGGAGGAGAACCCCAAGGCCGAGCTGGCGCTCACCCTGACCCAGACCCAGTTGCAGATCGAGCAGGGCCAGTACGATACCGCGCTGGCGATGCTGGAGTCGGTCTACGCCCTCAACCCGCGCCACCCCATGGTGCTGGATCAGCTGCGCCAGGTGCATTTGGCCCGTCAGGACTGGAGCGCCCTGTGCGACCTGATCCCGGCGCTGCACAAGGTGGGCAAGCTGACCCCGAAACAGGAAGAAGATCTGCTGCAACAGGCCTGGTGTGGTCGCCTGCAACAGGCTGCCGGCAGCCTCGAGACCCTCAAGGCGGTATGGCAGGATCTGCCGCGCAAGCTGCGCCTTGAGCCAGAACTGCTGGCCTGCTACGGCGATCTGCTTCGCCAGCTGGGCGCCGACGGCGAGGCCGCCACCCTGTGGCAGGAGGCACTGCGAAAACAGCCGATGCCGCAGTTGCTGGCTCGCCTGCCCAAGCTGAAACTCGACAGCTACCGGCCGCTGCTGGCGCTGCTGCAAAAACAGCAGGGGCAACCGGAGGTGGACACCGCACTGGCCCAGCTCTATCTGCTGGCAGGCCAACTGGATGATGCCCAGAAGCTGCTGGAGCAGGAGGTGGAGCGGGCGCCGAGCGCCGCCGCCTACCACGCCCTCGGCCAGCTGATGGACAAGCGCCGCCTTACCAACAAGGCCAACGAGTACTATCGTCAGGCACTGGAACTGGCGGGAGTCTGATCCCCGGCAAACAGAAACGCGAGAGGCCGCATGATGCGGCCTCTTTTTTATCTCTTCGCCCTGCCCTCGTCAGGTGGTGAGCCGTTCCAGCTCGCCGATCAGCCAGATGGCCTCGGCACGGTGGCTGCCGCACACATCCATCATGGGGCGAAAACCGCCGCACACCGCCGGCCGCTCCGGTTGACCGAAGATCTTGCAGCCGAGGGCGCTATCGAGCTGGATACAGGGGACGCCAGCCGGCTTGCCATCTGGCATACCGGGAATGGCACTGCTGATACTGGGGGCGATGCAACAGGCAGCGCAGCCGCTACGACACTCCATAGACTCCACTCCTTTGGGACGGTCTGAGCCACCATAGCCGAAGCGGCGGCACAAACGTAGCTGGCGCACAACAAAAAGCCCGACCGCACGGGCGATCGGGCTTCAGACAACACAGCCGGTTCAGCGAGCCATCATCACAGGATGATATCGCGTACCACGCTGTCTTTGCGCTCAAGATAATGGATCGACTTGATACGACGAATGGTGCGCGACTTGCCACGGATCAACAGAGTCTCGGTGGTCGCCATCACGCCATCGCTGGTGATGCCATCCAGCAGATCACCCTTGGTGATGCCGGTGGCGGAGAAGATGACGTTGTCATTCTTCGCCATGTCTTCCAGCTTGAGCACCTTGTTCACATCGATACCCAGCGCTTCGCAGCGGGCAATTTCCTGCTCGCCCAGCGCACGCACTTCCGGGCTGTCGCCCTTGACCCGGTGACGCGGCACCAGACGGGCCTGCATGTCGCCATCCAGCGCACGGATTACCGCCGCGGAGATCACCCCTTCCGGTGCGCCGCCGATGCCATACAGCATGTCGACTTCACTGTCCGGCAGACAGGTGAGGATGGAGGCGGCAACGTCACCATCAGGAATGGCGAACACCCGCACGCCCAGACCCTGCATCTCCTTGATTGCCTTGTCATGACGCGGCTTGGCCAGGGTAATGACGGTCAGACGGGAGAGCGGCTTGCCCAGCGCCTTGGCCACGGACTTCAGGTTCAGCTCGAGAGCCTGATCCAGGTCGATGGCGCCTTTGGCCTTGGGCCCGACGATCAGCTTTTCCATGTACATGTCAGGTGCTTTCAGGAAAGAACCCTTGTCGCCCACCGCCAGCACGGCCAGCGCGTTGGCCTGACCCATGGCGGTCATACGGGTACCCTCGATGGGATCGACCGCGATATCCACCGCGTCGCCGTGTCCGGTACCGACCTTCTCGCCGATATAGAGCATCGGCGCTTCATCAATTTCACCTTCGCCGATCACAATCTCACCATCGATCTCGATCTGGTTGAGAATGTGGCGCATGGCCGCTACGGCCGCCCCATCAGCGATATTCTTGTCACCACGTCCGAGCCACTTGTAGCCAGCCAGTGCAGCCGCTTCCGTCACTCGGGAAAACTCGATTGCCAGTTCACGTCTCATCGCATATCCAACCTATGGAGCTCGAAAACGGGCGGCATTCTACCACAAGGGCAAACCTTTGCGCACAAAAGTAGCTGCCAGGTGCATAAATGTAGCCAATTCATCCAATTGCAACCCAATTGCCATCGACTCTTCATCCAGTTGTCACCCCGCTGTCATGCATCTTCCCTAGGATGGCCCCGTCTTCAAAACAAAAGCTTGCAACACAAGGGATTAAGATGAAAAAGCTGACTTTAGTGGCACTGGCTCTGACCGCCGCCTTCCAGGCGCAAGCCGTTGAGGTGTATAAAAATGATACCGCCATGCTGGATCTCTATGGCCGCATCTACGCCGGTCAATTCTTCGGTGACAAGAAAGAAAACGTCGATACCGCCAACCCGAATGGCACCAAGGATTACAGCGCCAAGCAAGGGGCTAACCAGTTTGTCCGCTTCGGTGCCAAGGCCGAGACCCAGATCCAGAGCGGTCTGAAGGCGCTGGCCCAGTACGAAGTGCAGATGTACATCAACGACAGCGAGAAGACCATCAGCGAGAGCTCCGACAACCTGCGTACCCGTCTGGCCTTTGCCGGTGTGGGCGCTGACTGGGGTACAGTGACCTTCGGCCGCCAGAAAGGTGCCCCGGGTTTCCTGGCGGACTGGACTGATGTCTCCCTCTCTGACGGCTACGGTAACGAAGCGCTGGGTGCAAAGACCGACACCTTCGCCACCAACCGCGCCGGTTCCGTACTGAAATACTCCGGCCTGTTCAATGGCTTCCAGCTCGACACCAGCTACAAGTTCGACGGTGGTGACACCGAAGAGACTACCAGCAAGGATAGCGACGCGGCCTACGGAGCAGCCGTGGCCTATACCTTCCCTTTCAACCTGTCGCTGGGTACTGCCTATAACGTCGGCCTGCGCGACAAGAGCGGTGAAGAAGATGCAAAACTGTGGCTGATCTCCGCCAAGTTTGACAACAAGGCCGCCTACGCCGCCCTGAGTTATGCCGATGGCAGCGACTTCCTGGCGACCGGCACCGATCACACCGGTTGGGAAGCCGCGCTGGGCTACAACTTCGAGAATGGCTTCGGTCTGATGGCGCTGTGGAACAAACAGGAGCAGGACAAGGCTGGCACCAAGAAAGACAATGTGGATTACTACACCCTGGGAGCCCAGTACAAGTTCAACAAGAACCTGCGGGTGATCGGCGAGTACCGCATCAACAATCTGGACAGCGTTGCCGGCAAAGCGACCGCCAACAAGGATGACTTCCAGCTGGCTGCTCGCTACGACTTCTAATCGAGGTTTTCTGATACCCAAAGCGCGATGGCTTGCCATCGCGCTTTTTCGTCGCTGTTGCTCAGAAAACCACAAACTGGCCTAGGCTCAACAGTAGATGTATCGCCGGAGAGATGATCATGGTCAGGCTGCTTTTCGTCCTGCTCTTGCTGCTGGCTCTTCCCGCTCACGCCCTCAATATCGCCATGGTACTGTGGCGTGGCGAAACCGCCGCCGAGGCGGGCTTTCGGGCCGAACTGACCCGACTTGGCTATCAGACCACCATCACCGTCTACAATGCCAATCAGGATCGCACGGCGCTGGCGACCATGCTACGTCAGCAGATGCTGCCGAAACTGGCCGAATACGACTACATCTACACCTTCGGTACCACAGCCACCACCATGACAAAGAGTTTGGTCGCCAATCGCAAGCCCATGATATTCAATGTGGTTTCAGATCCTGTCGGGGCAGGTTTTCTCTCTGAGGACAAGGCTCAGAACAGCATGGTCGCCGGGGTAAGCAATATGGTGCCGATGGCGCTGCAACTGGCCAATGCCAGCAAGTACCTCCCATCGGATAAGCGGCTGCTGCTACCCTTCAACCCGCGGGAGCAAAACACCCTGCTGGTGGCCGACATGCTGATCAACGCGGCCAAAGGTTACCAATGGCAAGTCGCAACCTGGCGTATAGCACCGGATCCAAAGCGACTGGAGAACGAGTTGAAGCGGCTGCAACAGGATGCCAAAAACGACATCGTCTTTCTGGCCGCAGACAGCTATCTGCTCTCCATCGCCCCCCGTTTGCTGAATGCACTCAACGCAGCTGCCATCCCTACCATCTGCAGTGCAGAGCTGTTCGTCGAGCACGGCTGCAGCGTTGGCACCATCAGCAGCTACGAGGCGCTGGGCAAGATGGCCGCAGTAATCATCCATCGCCACCAGCAGGGAACGCAGTTGCAGGATATTCCGCTGCAGACAGATCCCCACCCCAAACTGGTGCTGGGGCAACTGGGCAGCACCACCAAGCAGGAGAAGAACCCCGAGAAACCGAAGCTTTGATAAAGATCTCGGCCAATCAGGCTCCAGGCGGGTATGCTGTTGACCCCATCGCCCGAGAGCCTTTTCCCATGAGCACCACCGTCTTTTTTGCCGTTCTGCTGGCAGCCCTGCTTCACGCCAGCTGGAATGCGCTGGTCAAAATTGGCGAAGAGCGGCTGGTGGGGGTGTCACTGGTGGCGATCTTTTCAGGGCTTATCGCCGCCGTGGCGCTGCTGCCCATGGGGCTTCCCTCTGCTGCCGAGCTGCCCTGGCTCGGCCTCTCAGTCCTGCTCCATATCGGTTACTGCCTGTTTCTCAGCCATGCCTACAATCAGGGCGATTTTGGCCAGATCTATCCGCTGGCCCGTGGCAGTGCCCCGCTGCTCGCCATGGCGTTAAGTGCCATATTGCTGGGGGACTACCCCGGTTACGGCGGCATCATCGGCGCCTGCGTGCTGATCATGGGGGTCTTGCTGATGGCCAGGCGAGGTGGGCAGCAGCGCCTTGACAGCAAAGCGGTTCGGGCGGCTCTGATCACGGCCATGTTCACGGCGACCTATACCCTCTCGGATGGGGCCGGCGCCCGCGCAGGGGGTGAACCGGTACGCTACACCCTCTGGCTCTTTGCCTGTACCGGGCTGGCGATGCTGCTGGTGCTGCTCGTCCACCAAAAGCGCAACGCATGGCGCCATATCCGTCGCCATGCGATGGCGGGAATTGCAGGAGGTGCCATGTCACTGCTCGCCTACGGGATTGTTATCTGGGCCATGACCCAAGCCCCCATTGGCGTGGTCGCGGCTCTGCGCGAAAGCAGTGTGCTGTTTGCCATGCTGCTCTCGGTCTGGCTGCTGAAAGAGCCGCTCGGGCGCATGCGGCTGACGGCGGCGGCCATTATCACTGGCGGCGTGCTGCTGACCCGGCTGGGAGGATAAACGCTGTCGCCATTGGTGCGTATTTATCAGGCAGGATGGCGTAATTCACTCCGCCAAATATGCCGAATACGAATAATGGAAATAAGTGTCGGCCCGGGCGTAAATGTTTACATCCGCAACGTATCAATTAACTGGCAGGTCTGTTTATTTCAACCACAGCTTCATTCGGGAAACTCTTACCTGCCAAGCAGCATTAATGATAAAATCGTTCACAGTTAATTTTCGGCAACGCTGACCAATACCGCGCATGGCACAGACCATGCTACTCCACCCATACGTTCATTGACCGCCTGACGGGTAAGCCAGCCCGGTCAGAGATGACCCGATCGCGCCCGCCACAGCAAGATGGCATGGCGCTACTGCGTTATTAATGGGTCCGGTTTCGTCCGTTTAATTTTTGATTATTTTAAATCCAGCACCATCAGGGAGTTTTTAATATGTCAGCAAAAAAGCTGAAATTGGGCGCCTTTATATTGATGATATTAACATCGGTATTTGGCGTCACTAATATCGGGATCGGTTTTTACCGAATGGGATATGCCGCCATTCCGATGTTCGTGATCGGCGGACTGTTCTTCTTCATCCCGTTCATTTTGATGATGATCGAATTCGGCACCGGTTTTCGCAAAGAGGCAGGCGGTATCTTTACCTGGATGCGCCACTCGGTCTCGACCCGATTCGCCTTTATCGGTCTGACCATGTGGTTCGCCTCCTACGTCATCTGGATGTTTGGCAAGGCGCTTTCCATGTGGGTGCCCCTCTCCTTCATGCTGTTTGGCCGCGACATCACCGTCATCCCGGTCACCCTGGGCACCAGCATCGACTTTGGCCCCTTTATTCTGGGCGTAGTCGCCATCGCGCTGGTTGCCACCGTCACCAAGCTCATCACCTTTGGTAGCGCCCGCTTCGCCAAGGTGGCGGCCATCGGTGGTCTCTCCGTGGTGGCACTCAACGTGTTGCTGCTGGTCGGTGGCGTCTTCACCTTCGCAGTGAGCGGCATGACTCTGCAGGAGCCCTTCACCCAGGCATCGCTGACGGCGTCTCCCAATGCCGCTTTCAACGACATCATCCCCTTCCTCGGCTTTATGGTGTTCGCCATCTTCGCCTACGGCGGGGTCGAGGCGATGGCCGGGGTGGCTGACGAGCTGGAAGATCCCGAGCGCGACCTCAAGCGCGGCATCTTCCTCTCCGGCGCCTTCATCGTGCTCTGCTACATCATCGGCTTTCTGGCGGTCGGCTCCATCATGCGCTGGAGCGACTTCCCGGCCGAGGGGATCACCTCTCTCTCCGCCCTCTTCATCATCATGCTGGAGCTGGGGCGCCATCTCGGTGGCGAGTGGCTGGGACAGGTGTTCATGCGCTTTGCTGGCCTTGGCATGTTCCTGAGCTATCTGGGCGCCTTTATCGCCCTCTCATACGCGCCACTGCGCCAGTTCATCACCGGCACCCCGAGCTACTTCTGGCCGGAGCGTTTCCAGCGCGAGAACGAGAATGGCGTGCGCATTGAAGCCCTCAAGGTGCAAGCCTGGGTGGTCTGTCTGTTCATTGCCGCCAAGTCCATCTTTACCCTGATCAACCCGGAAGGGGCCGCCGCCCTCTACGAGCTGATCATCACCATGACCAACGTCGGCATGACCCTGCCCTACATGTTCCTCATCTACGCCTGGTATCGCTATCGCAACAACCCGGCGCTGGGCAAGGACCTGATCTTCTTCAAGAGCGCGGGCTCGGTACTGCTTGCCACCATCATCAGCCTGATCCTGGTCGCCTTCGGCAACGTCTTTACCGTGGTCGCCCCCTTTATCTCCGGCGATATCTCCACCGGCGTCTGGACCATCATTGGCCCGCTGCTGTTCGTGGTGATCGCCATGCGCTTCAAGATCAAGCAGGAAGATGCCCACTAACCGGCAGGCAATGCTCCATGCCAATCGGGACCGTTCTGGTCCCGATTTTTTTAGCGCCGGCTTCCGCTCGCCATCACGGCCAGTCCATAGTTTCAATGCAAAAAAGACTCTATGGAGACCTCTTTTACGCTCTCCTCGCCGTCAGAGCACGCTCAACGCCGTAAATTATCAATATCAAGGTGAGAATGATTGTGAAGCGCCAGTTCACGACATATAACTTAGCGAGATATCCCTGTATTTCGTCCGGTAGAGCTGATCATGATGATGCGTTCCCTCCTTCCCCTGTTGCTTGGCGCAGTAATGCTGCCGGCCACTATGGACAGTGCCCATGCCAACCCCTTTTCCGCCAGCAGCAAGAGCAGCAGCGGCTTTCTCGAGCGACGGGATGTGCCCAACCTCAGCTCGGCTGCCTTCGTGGTGGCCAACCACAGAACCGGCGAGGTGATCTCCGAGCGCAACGGCAACCGGGTAATGCCCATCGCCTCACTCACCAAGCTGATGACGGCGCTGGTAGTGCTGGATGCCAACCTGCGCCTCAACGAAATGCTCACCGTGACCAATGCCGACATCGACCGCATCAAGGGAACTGGCTCGCGCCTGGCGATAGGTTCCAGGCTCAGCCGCGCCGAAATGCTCCATATCGCCCTGATGTCCTCTGAAAACCGTGCCGCCTCGGCACTGGCCCGCCACTATCCCGGCGGTCAGCGCGCCTTTGTCGAGGCGATGAACGCCAAAGCCCGCATGCTGGGGATGTGGAATACCCACTATGCAGACAGCACCGGGCTCAACCCGCGCAATGTCTCCACCGCGCAGGATCTCGCCAAGCTCGCCGCCGCAGCGGCCTCCTATCCGCTGATCCGCCAGTACTCCACCGACGAGCAGAGTTATGTGCGCACCAACAAGCGTCAGCTGCACTACCTCAACTCCAACCGGCTGATCCGCGAAGGGCAATGGGAGTTCACCCTCTCCAAGACCGGCTATATCCGCGAAGCGGGCCGCTGCCTAGTGCTGGGCACCAAGGTCAATCGTGAGCCGGTGATCATGGTGTTGCTCAATGCCGAGACCACCAACGATCGGGTCGCCGACGCCAAGCGGATCAAAACCTGGCTGGAGAGCTCGGGCAGAACCACCCTGGCCGCCAACCAGAGCAGCATGCTAACTCACCAGTAAGCTCGAGATCCCCAACCAAGCGAGGCGCCCGCCTCGCTTTTTTATCTGCATGAGCGCGCCCAAAAAACGGGAGCCCGCTCCCGTTACAGGTAACACCTTCCACCATCCCGTTACAAAATGTAACTACTCAACAGCGTGATTCACACTAATAGAATCAATTGGTTGTAACCTGGCAGCGAGAATTTTAGCGTGCCATCACAACCCCTGTAACGACGAGCCACCATGCGTATTTCCAGTATCGAGTGCGGGCGGGTGCTGGCCATTCTGGCCGTGATGACCATTCACGTCTCCCCCTTCGCCAATCCGTTCAATCCCGCCCTGTGGGAAAGCGGATCCTGGCTCTGGCTGAGCGGCACCATCAACCAGCTATGCCGCTTTGCCGTGCCGCTGTTTTTCCTCTGTGCCGGTTATTTTCTGCAGCCGAGACTGAGCCGCGAGGCGCCGCTGACCGTGGCCTGGCGCTACTGCCGCCCCTTGCTGCGACTCTGGCTGGTGTGGAGTCTGGTCTACCTGCTGGTGCCGTTCAATCCGCTTGATGCCGTGCAGCAAGGCTATCTGGCCTCCCTGCGCGGACAGTGGCAATTCCAGCTCGGCGACCCCCTCAATGGCTGGCTGGTGGGCGGCATGATCCACCTCTGGTTCCTGCCAGCCCTGGTCATGGCGGTGGCCCTGCTGGCACTCTGCTACCGGCTTGGCAGACCATCGCTCGCCCTCTGGCTGGGTCTTGGCCTTTACCTACTGGCGCTGCTGGGGGGTTCCTATGCCAAGCCGCTGCTGGGCGCCGAGTGGCCACTGCTCACCCGTAACGGCCCCTTCTTCTCCCTGCTGTTTGTGGCGCTCGGGGACCTGCTGCGCCAGCGTCAGTGGCAGCCCGATGCCCGCACCGGCTGGCAACTACTGCTGGCGGGCGTGGCGCTCTATGGCTGTGAAGCCTGGGCGCTGCAGCACTTTGCCGCAGTGCCGCTCACCCGCCACGACTTCCTGCTCGGCTCCCTTCCCTGGGCTATCGGCCTGTTTGGCCTGCTGCTGGCCAACCCCGAGTGGGGCAAGGGCAGCTGGCTTGAGCGCCAGGCCCCCAAAGTGCTCGGAATCTACTGCCTGCACATGATGCTGGTGGTCTGGCTCTTCGTGTTCGGCCCGCAGGGCGCATCCATCCTGTGGGAGATTGCCAAAGTGCCGCTGCTGCTGGGATCGTCTCTGCTGGCCTATCGCCTGATGGCGGCCCTGCCCCTCGCCCATCGACTGCTGCGTACCCACTGAACCCTCCATCCGGCCCGTCCTATCGGGCCGGATGCCTCTTCACGCTTTGTCCCTTTCTCTTCCGCTACGCCCTTTTTCCCTTGCTTCGTTCGCGCGGTTTGCTGCAATGGCTCTGCTTTTCAGCCGAGCTCCCCCGACCGCACAACCCTCCTCCAATGCCCCTATCCATTTTCACCTTGCCAGACAAATGAAAATCAATATCATTGGCATCCCGCTTTGGCGGGTCAGGCTAATTATAATTAAATCAATATGTTCGAGCCGTCAGGTCGACATCCAAAGAGTCAATATTGAATATGCAGCACCCTCACTTTCGCAGAACGCTGGTCTCGCTGGCACTGCTGGGCACCGGCTTCACTGCCCAGGCCACCGATGAAACCATGACTGTGGTTGGCAAACGCTCCCAGCATCAGGAAGTTGCCACCGCTACCCGGACCAATACGCCAGCCAAGCTGGTGCCCCAGACCATCGACAGCGTCAAGGTCAGCGAGCTGACCGCCTTCGGCCAACCGACGCTGAGTGAAGCGCTGAGCGGCATTCCCGGGGTCAACGCCAGCGGTGATACCCGCTTCGACGGGGTCAATATCCGCGGCTTCAGCGCCAGCAACGACTTCTATCTCGACGGATTCCGCGACGACATGCAGTACACCCGGGATCTCGGCAACATCGAGCGGGTGGAAGTGCTCAAGGGCCCGGCTGCCGTGTTCTACGGCCGCGGTAGCACGGGGGGCATCGTCAACCGGGTCAGCAAAAAGCCGCAAAAAGGGCAGGAGTCCAGCGTCACCGCCCGGGTCGGCAGCTTTGACAGTCAGCGACTGGCCGCCGACCTCAATGGTGAGGCGAGTGAGCAGGTGCAACTGCGCCTCAACATGGCGCAAGAGGACAAAGATAGCTTCCGCAACGGCGTGAAGAGCAAGCGCACCCTGCTGGCGCCTTCCGCCAACTGGGAGATCAGCGACAACCTAAACTGGCTGGTACAGTACGAGCGCAACGAACATGACCGCACCCCGGATCGCGGCATTCCCGGGGTCAATGGCCGTCCGGCCGATGTGCCGCGAGAGTATGTCTACAGCGATACCAGCCGCGACTTCATCGATGACGTGGCACAATCCACCCGCTCACGCCTCTCCTGGGATATCAACGATCAGTGGCAGTTGCGCCAGCAGCTCGGTTACTCCACCCTCGACAGCCAGTTTGACAACACCTATGTCACCAGCGTCAAAGGGGATAAGGTGACCCGCTCCCGCTGGCAGCAGGATCTGAAAGCGAAGAACCTGATCAGCAACACCGAGGCCGAGGGTCTGTTCCAGACCGGCCCGGTGGAACATCGCCTGCTGGTTGGCTTCGAGCAGAACTGGCAGGAGCGCACACCCAAGCTCTACCAGAACGCCACCGCCATCCCGTCTGGCAATCTCTACGATCCGGGCTCACTGCCTACCTACAATGGCGCCATGAAGCTCTCCAGCGACGCCAAACACAAGGTGCGCGGCAATGGCCTCTATCTGCAGGATCAGCTCAGCCTGGGTGACTGGCATCTGGTGGGCGGGCTGCGCCGTGACGACTTCACTGTCACCAGTCGCCGCTACGACCTCAACAAGGAGGAGAGCGTCTCGGTCAACAGCCTGAGCCCGCGCCTCGGTCTGGTGTGGAACCCCCTCGAGGATCACGCCTTCTACACCTCCTACAGCAAGACCTTCACTCCGGTGGGCGGCGAGCTGATCGGCATCACCCCAGGTGACAAGAACAACGGGCTGGAACCCCAGCACACCCGCCTCTACGAAGGTGGCGTGAAGAGTGACTGGCTGAACGGCAAGCTGGCGACCACTCTCTCCCTCTATCGACTGGAGATGTACAACAAGCGCACCAAGGATCCGCTGGATCCCACCAAGGTGATCCTCACCGGCCTGCAGCGTACCGAAGGGGTCGAACTGAGCGCCCGCGCCGAGCTGACCGACGAGATCTATCTGCGTGGCGGCTTCGCCATTCAGGATGCCGAGCAGGTCAAGGCGGATGCGGATCTGCAGGGCAAGCGCCCGATGAACGTCTCCCGCCAGAATGGCCAGTTCTATCTCGGCTACAAGAGTGGCGAGCAGGGCTGGTTCGGTGAAACCGGCGTGACGGCGGTGGGCGATCGCTTCGCCGACAACGCCAACACCACCACACTGCCCGGTTACGCCCGCTTCGATGCGCGCGCCGGTTATCGCTGGCAGCAGTGGGAAGCCGAGCTGAGCGCCGAAAACCTGACCGACCACGAGTACTTCGTCAGCGCCACCAGTGCCACCCAGATCATGCCGGGTACGCCCCGTCAGCTGAGCCTGACCGGAACCTACCGCTTCTGATCTCTGTGACAACCACCCCGACTGGCCAGCCCTTGCTGGCCAGTTTTTTATGAAGCAACCACGATGAAACGCAGAAGAGTTCCCCTTCACAACAACAAATGGGTACGCCGCCTCCATGCCTGGGCCGGTTTTTTTACCCTCGCCCTGATGCTGATGTACGGCATCACCGGTCTCTGGCTGCAACACCGTGCCGTGTTGCCCATTCCCGGCCCCCACACCGACAAATCGAGTGAAGAGATAGTACTGGAGGCGCCACTCGCCAGCCCGGAGCAGCTGAAAAGCCTGCTGCAACAGCGCTATCCCGATACCTTTGCCGACGGGCGAACCATGATCACCCCGGCCCAGACCCTGCCCACCCCGAACGGCCCGCTCACCCTGCCCGCCGAGTGGGAGATGCGCGGCGTTACCCTCAGCCAGAGCGTGGCCGCCAGCTATGTCGAGGGTACCTTGCTGGTACGTACCGACCTGCAACTGGCCAACTTTGCCGCCAGCCTCAACCGGCTGCACCGCGGTATGGGCACCGGCCTCGGCTGGCAGCTGTTTAGCGATATCGCCGCCCTGGCCCTGCTGCTGCTCGCCCTCACCAGCCTGTTTATGTGGACCAAGCTGCACGGCACACCCAGAGCCATCATCGCGCTGACACTCGCTGGCACCCTCGGCACCCTGCTGTTTGCCCTGCTGGGATAACGCAGCAACCATGATCTGATGCAGTAAGGTTTGGAAAGAAAACCGCAATAGAAACAAGCCGCTGGCGGTGATGTCGGCGGCCACATCAAGAAAAGGAAATAACGGAGAGCGGGAAAAGAGAAGGGATACCAAGAGGTAACGGGAAGTACTGCCAGCTCAACAGTAACGCCCCAAAAGCGTAGAAACGCCAAAAAACAAAAGGCCATCATTGCTGATGGCCTTTTGTCATGAATTTGATGGTGCCCGGGGTCGGACTCGAACCGACACGGTTATTCACCGGCGGATTTTGAATCCGCTGCGTCTACCGATTTCGCCACCCGGGCAACTGCGAGGGATTATACGAATGGCGC
>NZ_JAAKRF010000037.1:0-41910 GCF_049173005.1 Aeromonas sp. 602658 | reverse complement strand
CCGTTGCGGCGAACTGAAACTATGGTAGTCACTTTACTTACCTCGCTTGAGCCGAATGACGGCCTGACTGTGCATGGCAAGAAAGATGGGGATGGCAAACGGGCTTTTCAACCCTGCCTTTGGTCGGGATAAACGGGGTAGCAATCAGGGTGGGGGCGAGTGACACCAAAAGAACAGGGCCGGGTGTTGCCACCCGGCCCTGCTGCAAACTGTCCGCATTATGTTGTTTCAGACCAGACTACCGCTTGGCACACGATCACAGTTTGGCCATTGAACGTCGCCGAGGGAGAACCATACAGCGTGTAGCCTTGAGCTAGTGCCTCGCTGACACGAAAACAAAATGTCGCGTCATCAGGCCCAGTAATCAAGCGGTAAACCGGAAGGCCATTTGGTGGCTGTTTCGAATTTGTCATGTTCTGGTTCTCTGCTGGTTCAGCCTGACAGTATGCTAACCCTTCTTGGCAATGCAGCCGCTGATGCCGGAGCTCTGCAGCTTGCCGTTGGCCGCGTCGGCGGCCGCCTTGCCGTTGAAGGGGCCCACCATCACTTTGTAGACGGTACCGTTGGCTGTGTTGACCACCTGCAGGCTGGAAGAGAGACCGGCGGTGAAGGCGATACGTGCCTTTAGCGACTCTGCGGAATCCTGCGAGCGCAGAGCCGCGCACTGCATCATATAGCGACCGCTGTCGGCGGCTGCGGTCTGGGCTGGCGGGTTAGCCGCTTTGGCCTTGGCCGCTTCGGCCCGCTCCCGCTCCAGCTCGGCACGGATCTCCCGCTCCATTCGCTCCCGTTCGGCCTGGCGATCGATCACCTGTTCCCGAGCGCTGGCAACGGGCGCACCGTTGTCAGGCGTGGTCGCCGGATTGGTCTGATAGGGTTTGGACTGGCCGATGGGCGTCCCCGGTTGGGGAATGTCGGTCGGTACCGGTTGCGGCAGCTTTTCCGGCTGCAGGGTCAGAGTATCGGCGGGGGGCGGTGGCAGCACGCCCGGCTGGGGCGGTGGCTCGATAACATCGACCTGCTTGTTCTCAAGCCGTTCGATGTAGCTCCACTTCTCCTGTGGCAACCCGTTGTTCTGTGGTTTTGGCTTGTTGGCCTTTACCTGCTCCTCAATGGTGGGGGCGTCGCTGCCCTTGCCATTGATCATGTAAAGGAAGCCACCAAAGCCTGCCAGCAGTGCCACGACCAGCAGCACTGGAATAACAGGAAAGCGGCGCGGAGCCGCTTTCTTGGTATTGCGGCCACCCGCCCGACGTCGTGGGCGGCTGCCGACATAATCCCGGGTTGCCATCTATTACATGCGCTCCAGGGTATGGATGCCCAGTACGCCGAGGCCCAGTTTCAGCACCTTGGCGGTGGCGGCGCACAGCAGCAGACGGCTCTGACGGGTTGCCTCGTCCACGCCATCCTTGTTGATCGGGCAGGCTTCATAGAAGGTCATGAAGTTGCCGGACAACTCGTACAGGTAGGTACAGAGCAGGTGTGGCATGCCTTTGTCGGCCACGCCGTTGACCGCGTCGGAGAACTGGATCAGCTTCTGGGCCAGCACCTCTTCGGCTTCCTCGTTCAGGGTCACATTGCCGGTAAGGGTAGCGGCATCGACGCCAGCCTTGCGGAAGATGGACTGGATACGGGTGTAGGCATACTGCAGGTAAGGGGCGGTGTTGCCTTCAAAGGAGAGCATCAGATCCCAGTCGAAGATGTAGTCGGTAGTGCGGTTCTTGGAGAGATCCGCATACTTGACCGCGCCCATGGCGATGGCGTTGACCACATTGGCCTTCTCTTCGGCAGAGAGGTCGCTGTTGCGGCTCTCCAGCAGGGCTGCGGCGCGCTCTTCGGCCTCGTTGAGCAGGTCAACCAGCTTGACGGTGCCACCGGAACGGGTCTTGTAGGGACGGCCATCCTTGCCCAGCATCATGCCGAAGGCGTGGTGCTCGAGGGGGACGGATTCCGGTACATAGCCCGCTTTGCGGGTGATGGTCCAGGCCTGCATCAGGTGCTGGTGCTGACGGGAGTCGATGAAGTACATGACACGGTCGGCGCCCAGGGTCTCGTAACGGTATTTGGCACAGGCGATGTCGGTGGTGGTGTAGAGGAAACCGCCATCGCTCTTCTGGATGATGACGCCCATGGCCTCGCCATCCTTGTTCTTGAACTCGTCCAGGAAGACAACGGTGGCGCCTTCGCTCTCGACCGCCAGCCCCTTGGCTTTCAGGTCCGCAACGATCTCCGGCAGCATGTCGTTGTACATGGACTCGCCCATGATGTCCTTGTTGGTCAGGGAGACATTCAGGCGGTCGTAGTTGATCTGGTTCTGTTCCATGGTCATGTCGACCAGCTTCTTCCACATGGTGCGGCAGTACTCGTCGCCGCCCTGCAGCTTGACCACGTAGTTACGGGCGCGCTCGGCGAAGGCTTCGTCTTCGTCGTAGCAACGCTTGGCCTGGGTGTAGAAGGCTTCCAGATCCTTGAGTGCCATGTCGCTGGCGTGCTCGTTGGACATCTTCTCCAGATAGGCGATCAGCATGCCGAACTGGGTGCCCCAGTCGCCGATGTGGTTGGCACGGATCACTTTGTGGCCGAGGAACTCCAGCGCGCGCGCAGCCACGTCACCGAGTACGGTGGAACGGATGTGGTGCACCGCCATCTCTTTGGCCACGTTGGGGGCGGAGTAGTCCACCACCACGGTTTGTGGCGCGGGCAACCGTACGTTGGCGTTGGCAGAGGTCACCATGGCCTCGACCTGACCGGCCAGCCAGCGCTGGTCAAAGAAGAAGTTGATGAAGCCGGGACCGGCGATCTCGACCTTGGCGATCAGGTCGGAGGCAGGCAGATGCTCGATGATGGCCGCTGCCAGCTCACGGGGATTCTTGCGGGCCGGTTTGGCCAGCAGCATGGCCAGGTTGGTAGCCAGGTCACCGTGAGCTTTTTCCTTGCATCGGTCTACTTGCACGCGGGCTTCCAGGTCCGCCGGCAGGACGCCTGCTGACTTGAGATTGGCTACCGTTTGTTCAAGTAGATGATGAATATGCTCTTTCATAACTGACCACCAAGGTTGCGCGTCGAAAAATGACTGATATATAAGGGCGTGAATTTTACCCGCATCGGCCCGAGAAAACTATAGGGATGACCCGCCGCTCGCTGTCGGGCGGATATTTCACTGCGTTTAGCGCCATATTCCAGAATATTGGGCGGAAATTACGGTGCTTATCCATTTCTACTGCATATCGAAGCGGCTTGTCCAGGCTATTTTCCCCTGATTGTTAAGGGTTTTTCCTTTCCGCTGACGGGAATGATCTCCTCCCTCTGGCCTGGCGTATCAACAGAGGTTCCCAACCGAGGAGTTTGCGATGCGACTGGCGCTGTTTCCCCTATCTGCCCACCTGCTGCCCGGCGGCGTCATGCCGCTGCGGATCTTCGAACCGAGATACCAGCGGATGATTGCCGAGGCGGGGGAGTCCGGCTTTGCCCTCTGCATGGTGGACCCTCGCCAGCCCGATGCCCTGCGCAACATGCTGCCCATCGCCACCCGGGTCACCATCATCGATTTCGACCCGTTGCCGGACGGCATGCTGGGGATCACGGTGCAGGGAATGGAGCGGGTGCAGATAGAGGATCTGTGGCAGGAGCCCGATGGCCTGCGTATCGGCGAGGTGACGCCGCTGACGGCCTGGCCGCCCCGCCGGCTCCATCCCGATCAGCAACCACTGGTCGAGGCATTGCGGGAGGTGTTTGCCGACTATCCAGACTATGCCGCCCTCTATCCCGCCCCCCGCTGGGATGATGGCAACTGGGTGGCCCAGCGCTGGCTGGAGGTGCTGCCGATCCCCCCTGAACAGAAACAACTGCTGCTGGCCGCCGCCGACAATCAGCCCGCCATCGCCCTGCTCAAGGGGGTGCTGGTGGCCAGCCACTGATTTTTTCCTGACCCGCTGATCCGCCACTGCCGCAGCGCCGTACCAGTCATCACCACAGCATGTTCGACAGCACACCAAAGGGATGGCGCAATGGCATATACTGGCCAACCACACTCGACCATACGCAGGACCTCGCCCGTGATGGATAACCCGGATGGCGACCTCAAATCTCTGCTGATCAGGGTGGCAGAGCAGGCCGACAAGGCTGCTTTTGCCCGCCTGTTCCAACACTTTGCGCCGCGTATTCGCAGCTACGGCCTGCGCCACCTCGGCAGCGAAGCCAACGCCATGGAGCTGGTGCAGGAGACCATGCTGCTGGTGTGGCAGAAGGCGCGCCTCTACCACCCCGAGAAAGGGGCGCCGACCACCTGGATCTACACCGTGATGCGCAACCAGTGCTTCGATATGCTGCGCCGTCGTCGTGCCAGCAAGGAGGATATCTGTGCCGAGGAGTTGTGGCCGGTGCTGGAGTTTCAGGCCGAAGAGGAGCATCTGAGCGGGGGTGAGGATGCGGTGCTGACCCGTCAGATGGCCCATTATTTGGGCACCCTGCCGGAGCCGCAACAGCAGGTGGTGCGTGGCATCTATCTGCAGGAGTTCTCCCAGCAGGAGTTGGCGGAACGACTCGGCGTGCCGCTCGGTACAATCAAGTCCCGCCTCCGGCTGGCGTTACAGAAACTGAAAGAGCAAGTGGAGCAAGGCCATGATTAAAGCCCATCCGACCGACCCTATGCTGCGCGCCTTCGCCGCCGACGAGCTCCCTCTGCCGCTGGCGGTGGGGCTCTCCGCTCACTGTGAACTCTGCCCCGATTGTGCTGCCCGACTGAAGACATTCGAAGAGGAGCTGGCGCAGCAATATCTTGCCTCGCCAGCAGAGCCCGAGCTGGACTCCCGCGATGAAGCGGGACTGGACGCCGGATTCGACGCCATGCTGGCGGATATTCTGGCCCAGCCGCTGGCAGAGCCCCTCTCCGAGCCAACATATGACCAGCCCCGAGCCCAGCCCGGCGAGCTGGAGGTAGCCGGTCACGCCTACCGTTTGCCACGGGTGCTGGCCCGCTATCGTTCGCCCAAGTGGCGCCATATCGGGGCCATTCGTCAGCAGAGTCTGCCGCTGGACGAGATGGGGGCGCGCGCCAGCCTGCTCCATATCGAAGCGGGCGGCCGCATCCCCGAGCACACCCATCAGGGCTATGAGCTGACCCTGCTGCTGGCGGGCAATATTCAGGATGGCGATACTCTTTACAAGGCGGGTGATTTCATCTGGCGCGATGCCAGCCACTCCCACAGCCCGCATACGCCGGACGGTTGCCTCTGCTACACGGTGCAGGATGCGCCGGTGCAGTTCACCAAGGGGCTGTCGCGGCTGCTGAACGGCATCAGCCAGCACCTCTACTAAGCACCATGACGCCATAGAAAAAGGGACCAGATTGGTCCCTTTTTTCATTTGATTGCTGGCTGCCGGTCAGGCGACAAACACCAGATAGACGGCGAATGCCACTATAAAGCGGTAGATGGCGAACGGGATAAAGTCGATGCGGCGGATCAATGTCAGGAAGGTCTTGATCGCAAACATCGCTACCACGAAGGCGGTGATAAAGCCTACTGCAAACATCGGGAAGTCGGCCATCGAGAGGAAATCGCGGCTCTTGTAGAGATCGAGCCCGCTGGCCGCCACCATCATGGGCACCGCCATGATGAAGGAGAACTCTGCGGCGGCGTGACGGCTGATCCCCATCAGCATGCCACCACTGATGGTAGCGCCGGAGCGGGAGAAGCCGGGCCACAGGGCCAGACACTGGAACAGACCGATACCGAACGCCTGCTTGTAGCTGATGTCATCCAGGGTTTCAGCTGTGACGGCCGGGCGGAACTTCTCGGCGATGATCAGCAGGATGCCCCCCGCGACCAGCGCGTACATCACGGTCTGCGGACCAAACAGGTTGGCCTTGATCCAGCTGTGGATGGCCAGACCGACCACGATGGCGGGCATCATGCCGAGGATGACATGCACCAGCGACAGGGTCGCGTGATCCCGGGACGGCTTCTGGCCAAAGTGGATGCCAATCAGGCCAAACAGGCGGCGCCAGAAGACGGCGACCACGGCGAGGATTGAGCCCAGCTGGATCACCACTTCGAAGGTGGCGGCCTTGGGCCCTTCAAAGCCCAGCAGATGGCCGACGATAATCATGTGGCCGGTGGAGGAGACGGGGAGGAACTCGGTCAGCCCCTCGACGACGCCCAGAATAAAGGCGACCAGCAGGCTATAAGTGTCAGTCATCGAACAAACAATCCTTAACTTCGTTGATGTAAAAACGCCCCGAAAGGGTCTCGGGGCGGCATATCTTGCTCGATTGTGACTGCTGAGGCTATGTAAAAATCATGAATTCTTTAAGTTAGTCGCGGATAAAGCGGTAGCGGGTCTGGTGGTGATAACGCTCGCCAGGCTGCAGCCAGGGGTTGCCCAGCTCGGGGCGATTGGGGCTGTCCGGCAGCTGTTGCGCCTCAAGACAGAAGCCGTCGTGATCCCGGTGCGACAGGCCGCTGCGGTTCGGGGTATTGGCCAGCCAGTTGCCGGTGTAGAACTGTAGCGAGGGCTGGTTGGTATAGACCTCCATCGCCAGCTGTCTGTCACCTGACACCACGCGAGCTGCCCACTTCTGCTCCGGTCCATTGAGTACAAAGGCGTGATCGTACCCCTTGGCTTGTTGCTGCTGGGGATGACTCAGCCAATCCTGTCCGACAAGGCGCTCGCGGCGCAGATCGAACGACCCCTCCACCGGAGTGATGGTGATCGGCAAACCGCTCGGGTCGGTCGGCAGGAAGTGGTCGGCATTGATGCTGATGAGGTGGTCACGGATATCGCCGCCATCGGTTTGCCCATCGAGATTGAAGTAGGCGTGGCTGGTGAGGCTGACCGGCGTAGCGGCATCCGTGCTGGCGATGAAATCCACCACCAGATCGCTCTGCTCCAGCCGGTACTCCAGGGTTACCCGCAGATTGCCGGGAAAGCCCTGATCCCCCGCCCGGGAGAGCAACGCCAGCTTGACCCGATCCGCCTCCAGCTCCCTGATTTGCCAGCGCTGGCGATGAAAGCCAGCCTGCCCGCCGTGCAGACAGTTGGGTGCCTGATTGGCATTCAGCGGCCAGTGCTGTCCATCACGCACCAGCTCGGCACCGCCGATGCGGTTGGCAAAGCGTCCTGCCACCGCCCCCAGCCACACCTGCTGGGTGGGATAGGCGTCGTCGGCACAGCCCAGCAGCACTTCACGCCGTTTGCC
Organism: Aeromonas sp. 602658; assembly: GCF_049173005.1. NCBI lineage: Bacteria > Pseudomonadati > Pseudomonadota > Gammaproteobacteria > Aeromonadales > Aeromonadaceae > Aeromonas > Aeromonas sp. 602658. Next base: position 34,712 of record NZ_JAAKRF010000037.1, on the reverse strand, counting down.
CACCACCGGCAGGGTGAGGGAGGTGAGGGTGGCGCCGAAGTCGAGGCCGCGCAGCCGCAGCCCCTCTTCATTTTCCAGCTCGAACGGGGTCATGGCGCTGCTCATAGCTTGCCTGCACCGGCGCTGGCAGAGCAGACGTAGCAGTCGGCCTTGAGGCCCGAGATGGCCGGATACTCCGCCTCGACGGCGGCAATCACCTCGGCCACTTTCTCCGGGCGCAGCAGGGCGACCACGCAGCCGCCGAAGCCGCCGCCGGTCATCCGCACGCCGCCATCTGTGCCGATTTTAGCCTTGATGATCTCCACCAGACCGTCGATGGCGGGCACTGTGATCTCGAAGTCATCGCGCATGGCGGCGTGTGATTCGGCCATCAGCTCGCCGAGTCGGGTCAGATCGTGGCTCGCCAGTGCATCGGCCGCCGCTAGAGTGCGGGCATTTTCCCCAACGATGTGGCGGGCACGACGATAGCAGGCCTCATCCAGCCCGGCCTTGCCCGCTTCCAGTCCGGTCAGATCGAGATCGCGCAGCGCCTTGACCCCGTAGTGACGGGCGGCCTCTTCGCACTGCTGGCGACGGGTGTTGTATTCGCTGTCCACCAGACCGCGGCGCACATTGGAGTTGACGATCAGCACTGCCAGATCGCTTGGCATGGGGATGAGACGGGTCTCCAGCGAGCGACAGTCGAGCAGCAGGGCGTGGTCTGTTTTGCCGCTGGCGGAGATCATCTGATCCATGATGCCGCAGTTGCAGCCGACGAACTTGTTCTCTGCCTGCTGGCCATTGAGGGCTATCTCGGCCTGGCTGATGTCGAGCCCCAGCGCCTCTTTGAAGGCCTGACCGATGGCTACTTCCAGCGAGGCGGAGGAGGAGAGGCCTGCCCCCTGCGGCACGTTGCCGGAGACCACCAGATCGAGGCCGCGAAGGGCATAACCGCGATCCTGCAGATACTTCACCACGCCGCGGATGTAGTCGCTCCAGCGTTGGCTGGGGTGGTGCTCGATGGGCTGGTCGAGGTCGAACTGGTCGCGCTGGTTGTCGTAGTCGGCGGCGATCACCTGCACTTGTCGGTCATCGCGCAGGCCGATGGCAACGCAGGTCTCGTAGTCGATGGCGCAGGGCAGCACGAAGCCATCGTTGTAGTCGGTATGTTCACCGATGAGGTTGACGCGGCCGGGGGCGCGCACCAGCAGATCGGGCGCTTTGGCAAATTGCTCGGCAAAAACAGTGCTGACGCGTTGGCTGGGGGTCATAGGGCCTCCTCATCGGTGTGGTTGGTCTGGTTGTAGTGAATGGGGCTCAGGGCACGCAGCCGCTCGGCAGCCTGCTCGGGGGTAAGGTCACGCTGGGTTTCGGCCAGCATCTCGAAGCCGACCATAAATTTGCGCACGGTGGCGGAGCGCAGCAGCGGCGGATAGAAGTGGGCGTGCAGCTGCCATGCCTCGGGGCAATCCGATTTGGGCGGCGCAAAGTGCCAGCCCATGGAGTAGGGGAAGCTGCACTCGAACAGGTTGTCGTAGCGGCTGGTGAGCTCCTTGAGCGCCACTGCCAGATCCTGTTGCTGGGTCTTGGTCAGGTTGAGCATGGAGGGGACGTGCGCCTTGGGCTGCAGCAGGGTTTCGAACGGCCAGGCGGCCCAGAAGGGGACCACTGCGAGCCAGTGCTCGGTCTCCACCACGATGCGCGAGCGATCCGCCAGCTCCCGCTCTACATACTCCAGCAGCATGGGGCGGCCATGCTCGGCCAGCCAGTCGCGCTGGTGCTGCTCTTCGCGGGCGATCTCGTTGGGCAGGAAGTCGCTGCCCCAGATCTGGCCGTGGGGGTGCGGGTTGGAGCAGCCCATGACGGCCCCTTTGTTTTCAAATACCTGCACCCACTCCCACTGGGCCGACAACTCGGCGACCTGATCCATCCAGGTGGTGATCACCCCCTCGATGGCGGGTAGCTGCAGCTCGGGCAGGGTCTTGCCGTGATCCGGCGAGAAGCAGATGACCCGGCTGGTGCCGCGGGCTGCCTCCAGTTTCAGCAGGGGATCGCTGGCGCTATCGGCGGCCGGGGTATCCTGCATCAGGGCGGCGAAGTCGTTGGTAAAAACGAAGGTGCCCTGATAGTCGGGGTTGATGTCGCCGGTGACCCGGGTGTTGCCCGCGCAGAGGAAACAGTCGGGATCGTGGGCCTGTTTGGGGGCCTGACTCACCTTCTCCACCTGTCCCTGCCAGGGGCGTTTGGCCCGGTGGGGGGAGACCAGCACATACTGGCCGGTCAGCGGGTTGAAGCGGCGATGGGGATGATCGACGGGGTTGAACATCATCTCTCCTGAATAAGGTATTGAAAAATAGGGGCGTCTATTAACAGGGAGCAGGCAGGCCTACTCCTCGTAACCGTTCGGATTGGCGGATTGCCAGCGCCAGCTATCGGCGCACATGGCGTCGATGTTGCGGGTCGCCCGCCAGCCCAGCTCGCGCTCGGCCTTGGCCGGATCGGCCCAGCAGGCGGCGATGTCGCCTGGGCGACGCGGCTCGATGCGAAATGGCAGCGGCTTGCCACAGGCAGCAGAGAAAGCGGCGACCAGCTGCAACACGCTCTGGCCCTGGCCGGTGCCCAGGTTGTAGGTGTGCACGCCACCCTTGTCGGCGCAGTGTTGCAGTGCCTTGACGTGCCCCTCGGCGAGATCCATCACATGGATGTAGTCGCGCACGCCGGTGCCGTCCGGGGTGGGGTAATCGTTTCCAAAGACAGACAGGCAGTCGCGACGGCCAATGGCGACCTGAGTGATATAGGGCATCAGGTTGTTGGGGATCCCCTGCGGGTCTTCACCCATGGTGCCCGATTCGTGGGCGCCGACCGGATTGAAGTAGCGCAGCAGGGTCATGCTCCAGTGGGGCTCTGCCAGCTGCAGATCCTCGAGGATCTCCTCGATGATCAGCTTGGATCGCCCGTAAGGGTTGGTGGCGCTGCGAGGGAAATCCTCGCGGATCGGCAGGCTGGCGGGATCGCCATAGACGGTGGCCGAAGAGCTGAACACCAGATTGTGCACCCCGGCCCGTTTCATCGCCTGCAGCAGGGTGAGGGTGCCACCGAGGTTGTTCTCGTAGTAATCCAGTGGAATGCGGGTCGACTCGCCGACCGCCTTGAGGGCGGCAAAGTGGATCACCGCGTCGATCTGCTGCTCGGCGAAGATCCGGTCCAGCAGGGTGGCATCGCGAATATCTCCTTGATAGAAAACGGGTTGTTGGCCGCTGATGGCGGCGACTCGGGCCAGCACGCTGCGTTTGCTGTTGCCGAGGTTGTCGACCACCACGGGATTCATGTCTGCCGCTTGCAGGGCCAGACAGGTGTGGCTGCCGATATATCCGCAACCGCCGGTGACCAGAACGTTCATCTTGCTCTCCACTGAAAAAGCGTCTGGAAGCAGTCTAGCCGAGGGTGTGGCGACCAAACTGTGAGCTTGCTTGCAAAACGGTGTAAACGATTACACGGTTTTTGTGATCATCCTGACGGCAGATATGCGTTTCACCCCTGTTTTCAAAGGGTTTGCTGGGTATAATGGCGCTCTATTGCACAGTGAAAGAAGTGAAAACAGCATGAGCACCATCAAGGATGTCGCCCGTTTGGCCAATGTGTCGGTGGCAACGGTTTCACGGGTGATGAACAACTCCCCCAAGGCCAGCGCCGCGTCTCGCGAAGTGGTGCAGAAGGCCATGGCCGAACTGGGCTACACTCCCAACGCCAACGCGCGGGCACTGGTCAGCCAGACTTGCGACACCATGGGGGTAGTGGTCGGTGACGTGGCGGATCCCTTCTTCGGTGCACTGGTGAAGGGGGTCTCCGGCATCGCTGTCGAGCAGAACCTTCACCTGCTGATGGGTAACGGTTTTCACAAGGCGCGTCAGGAGCGTGAGGCGATCGAGCTGCTGATCGGCAAACGCTGTGAGGCGCTGGTGGTGCACAGCAAGGCGCTGAGCGACGAAGAGCTCTGCGACTACGCCATGCGGGTGCCCGGTATGGTGCTGATCAACCGCGATATTCCAGCCCTCAAGGGACGCTGCATCGCTCTCAACAATCGGCTGGGTGCGGCTACGGCGACTCGCCACTTGATCGAACTGGGTCACCGCCATATCGCCTTTATCAGCTCGGATCACGCCATCGAGGATGCCACCTTGCGGCTGCAGGGCTATCAGGATGGACTGATGGAAGCCGGTCTGGCAGCCGATCCTGAGCTTATCGAGAGCGGCACGCCAAACGAGGAGGGGGGCGAGCGCGCCATGCTCAATCTGCTGGCCAAGGGGCTCAAGGTGACCGCCGTAGTTGCCTATAACGATGCCATGGCGGCGGGCGCCATCTCCGTGTTGGCGGACAACGGTCTGCGAGTGCCGGAGGAGGTCTCGGTAGTGGGCTTCGATGACATCATCTATGCCAGATATTTGCGCCCCAAGCTCTCCACCATGCGCTATCCCATCGAGTTGATGGCGGCCCAGGCGGCCAAGCTGGCCATTCAGCTGGCGGCGGGGGAGAGTGACGCGACCCAGAGCCGGATCTATACCCCCACCCTGATCAATCGCCACTCGGTGGCACCGGTTCGGGCCGGATAGCCCTCTTTTGCGGCCCTGTTCGGGGCCGTTTCTTGCACGGTTATTGTTTTACTGGTTTTTAATTATTTTTACTCCGCTTTACTTAACAAAATTAGTGTAATCGTTTACATCTGTGTGAGCGAGATCGCCGTTCCCTGCGTCATACTTCTCTAGACTGAATACGTTTTCCAATCAGCAGGGAGAGAGTGAATGCTCAGGGAGATAGTGGCGCGTCAGGATTGGCAGACTCAGGCTATTACGTCGGTAAACCGGTTGGCTGCCCATACCCCCATGTTCAGCTGGCGCAGCGAAGCGGATGCCAGAGGTGATCTGGCCTCTTCCTCCCGTCTCTTGCTCGATGGCGAGTGGCGCTTCTCCTTCTTTGCCGCTCCCGAATTGGTGCCCGAGAGCTGGCTGGTGCAGGATCTGGCTGATGCCACTCCCATTACCGTGCCGGGTAACTGGCAGCTGGATGCCGCCTATCCGGCTGCGCGGCCACCCACCGATGGCCCCATCTACACCAATATCAAGTACCCCTTTCCCTGCGATCCACCGCGAGTGCCAGCAGAGAATCCTACTGGCTGCTACTCCCGCGAGTTCGAACTGCCCGCCGACTGGCTGGCCAGCGGCCAGAGCCGGATCATCTTTGACGGGGTGAGCAGTGCCTTCCACCTCTTCTGCAACGGCCGCTGGGTCGGTTACTCCCAGGACAGCCGGCTGCCCGCCGAATTCGATCTGACCCCATATCTGCAGAGCAGTCGCAACCGGCTGGCGGTGCTGGTGCTGCGCTGGTCCGACGGCTCCTATCTGGAAGATCAGGATATGTGGTGGCTGTCGGGGATCTTCCGCTCCGTCAGCCTGCTGCACAAACCGTCCCGTCATCTGATGGATATGCGGGTGACCCCCGAGCTGGATGCCTGCTATCGGGATGGCCGTCTCAAGATTGCACTGCAGGTGGCTAATGGGGCCGGTCTGTCGGTGGAGGCCAATCTCTATGACGGTGGCGAGCGGGTTGCGACCCTGCGCCAGCCAATCGGCACCCAAGCCATTGATGAAAAAGGGGCGTATGACGATCGCGCCGAGCTGGGGCTCGACGTGGCTGCGCCGCGCAAGTGGAGCGCCGAGACGCCCCATCTCTATCGCCTGACCCTGACCCTGCTGGACGAGCAGGGCCAGGCTATCGAGAGTGAGGCATGTGATGTGGGCTTTCGGGTGGTGGAGATCCGTGGCGGCCTGCTGCGGGTCAATGGTCAGCCGCTGCTTGTTCGCGGTGCCAACCGTCACGAGCATCACCCCGCCAAAGGCTATGCTATCGATCGCGCCATCATGGAGCGGGATCTGCTGCTGATGAAGCGGCACAACTTCAATGCGGTGCGCTGTTCCCACTATCCCAACCATCCCGATTTTTATCGCCTGTGCGATCGGCTTGGCCTCTATGTGGTGGACGAGGCGAATCTGGAGACCCACGGCATGACCCCCATGGGGCGGCTGGCGCGGGATCCTGCCTGGAGCAACGCCTTTCTGGAGCGGGCGACCCGCATGGTGGCACGGGATTTCAACCACCCCTCCATCATCATCTGGTCGCTGGGCAACGAGTCGGGGTACGGCCCGGCCCACGATGCCATGTATGGCTGGATCAAGCGCAGCGACCCGAGCCGTCCGGTGCAGTACGAGGGGGGCGGGGCCGATACCCCGGCCACCGACATCATCTGCCCCATGTATGCCAGAACCCATCAGGATCAACCCTTCCCGGCGGTGCCAAAGTGGGCGCTGGCCAAGTGGATCGGCCTGCCCGGCGCGCACCGGCCGCTGATCCTCTGCGAATATGCCCACGCCATGGGCAACAGTCTGGGGGGCTACGCCCACTACTGGCAGGCGTTTCGCGATCATCCACGTCTGCAAGGCGGGTTTGTCTGGGATTGGGTCGATCAGGGGCTCGACAAATACGCCGCCGATGGTCGCCACTACTGGGGCTACGGCGGCGACTTCGGTGATGTGCAAAACGATCGCCAGTTCTGCTGCAACGGTCTGCTGTTCCCGGATCGCACCCCCCATCCCGCCCTGTTCGAGGCAAAACGTGCCCAGCAGCCGTTCCGCTTCACCCTGCTCGAGCACACCCCGCTGCGGGTACGGATCGAGAGCGAATACCTGTTTCGGGAAACCGACAACGAGCGCCTTTGCTGGCAGCTGTGCGAGAACGGTCATGTGCAGCAGCAGGGGGAGATCTCCCTTGAGCTGGCGCCACAGGGAGTGGTCGAGTTGACCCTGAGCGGGACGCTGCCTCCCTTTGCGGCAGGCTCACTGGCCTGGCTCGATCTGGCCATCGTTCAGCCACAGGACACCCTCTGGTCGCAGGCGGATCACAAGGTCGCCCGTCAGCAGTTCACTCTGCCGACCCCCCTTGCCCTGCCTGCTCCCGCCGCTGCCGCCACCCTGAGCGAGCAGCCGGATGGCTGGTTGGTCACTGCCGCAAACAGCCAGTGGTGGCTCGACAAGCAGAGCGGCCGCATCACCAGTTGGCAAAAATCGGGGCAGGAGCAGCTGCTGGCGCCGATCATGGATCACTTCTACCGCGCGCCGCTCGACAACGACATCGGCACCAGCGAAGCGGATCACGCCGACCCCAACTCCTGGATTGCTCGCTGGCAGGGCTGTGGCCTCGGTCAGTGGCAGCACCGCTGTCTGGGGATCGCGGTCGCCGGAGGGGATATCCGGGTCAGTCATGGCTACTTCCACCGTGATGAGCTGCTGCTGGTGAGTCACTGGCATCATCACTTTACCGACGATGGCGCCATGAGCCTCGAGATAGAGACCGAGCTGGCACAGGTGCTGCCGTCGCTGCCGCGGATCGGCCTGCTGCTTCATCTGGCCAAGGTGCCAGCGCGAGCCGAATGGCTGGGGCGTGGGCCGCACGAGAACTATCCGGATCGCCTGCTGGGCGCCGATCTGGGGCGCTGGAGTCTGCCGCTGGAGGCGATGCATACCCCTTACATCTTCCCGAGTGACAACGGCTTGCGCTGCGATACCCGCCAGTTGCAGCTGGGCAGCACGACGGTGAGCGGCAGCTTCCATTTCAGTGCCAGCCGCTTCAGTCAGCAGCAGCTGGCCGCTGCTCGTCACCAGAGCGATCTGGTGGCCGAAGAGGGGTTGTGGGTCTGTCTCGATGGCGCCCACATGGGGGTGGGCGGGGATGACTCCTGGAGTCAGAGCGTGCGTCCCGAGTATCAACTGCTCGAGCGTCGTTACCGTTGGGGCTGCACTCTCCGCTAATCCAGCTATTGAAGCGACTGTCTAGCCAGTGCGCCATTTTGACAACAGACCAGTAACGACTAGCCTCAATGCTGTGGGAAAGATTGAGTCTCAAATCTGATTTTTATTTATATGTATTTGAAAAATAAATATAAAGTTTCAATGTAACAGAGTGTAAACGTTTTCATTTTGTCGTCATGATCACAGAAGAAATGACAACAAACTGATTACATTGATTGGCGCTTGCTCAATTGCTCGCCACCCTACAACACAGATAGACACATCGGAGCACACATAATGAAAAAACTGACCACAGTTGCCGCCCTGCTGATGGGCATGATGGCTGGAGCCAATGCCCAGGCTGACACCCGTATCGGGGTAACCGTCTACAAATACGACGACAACTTCATGGCGGTCGTGCGTAAGGCCATCGAGAAGGAGGCGGCAGCCACTCCGGGGGTGGAACTGCTGATGAACGACTCCCAGAACGACCAGTCCAAGCAGAACGACCAGATCGATGTGCTGCTGGCCAAAGGGGTGAAGGCGCTGGCCATCAACCTGGTTGACCCCGCTGCGGCCCCGGTGGTGATTGAGAAAGCCCGTGGCGAAGATATCCCGGTGGTCTTCTACAACAAGGAGCCGAGCGCTACCGACCTGGCCAGCTACGACAAGGCCTACTACGTGGGTACCGACTCCAAGGAGTCAGGGATCATCCAGGGTCAGCTGATTGCCAAACACTGGAAAGCCCATCCGGAGTGGGATCTGAACAAGGATGGCGTGATCCAGTTCGTGCTGTTGAAAGGGGAGCCGGGCCACCCGGATGCCGAAGCGCGCACCTCCTACGTGGTCAAGACCCTGAACGATGGCGGCGTCAAGACCGAGCAACTGCACATGGATACCGGTATGTGGGATACCGCCATGGCGAAAGACAAGATGGACGCCTGGATCTCCGGCCCCAACGCCAACAAGATCGAAGTGGTCATCGCCAACAACGACGGCATGGCAATGGGTGCAGTCGAGTCACTGAAAGCCCAGGGCAAGACTGCCATTCCGGTGTTCGGCGTCGATGCGCTGCCGGAAGCGCTGGCCATGGTCAAGAGCGGTGCCATGGCGGGTACCGTGCTGAACGATGCGGCCAACCAGGCTAAAGCCACCTTCGAGCTGACCAAGAACCTGGCTGAAGGCAAACCGGCCGGTGAAGGCACCAAGTGGAATATCGTCGACAAGGTAGTACGTGTTGCCTACGTCGGTGTGGATAAAGACAACCTGTCCCAATTCGAGTAATTCCCTCCTTCAGGGCAAGGGAGATCCCCTTGCCCTTTTTTCAACCAGATGTGATGGCTGATATGACAACACAGCAACAATCAGAATGGCTGTTGGAGATGATTGACGTCAGTAAGAGCTTTCCCGGCGTCAAGGCACTCGATAATGTCAATTTACGGGTCCGTCCTCATTCTGTGCATGCGTTGATGGGCGAGAACGGAGCGGGAAAATCCACACTGCTCAAGTGCCTGTTCGGCATTTACGAGAAGGATCAGGGCAAGATCTTCTTCAAGGGGCAGGAGATCAACTTCACCTCCTCCAAAGAGGCGCTGGAGAATGGCGTCTCCATGGTGCATCAGGAGCTCAACCTGGTGTTGCAGCGTACCGTGATGGACAACATGTGGCTCGGCCGCTACCCCACCAAGGGGTGGTTTATCGACCACGGCAAGATGTATGACGACACCAAGCGCATCTTCGATGAGCTGGATATCGACATCGACCCCAAGGTGAAGGTCGCGACCCTGTCGGTCTCCCAGATGCAGATGATCGAGATCGCCAAGGCGTTCTCCTACGATGCCAAGATCGTCATCATGGACGAACCCACCTCCTCCCTGACCGAGAAAGAGGTGAACCACCTCTTCAAGATCATCAACAAGTTGAAGGATAAGGGGTGCGGCATCGTCTACATCTCTCACAAGATGGAGGAGATCTTCCAGCTCTGTGACGAGATCACCATATTGCGGGATGGCCAGTGGGTGGCAACCCAGCCGCTCAAGGGCATGACCATGGATCAGATCATCGGCATGATGGTCGGCCGTGAACTGACCCAGCGTTTCCCGGAAAAGACCAACCAGCCGAAAGAGGTGATCCTCGAGATCGAACACCTGACGGCGAAGAACCAGCCCTCCATTCAGGACATCACCTTCAACCTGCACAAGGGGGAGATCCTCGGCATCGCCGGGCTGGTGGGGGCCAAGCGCACCGATATCGTCGAGACCCTGTTCGGTATTCGCGATCGCAGTCAGGGCAGCATCAAGCTGCACGGCAAAGAGGTGGCCAACCACAACGCCCACGAAGCGATCCGCAACGGCTTTGCGCTGGTGACGGAAGAGCGCCGTTCCACCGGTATCTACTCCCGGCTCGATATCGCCTTCAACTCCCTGATCGCCAACATGGACAGCTACAAGGGCTCCATGGGGCTGCTCAGCGACAACAAGATGAAGAGCGATACCCAGTGGGTGATCGACTCCATGCGGGTCAAGACGCCGACCCAGCAGACCCAGATCGGTTCCCTCTCCGGGGGTAACCAGCAGAAGGTGATCATCGGTCGCTGGCTGCTGACCCAGCCGGAGATCCTGATGCTCGACGAGCCCACCCGCGGCATCGACGTCGGGGCCAAGTTCGAGATCTACCAGCTCATCCTGGAGCTGGCGAAGAAGGACAAGGGGATCATCATCATCTCGTCAGAGATGCCGGAATTGCTGGGGATCACCGACCGCATCATGGTGATGAGCAATGGCCGGGTCGCCGGGATCGTCAATACCAAAGAAACTGACCAGAGCGAGATACTGCGCCTGGCATCTCTGTACCTCTAGAGACAGGAAGACATTTATGGAGTCGGCTAAAAATTTCAATCTGATGCAGGCGCTCAAGGAAAACGCCATCTATCTGGTGCTGCTGGTGCTGCTCATGGTCATCGTGATCCAGGAGCCCTCCTTCCTGAGCCTCACCAACTTCAGCAACATCCTGACCCAGTCCTCGGTGCGGGTCATCATAGCGCTGGGGGTGGCGGGCATCATCATCACCCAGGGGACGGATCTCTCGGCCGGTCGTCAGGTCGGTTTGGCGGCACTCATAGCAGCAACCATGTTGCAGGCGCTGACCAACGTCAACAAGGTGTTCCCGACGCTGGGGGAGGTGCCCATTCCTGCGGTGATCCTGCTGGTCTGTGTGGTGGGTGCCCTGATTGGTCTGGTCAACGGCCTGATCGTGGCCTACCTGAACGTCACCCCGTTCATTACCACCCTGGGCACCATGATCATCGTCTACGGTATCAACTCCCTCTACTTTGACTCGGTAGGGGCCTCGCCGGTGGCCGGGTTTGATCCTCGCTTCTCCAGCTTCGCGCAGGGCTTTATCCGGATAGGAGGATTCAAGCTCTCCTATCTCACCTTCTATGCGGCCATCGCCAGCGTCTTTGTCTGGGTGCTGTGGAACAAGACCCGCTTTGGCAAGAATATCTTTGCCATCGGCGGCAACCCGGAAGCGGCCAAGGTCTCCGGCGTCAATGTGGCGGTCAATCTGGTGATGATCTATGCGCTGGCGGGGGTCTTCTACGCCTTCGGCGGCATGCTGGAAGCGGGCCGGATCGGTAGCGCCACCAACAACCTCGGCTTCATGTACGAGCTGGATGCCATCGCGGCGTGCGTGGTGGGCGGGGTGTCGTTTGCCGGCGGGGTGGGAACTGTCGCAGGTGTGATCACCGGCGTACTTATCTTCACCCTGATCAACTATGGTTTGACCTATATCGGCGTCAGCCCTTACTGGCAGTTCATCATCAAGGGCGGCATCATCATTCTGGCGGTGGCATTGGACTCCATGAAGTACGCCAAGAAGAAATAACGATTGGCAGGGAGGGTTGGCAGTGCCAGCCCTCTCTTCTGGAGGGATCCCATGCCATTCAAGGTCAAGATTTACGTCCTGTTGCTGCTGGCCATTCTGGTCACCATCGGCACCGCCTGGTTCAGCGTCAATCACTTCATCAGCGCCTACATCCGCACTCAGGCGACCAAGAACATCAATGAACAGATCACTCTGGTCAAAGAGAAGCTGGCCAGCGACATCAATCAAAAAATCCTGCTGGCAGCCAACCTCAACTTCGGGGTGACCAACGTCAAGAAGACCCTGCAAGAGACCGGCTTTCACAACATCGTCAAGGTGATCGGCGACATGGCCTTCGACGTGAGCGGTGTCATCAACGATACGGCCAAGGTCGATGCGCTGCGCAAGCTGATCCCCGCCGCCAACAACCAGATTACCGTCAGTCCGCTGCAACAGGTGGATGGCAAGCCGGTCATCACCATACTGGTGCCGCGCGGTGCAGATTCGGCCTATCTCTACTACCTCGACATGAGCGAGTTCAAGAGCCTGCTGGCGAAGATGAGTGGTGATGGCCGCTACTTCTCGCTGGCCGATGGCCAGGGCAATGAGCTCTACAACAGCAAACCGCAGGGGGAGAGCGAAGCGCGCCCCAATCAGCTGGATATTCGCGGCAACAGCTGGACCCTGACCGGCTACATCGACCTCGACTACATCCAGGCCATGACCCGGGCCCTCAACGGCCAGATCATCATGGCGCTCCTCGGTGTTGCCGTGGTGGTGATGGTACTCGCCATACTGGCGCTCAACGTGGCTTATCGCCCCATCCTCTCGCTGCGGGATCTGGTGCTGGAGCTCTCTCGCGGCAGTGGCGATCTCACCCGCCGGCTGGCGGTGACCAGCAAGGATGACCTTGGCCAGATCTCGGCCGGTATCAACCGCTTTATCGAACGGTTGCAGGAGATGATGGGGGAGGTGCGGCAGGCGAGCGGCCAGCTCAACAGCGGCATCGAGGGGTTGGCCAACCAGACCGGCGCCGCCCAGTCCCTGTTGGCGGACCACGTGCGCGAGACCGAGCAGGTGGTGACCGCCATCAACGAGATGAGCCGCACCGCGGTCTCCGTCTCCGAGAGTGCAGCCAGCACGGCCCGGCTTACCGGCCAGAGCCAGCAGCTGGCGAGCCAGTCCCGGCAGGTGGTGGATCAGGCGATGACCAGCGTGATGGCGCTGGTGGACGAAGTGGAAGCCACTGCTCGCTCCATCGAGGCAATGCAGCAGGATGTGCAGCAGATTGGCTCCGTGCTGGGGGTGATCGGCAGCATTGCCGAACAGACCAACCTGCTGGCCCTCAACGCAGCCATCGAGGCGGCCCGTGCTGGCGAGCAGGGGCGTGGCTTTGCGGTAGTGGCAGACGAGGTGCGCTCCCTCGCGGCCCGTACCCAGCAGAGCACAGCCGAGATCCAGACCATGCTGGCCAGCCTGCAGCGGGGCACCCGCACTGTGGTGGATGCCATGGGCAACACCAAGCAGAGCTGTCAGGGGGCGGCCGAGAACACCACCAGGGTCAACGAGTCGCTGGATCTGATGGCGGGAGAGGTCGTGGAGATCAACGATCTCATCAGCCATATCGCCACGGCGGCCGAACAGCAGAGTGCGGTAGCCGAGGAGATCAACCGCAACATGAGCGCCATCGCCGAAGTGATCCGTCAGCTGACCCACAATGGCGAAGCGACGGTCGCCAGTTCTGCCGCTATGGGGCAGACCTACGACCGGCTGCGGGAGATCGTGGGCCACTTCCGGCTGGAGTGAGGCCGGTGTTTAGCCAATAACAAAACAGGGCCATCCGGCCCTGTTTTGTTTTCCCGTCTGCCTGAATCAACCGGCCTTGCGGCGCAGATAGACCCCGGCTTCCATGTGATGGGTCCAGGGGAACTGGTCGAACAGGGCGAAGCGGGCGATCTCGTGGGTTTCGCCCAGCACCGCCATGTTGGCTTGCAGAGTCTCGGGGTTGCAGGAGATGTAGAGGATGTTGTCGTACTCCTGCACCAGCTTGACGGTGGCATCGTCGAGACCGGCGCGGGGCGGGTCGACGAAGATGGTGTTGCACTGGTAAGCGCCGAGATCGACCCCCTTGAGGCGGTTGAACTCCCGCTCGCCACGCATCGCCATGGTGAACTCCTCGGCCGACATGCGCAGGATGATCAGGTTGTCGACGCCGTTGGCCGCGATATTGAACTGGGCGGAGTCGACGCTCGGCTTGGCGATCTCGGTGGCCAGCACCTTGCGGAAGTTCTGCGCCAGCGCAATGGAGAAGTTGCCGTTGCCGCAATAGAGCTCCAGCAGATCCCCTTCGCTCCCCTTGGTGACTTCCAGCGCCCAGCCCAGCATCTGCTCGTTGATGGCGGCGTTGGGCTGGGTGAAGCTGTTCTCCACCTGCTTGTAGATGAGCTGGCGACCGGCCACGTTGAGCTGCTCGATGACGAAGTCATCCCCCAGACAGATCTTCTGCTTGTGGGCGCGGCCAATCAGCTGCAGCTCGAACCCCTTGGCGCGCAGGTCGGCCTGCAGTGCTTCGGCGGCCTGTTGCCACTCTGCTTCCAGCTTGCGGTGATAGAGCAGGCTGACAATGATCTGGCCGGACTGGGTGGAGAGGTAGTCAATCTGGAACAGCTTGCGGCGTAGCACCGGGTGTGGGCGCAGCCCCTCCAGCAGCAGCGGCATCAACTGGTTGATGAGGCGGCTGGCGGTGGGGAAGTGATCTATCTTGATGATCTCTTTGGTCGCCGGGGCATACATGCAGTGGAAGAGGTCATCCCCTTCGTGCCAGATGCGAAATTCGGCGCGCATCCGGTAGTACTCCGCCGGTGAGCTGTGCACTTCCAGCGCCGGAAGGGGGAATCCGGCAAACAGCTCGGTGAGGCGAGCGCTCTTTTCGTCGAGTTGGGCCTGATAGTCGGCAGGGGTTCGAGGCGCCGGAGCGTTCGCGGAAGGCTGTTGGGACTGGGTCATAAATACCTCACATGCACACCGGCCGGGCCGGGTCGAAATCGCGGGATGGCAACAGGCCACCCAAAGGGGCCCGATTTTAAAAGCCAGCCGCAGATTGTCCAGCATTTTGTGGTCAAGAAGTGTTCAGTCAGGCCGATAGCTGATCTACAGGCATGGTGGGAGGACACATTATGCAGATCGAAGGCGTGGGCGCAGCCCAACCCAAGGGAGTGGGTGTTTCTCCCAAATCGCCGCAACAGGCGGAGTCAAAACAGGTCAAGAGCGAGGAAGAGGTCTCCTTGCACAAGCCGCCCAAGTGGGCGCAGGTACTGATCCAGCAGGCATTGCAGTTCTCGCTGGAGATCAACGGCCAGGGCTATCAGGCGCCGAAGGTGAAAGAGCCCGAGGAGATCACCCCGGAGACCCTGTTCGACTTCCAGTCGGTGGCGGACAACGTGCTGCAGTTCGTGACCGGGCGACTCGGTGCCGCGCGGGCCGATGGCAAATCCGACGACGACCTGACCGGGATGATGGAGCAGGCCCGCAAGGGGATCGACAAGGGCTTTGACGAGGCGAAGAAGCAGCTCGGCAAGTGGGCGACTGACAACGAGGATATCAAAACTGGTATCGATCAGAGCTACAAGCTGATCCAGAAAGGGCTCGAGGAGTTCGAGAAGGAGTTCTTCGGCAAGGTCTCCCCGACCGACATGGGGCAGGCCGAGATGGCCAGTCGCCAGCAGGGTTATCTGGAGATCCAGACCAAGGATGGCGACAAGGTAGTGCTGCGCTTCAACGACAGCTGGCAGACCAAGTCCCAGAAGGATGAGAGCGGTAGTCAGTTCAGCCTCAAGTCGAGCCAGAGCTTCAGTTTCTCGCTGGAGGGGGATCTCAGCAGTGAGGAGATGGAGTCCATCGGCAAGCTGGTCAAGGGAATCGACGAGCTGGCGGGGAGCTTCTTCTCCGGCAACTTCGAGGATCTGCTGGATAAGGCGAACGAACTGAAACTGGACGACAGTCAGCTGGCCTCCTACTCCCTCAAGCTCAAGCAGAGCGTCAAGCTGAGTCAGACCTATCAGGGAGCGCACTCCCTGCAGGATCTGCTCAAGCCATTTGCCGACTACCTGCCCAAGCTGGAGCAGGTGCAGAAACAGGCAGATACCCTGCTGCCACCATCCCAGCAACAGGCGCTGACCCCGGCCGTGCTGGCGGCGAGAGGGGAAGGGGAACCGGCACAGGTCGATCGCTTTACCAGCTTCAACCAGCGGATGCTGGAGGCGCTGCGGATGATCAGCCAGTTCCAGCCCTCCACCGAGCCCGCCAGCAAGCGCGTCTGAGCCACAGCGCGTTACGCAAGTAATGACCTGCCGTTTGCCAGCTCTTCCCGGGGCTGGCAAACTGGCCTTTTCTCCAATCCGGTTGCCCCATGAACTCCAAGAAGCCAAGAGACAAGCGCGAGCTCTGCTACCCCTTTATCTTCGAAACCTCGTTCAAATGTGATTTTGAAATCGCCACGGACGAGCTCTGCTGTCAGGTCGGGGCCGTGCTGTCACACCTTGCGCCGGATGCGGATACCGAGCCCATGCTGGCGGATCTCGCGGCGTTGCAGCGGCTTATCTACAACCTAAACGGCTCGGTACGCGGCAAGTTGGGGATCTTCGATGCAGACCTTGAGTGGCTCAAGGCCCGTTACGACCACTATAACGAGGCGAGTCGAGGCAGCGTCACCGGTTTCGTGCTGCCGCAGGGGCCGCAGCCCATTCCCACCCTCCATCTGTGCCGCTGCGGCAGCAAGAAGGTGGTACGGCTGCTGGTGCGGCTGGAAGAGAGCGAGGTGGTCTTCGATCCCATTCTCTATCGCTTCGCCAACCTGCTGGCCAACTTCTTCTTCGTGCTCACCGTCTACCTCAAGCAGTGCTGGCAGGTGCCGGAAGTGCCCTACGTCAGCATCAACTACTGATGGTGGCTGGCTAGGGGCCAGAGGTCATGGTGGATTGAATGGAATAAAAAACCGGAGCCTTGGGCTCCGGTTTTGTTTTTCAGCGCGTCAGTTGCCCGCTCAGCTGGAGATCAGCACCCGGGCCGAGTTGGCCGGAATGGTCAGCTGCACCTCGCCCTGCACCACTTCGAACTTGTCGCCGTTGAAGGCATCGGTGAAGCGGCTGGCGGGGCTGGCGGTCTGCCACAGGGGCAGGCTGATGGTGCGCGGCTCGCTCGGGTGGCGGTTGCAAGCCACTACCACCTGATCGCTTTGCAGGGTTCGGGCGAACACATAGCTGTGGGGCCCGGCGTAGAGGGTCTGGATATCGCCACGGCGCAGGGAGGGGCGCTGGCGGCGGATCTGGATCAGCCGACGATAGTGGTCGTGCAGCACATGATCCCAGTCTGTGGTATCCCACGGGAAGCAGCGGCGGCAGTCCGGGTCGTTGCCGCCGGAGAGCCCCACTTCATCGCCGTAGTAGATGGAGGGCACACCGATATAGGTGAGCAGCAGTGTGGCCGCGAGGCGCATCCGCTGCTTGTCCTCGCCCAGCAGATGGAGGAAGCGGGCGGTGTCGTGACTGTCCAGCAGGTTGAACTGGGCCAGCTGGTTCTTGAACGGGATATGGGCCCGCGCCAGTTTGAGCCAGCGATCCAGCTCTTCGGCGCTGATCTTGATGGGGTGGTAGGCGATATCCTTGCCAGCCAGGAAGGCACGGATCGGGTGGGCGAAGCCGTAGTAGTTCATGGCGCCGTCCTCCTGATCCCCTTGCAGCCACTGGCTCGCCTCGAAGAAGTGTTCGCCGAGCACATAGGCGTCCGGGTTCTCCTGCTTCACTGCCCCGCGAATGGCGCGCACGTGACCACTGTTGCCCTCGGCGGTGCCGCGCTCGCCCAACATGTGGATGACGTCAAAGCGCCAGCCATCGATCTGGTAGGGGGCGCGCATCCAGTAACGGAGGATGGCGTCATCGGCCCGATAGACGGCGTCCTGTACCTTCTCGCAGGAGAAGTCGAGCTTGGGCAGGCTGCGAATGCCCTTCCAGCTGACGTAATCCCCTTCTTTATCAAAGGTGTAGAAGCTGCGCCACGGGGAGTCCGGGTTGCTCTGAGCGCCCAGTGGCGGGCAGAACCAGGGGTGTTCGGTGGAGGTGTGGTTGACCACCGCATCGAGAATGATCTTCATGCCGCGCTGGTGCAGGTTGCGGGTCAGCTCGGCGAACTGCGCGTTGCTGCCGAGGTGGGCATCGACCTTGAAGTAGTCCTGGGTGTCGTACTTGTGGTTGCTCGGCGAATCGAAGATGGGGTTGAGGTAGAGCGCCGTCACCCCGAGAGATTGCAGATAGTGCAGCTTGGCATCGATCCCCGCCAGATCGCCACCGTAAAACTCGCAGGCGCCGTGGCCCTCTTCATGGCGACTGACCGGTTCGCCCCACGCCTTGCTGATGACCGCTTTGCCGCGATATTCGTACTCGTGATGCTTGACGCTCAGCGACGGGTCGCCGTTGCAGAAGCGGTCGGGGAAGATCTGGTAGAACACCTGATCCTGCACCCAGGCCGGTGGCTGGTGCAGGCTGTTGAAGCGAAAATGTTGCTCCCGTGGCGGCATGGACGCGCTGACGCCCGCCCCGTGCAGCCACCACTGCTCCTCGTCGGTGAGGCACTTGAAGCTGTAGAGGTGGATATCCTGTCCCTTGATGAGCGGCAGGGTCGCCTGCCACACCTGCAGCCGATCGCGGGTGGAGACCGCCGTCATCGGGATCAGGTACTCCTCGTTATCCGGCTCGTGGCGTAGCCACACCTCGCGGATCGGTGCATCCAGATCGCTAAAGAGGGTCAATTGCAGTGCGTCGGCGCTCTCTTTGAACCAGGGCGCCACCTGGGGATGAAACAGAAACGGATGGGTCATGATGCTTATTGAGTCAGAAGATCGGCAAGGGCATTACCCTGTTCATGCAGTGTTTCGAGCTGGCCTGCCAGCGACTTGGGATCCAGTCCCAACTGGTCGGCGAGCGGTTTGGGGAAGCGGGCGATGATGGCCTGGGCAGGCACTCCCGCGTTCCAGGCGAAGGAGATAAACACGGCGAGGCGGATCAGCACCGCCTCCTTGCTGACCGGATCGTGGGAGAGGGGATCCAGCTGTTGGGAGATGGCATCGACGAAGGCCTCGGAGAGGTTCCAGCGCCGCGCCAGCTCGGCACCGAGCTGGGCGTAGTCGTAACCCAGCATCTCCCGCTGTGCCTCGACCCGGCTGCTCCCCTTCTGGATCGCCAGATTGATGAGCTCCGCCTCTTCCGGCAAGGTACTCTGGATCAGTAGTTCGCCGATGTTGTGGATAAGAGCACAGGTGAAGGCGGTCTCGGGGTCGAGCACCTTGGCCTCCTGCGCCAGGGTCCGGGCTATGGTGGCGACCTGGAAGGTCTCGGTCCAGAACTTGTTCTTGTCGAAGCTGGGCGGGGCCTTGAAGGTGCCGATGATGCCGGAAGCGACCACCACAGAGCGCAGTCGGTTGAAGCCGAGGCGGATCACCGCCTGTTCGATGGAGGTCACTTCGTTGCCACGGCGCAGGGCGGCCGAGTTGGCCATCTTTAGCACCTTGACGCTGATCACCTGGTCCATGGCGATCTTGGCCGCAATCTGGTCGATGCGGGCATTCTCGTCGTTGAAGCTCTGCATCAACTCGTGCAGCAGCTTGGGAATAGTGGGGAGTTGTTTGATCTTGTCAAACAGGCGATCCATCGACATGGCTGAGGCAGCCTCCGTTGCGAACTCTGCCTCATATTGTGCCACAGCCGGACAACATGTTCCTGTTTGTGATGCGGCTTTGTGAGCGCTAGAACACCCAGTCGCGCAAGGTGTATTCCAAACGGTGCTGTTTGCCCTGCAGGATCAGGTTCTGACTGGTGCCGCTCAAGGTCGCCCCCTCGGTAAGGGTGGTCAGTACAGCCTGTTCGATAGTGTCGAGCGGCGGCATGCAGGCCATTTCGGTGCTGCCCAGACTGGTGATCCACAGTTTCTCATCTTCCAGATGGCCCTGACCGAAGTAGCGGTTGCAACCGGCGATGCCGTTGACGGTGAAGTGCTCGCCGATCTCGAAATCGGGAGGATTGTCGCGGGGGGCCTTGATCGGTTCGCCATCCAGTTTGCTCAGTACCCAGTGGTGGTGTTGCAGATCTTGCTGAACAAAGGCGGTCGAGCTGCAGCCAGCGAGCAGTAACAGGGGGATCAGCAAAAAGGGCAATCTGGGCATGAGGGGGCTCCGGTTGGGGGAGCGTCAAGAATACCCTTTTTGGGCAGTCGGGAGCAGGGCGGGAGAGGGGACGACCGACCGCTTCTGTCGCCCCTTGTCCCGCACGACTGTCGCTTAATGGCAACACACGGGTGATGTTGCCATCGATTTACGCTATCTCAGGGCTCAGTTGGCGAACAGCCGCTCGGCATAACGGGCAAGACCCGCAGCCACCGAGCCAAAGTCATCGCCACCCTCAAGCGGGATGGAGGGGATCTTCTGGCGGATAAAGCTGGCGATCAGCGGCGAGCGGGCGCTACCGCCGGTGACGAAGATGCGGTCGGGTTGCACGCCGGCGGCGGCGATCGCCTCATCCATCAGCTCGCCAATCTTCTCCAGCAGCAGGGCCGAGGCGTTGGCCAGCTGTTCGCGGGTCAGCTCCGCTTCCAACCCTTTTTCCAGCTCGGCCAGCGACTGGCGATTGAGCTCCTGCTCCGAGAGGGCGATCTTGCCCTGCTCGGCACGCCATACCAGCTGGTGGCTCAGCTTGTGGGCCCGCAGGCTGGCCAGACGTCCCAGCTTGCTGCCGGGTTGGCTGTCGAGCTGCAGATCCTGCAGCTGGCGGGCGGTGTCGAGGCTGTAGAAGCGGCTCTGGGCACTTACGTCGTTGATGGCGGCCGCATCCCAGAACAGCGGATGGGGCAGCGGCTTGCCGGTCTTGAGGGTCTCGTGCATGCCGAGCAGCGGCATCATCCCCTCCACCGTCAGGCGGATGTCGAAGTCGTTGCCGCCGATCCGCTGGCCGCTGTGGCCGAGCAGATCGCCGCTGCGATCCAGCTGATCTCGGTAGCTCGGACCCATCCGCAGCATGGAGCAGTCGGTGGTACCGCCGCCGATATCCACCACCAGTACCACGGCGTCTTCGGTGAGGCGCGCCTCGAATTCAAACCCGGCGGCCACCGGTTCATAGAGGAACTCCACCTGCTCGAAACCGGCCAGACGGGCCGCCTCGGTCAGGATGGCGATAGCTTGCTGGTTGCTCTCTTCCCCCGCCAGACCCTGGAAGTTGACCGGACGGCCGATCACCGCCTGGCGGATCGGGGCGTCGAGCTGCTGCTCCGCCTGCTGGCGGACATGGAGCATCATGGCGCAGACGATGTCTTCAAACAGGGCGATCTGGGGGGCCTTGAGGCCATAGGCGCCGAGGAAGGATTTTGGCGATTTGATGTAGTAGCCGTCGTCCGGCTCTTCCAGATAGCGCTCCAGCGCGGCACCGCCAAAGCTCAGCTCGTCGATCAGTCCCTCTTCGCGCATCTGGCGGCGAACCGTCTGGGCGCGGGTGACCACGGGGCCACGCAGTTTGAGGTACTCCGCCTGCTGGGCGGGGGCCAGCCCTTCGGCCAGCAGACCGGCGATAGCATCCCGGTGGGGGGCATGCAGGGTGGAGGGGAGATAGCGGGATGCACCAAGATTCAGCAGCCTGGGGCTACCTTGTTCCATCACGGCCACGGCACAGTTGGAGGTGCCGTAATCAAATCCGATAAACATGGGCGCCAGACTCCTGAATAAAAAAGGGGGGCTAGCCTACCCGAAGGCGCCGGGTCTCACAACCCGGCGCGTGACGAAGAGAGGGCGAGCCCCTATTCCACTTCGTTGTCGCAGCGGCCCTGGCTCTCGATGGCGCGGATATTGCCAAGAGTGGTATCGGCGATGGCGTGCAGCGCCTCGCGGGTCAGGAACGCCTGATGGCCGGTGAACAGCACGTTGTGGCAGGCGGACAGACGGCGGAATACGTCATCGGTGATCACCTCGTTGGACTTGTCGGAGAAGAAGAGATCCTCTTCCTCTTCGTAGACGTCCAGCCCCAGCGCGCCGATACGGGAGGTCTTGAGCGCCTCGATGGCGGCGTTGGAGTCGAGCAGGCCGCCACGGCTGGTGTTGATGATCATCACCCCGTCCTTCATCTTGGCAAATGCCTCCTTGTTCAACAGGTGGTAGTTCTCTTTGAACAGCGGGCAGTGCAGGCTGATGATGTCGGATTGGCGGAACAGGGTATCGAGATCCACATACTCGGCTCCCAGCTCGATGGCTGCCGGATTCTGGTAAGGATCGTTGGCCAGCAGGCGAACCCCGAAGCCCTTGAGGATGCGCAGGGCGGCCAGACCGATCTTGCCGGTGCCGATGACGCCAACGGTCTTGCCATGCATGTTGAAGCCGACCAGCCCCTCCAGCGAGAAGTTGGCGTCGCGGGTGCGCTGATAGGCTTTGTGGATGCGGCGGTTGAGGCACATCATCATGCCGACCGCGTGTTCTGCGGTCGCCTCGGGGGAGTAGGCGGGCACCCGCACCACTTTCAGCCCCAGCTCTTTGGCCGCGGCCAGGTCCACGTTGTTGTAACCGGCGCAGCGCAGGGCGATCACCTGGGTGCCGTTGGCAGCCAGTTCGGTCAATACCTCGCGGTCGGCATCGTCATTGACGAACAGACACACCACTGGGAAGCCGTGAGCCAGTCGGGCCGTTTTGGCCTCCAGCCGCACATCGAAAAACTCTAGGTCGAAGCCGTACTGGCTGTTGGCCTGGTTGAAATGCTCTTTGTCATAGCTCTTGGTACTGAATACGGCGACTTTCATGGTATGTGCTCCGCAGCGTGTGTGTCGTCAAATTACAACAAAATGGGTCAGCTATCACCGGACAAACCGGCTGGTTATTGTCCCCACGGCATGATGGGAACGGCGCTGACTGCACTTTTGTACGAACCATCCACCAGTTTGGTGCTGTAGGTCAGGTAAACCAGTGCATTGCGTTTCTTGTCGTAAAAACGCACCACTTTCTGCTCCTTGAACACCAGCGAAGTGCTGACATCGAACACCTCTTCGCCCGCTTTCAGCTTTTCGGGCAGGGTGATGGGGCCGATCTGGTGGCACGACAGGGAGGCGTGGGAGGGATCTTCCGCCAGTCCCAGCCCACCTTTGACGCCACCTGTCTTGGGGCGCGCCAGATAGCAGGCGACACCGTCGATGCGCGGGTCGTCGAATGCCTCCACCAGGATCTTGTGGTTGGGGCCAAACAGCTTGAAGGCTGTGCTCACTTCACCGACCGGGTCGGCCTTGTCGGCCAGCGCCGGGCCGGCAAACAGGGCCCCCAGCAGCAGGGGCAGGGCGCGGCGCAGGGCATTATGTCGCGTGTGGTTATGTGTCATGGTCTCTCCTGTTGGCCCGGCACTCCTCAATAGGGAATGCCCAGGCGACGATAGAGGCTGGCGAGCACCCAGGCGGGGCCTATCAGCAGAAATTGCAGGTCGGCGAGGAAGGAGGGGCGTTTGCCCTCGATCTTGTGGCCGACAAACTGGGCTATCCAGAGAATCACGAACGCCGCCACCGCGGGCCACAGCAGCGGCCCCTGCCATTGGTGGCAGATCCACAGTCCCAGTGCGGTTAGCCCGGCCATCCCCGCGAACAGCGAAAACGACAGCTGCAGATAGAACAGCAGCACCGGAATAGCCGCCACTGCCGCCCAGTTGAGGATCTCTGGCAAGGGCCCGTGTGGCAGACACCAGAGCAGCGCCAGCGAGCAGAAATAGATGCCCGGCACCGCCAGCTTATGGATGGCGACGTTGACCGGATGGCGATGGCTCTGGCCGTACTCCTCAAACCACTCCTGGATTCCCTTCATGGCACCTCCCTGGCGCACTGTGTTCTCGCAGCCTGACCTTCGTGGTCAGGCGTTCGTGATGCTTATCCTTGCGGTGGATACTCCCAATATTGGGCCGGAATGGATTTTAGCAACGGGGTCATATCCGGATTGGGCAGGGCGATGGTGACCCGCTGATCGAGGTTGGCGCTGGCGAGCGCTTCGCGGATCTTGGGGTTGTCATTGAAGAACTTCATGAAGCTGCCATCGGCATAGGCCCGCTCCAGCCCGGTCTGAATCGCCTTGGCCAGCTTGGGGTATTCGGGGCTGACGAAGAAGAATTGGGCGAAGGGGTAGCGGATCAGCAGATGCTGCTCGATGGCGAGGTTGGGATACTGCGCCACCAGCTCGCTGCGCTCGGCGAAGATCTCCACCAAGGCGCGCGGGAAGAAGTCGATCTTGTCGCCGTCGTTGATAAGGCGAAACAGGCTGCTGTATCGGCCGGAGAAGGTCGGGATGCCCGCATTTTCCAGAATTTTGTTATCGGCCCAACCGACCCCTTGCGCCGCCTTCAGCTGTTTGAGATCGGCCAGGGTATTGATCTGGTTGAACTTCTCCTGAGCGTCCGCGTGGATGAACGACAGCCGCAATCCTTCCAGTCCGCGAAACAGCGGAATGGGGACGGCAATCAGGGAGGATTCGAGTGCGCTGGAGGTACCCATCCAGAAGACGTTGATGGTCTTGCCCTTGCTCAGCTGCTGCTGAAGGGTGAACTGGTTGAGGTCGAGTTCGACAGGCTGGATGCGAAAGGGTTGTCCGGAGCGGGTCAGGGCCAGTTCCAGCAGTTTGAGCTGGTACTCCTGATCAAGATTGTTGACGGGACGGCTGGGAACCTTGACCGTCAGAACCTGTGCTTGTGCCAGCAGTGGCAGGCACAAACACAGTTTGATGAGCCATTTCACTCTCTATTCTCCTGTAGATTCCGGAAGGTGTCCGGAGTCTAACAGAACTTGTCACCATCTTGCTGCGAGGCGTTGTGCAAGGTTGAGCGCGGGCCCAGCCTTGCTGGCGTCTGTTGCACCTGAATGGTGACGGTTCTTCGAAGAATCAGGCGACGCGGCGGAACACGTGGGTATCGTTAAATTCCTTGGTGCTCTGGCATTCGACGCAGAAACGGGACTCTGGACGAGCTTGCAGCCGCTTGAGAGAGATCTCGTCACCACAAGATTCACAGTAACCGAAATCTCCATCGTTCATTCGCTTCAATGCGCCCCTCAGCTTGCGCAGGTGCAGCTTGTCGTGCTCGATGCGGTTCAGCTCCAGACGGCGGGCTTCCTCGATACTGGCACGGTCAATTTCATCGGCCATCTCGTTGGTGTCGGTGGCGATGGCCTGGCTGGCCTGGGAGTTCAGGCGCTCTTCGAGCTCGGCGATCTGCCGCTCGATCTGCCCCTTGTAAAAGGCCAGTTGGTCTTCAGTCATGAAATCACACATACGATTTACTACCAGTCAGTTTACTAACCCAATTATCCCTGTTTATGGGGGCTGTCTGCCTGCAGACCAAGCCCTTCTCGTCTGATTTGCACCGTTTTCATGCAAGAGAGTGCAAATCAGGGCGGGCCTTGTACCAAAAAAAAGCAGCCAAGCAAAGCAAATAGGACAGGGATTGTGCGCCTTTGCAAAAAAATGGCCCCTTTAGCGGCTGATCTGACGGGATCTGACATCTGGTTTTGGCCGGTTGGCACCGGCTTTGCACTGGGGAGAGGCGAGGCCACGAGTGTTTAGTATTTGGTGCCGACTTGGTCATTATATGCGCCGTTATTTATAGTTTTTTAAACACCACTGCTTGACATTACCCCTGATAGCGGGCTTTTATGGTGGTGTTGATTACAATTTGATAACAAGGGTGTTCCATATATTAGACACCCTTGCCAATGGCAACCGTAGAGTCGGGGTTTAACATGGACAGTATCAAGGGCTGGATGGAGAGCAATCGCATCACGGAAGTGGAGTGTCTCTTCCCTGATTTCACCGGCAACGCCCGGGGCAAGATCATCCCAGCCAACAAGTTTTTGCGAGAAGGGGGCATGCGTCTGCCCGAGGTGATCTTCACCCAGACAGTGACCGGCGAATATCCGGATGACGACAGCATGATCGATCCGCTGGAGCGGGACATGCAGCTCTATCCTGACCCCAACACCATCCGTTTCGTCCCTTGGGCGCTGGAACCTACCGCTCAGGTTATCCATGACTGTTACGACGTCAACGGCAAGCTGATCGACATTGCACCTCGCTCCGTACTGCGTCGGGTTCTGTCATTTTACGAGGCTCAGGGCTGGAAGCCGGTGGTGGCGCCCGAGCTGGAGTTCTATCTGGTCACCCGCAACGAAGACCCCGACTATCCGCTGATGCCGCCGGTAGGGCGCAACGGCCGTCCGGAGACCGCTCGCCAGTCCTTCAGTATCGATGCGGTCAACGAGTTCGATCCCATCTTCGAAGACATGTATGACTACTGCGAAGCGCAGGAGCTGGAGGTGGATACCCTGATCCACGAGTCCGGTGCTGCCCAGATGGAGATCAACTTCCTGCACGGGGATGCCATCGATCTGGCGGATCAGGTGTTCCTTTTCAAGCGCACCATGCGTGAGGCGGCCCATCGCCACGGCATCTACGCCACCTTTATGGCCAAGCCGATGAGCAACGAGCCGGGCTCCGCCATGCACATCCACCAGAGTCTGGAGGATATGAACGGTCGAAATCTGTTCGGCACCCCGGATGGCGGCAACTCCGAACTCTTCATGCATTTCATCGCAGGTCTGCAGAAGTACACCCCGGCGGTGACAGCCCTGCTGGCTCCCAATGTCAACTCCTACCGCCGCCTCACCTTCGGTGAGAGCGCGCCACGCAACGTCCAGTGGGGTGTCGAGAACCGCACCTGTGGTCTGCGGGTACCCTTCTCCGACCCGAGTGCCCGCCGGGTGGAGAACCGCTTCGCCGGTGCCGATGCCAACCCCTATCTGGCGCTGGCCGCCACCCTGGCGTGCGGCTATCTCGGCATGATGGAGAAGCTGGAGCCCATGCAGGAGATGAAATCCAGCGCCTACGACCTGCCCTACAGTCTGCCCCGCTCGCTGGAGGAGGCGCTCAGCCATCTCGAACAGTGCGAGCCGATCAAGGAGATGTTGGGGGAGCGCTTCACACGCGCCTTTGTCGCGGTCAAACGCAAAGAGTACGAGACCTACTTCGGGGTGATCAGCCGCTGGGAGCGAGAGTTCCTGCTGCTGAACGTCTGACCCGGATGCGTGCCGGCCACGCATCGTCCGAATCGGGGAGGCAGGCTGCCTCCCCTGCCTGTAACCGGTAATACGGGATGGAGGAGTGCCTCCGCCTGCGGATGGTTGTGAGCGGAAGTTGGCTCGCCACCGCTCTGGTTGCATGGTTGATAACAGTTTTTGGCTCGAATTGAAGGATGTGAGGAGCAGGCCGTGCCGCAGTCCACGCGAAAGTGGCAGTGATTGCGGGAGTGGCAGCCCTCCTGATGATTGACGAACAGAACCAGCTAAATCGAAGGAACCGAGGAGCTAACAATGCAACAGACTACCCGTGAGTGGCAGCAGCAGGATGCCAGCCACCACCTGCACCCCTTTACCGACTTTCAGGCTCTGAACAAGAAGGGCAGCCGTATCATCACCAAAGCCAGTGGCGTCTATCTGGAAGACTCCGAAGGCAAGCGCATTCTGGACGGCATGGCGGGGCTTTGGTGCGTCAATATGGGCTATGGTCGGCAGGAGCTGGTGGATGCTGCCACCCGTCAGATGCAGCAGTTGCCCTACTACAACCTCTTCTTCCAGACCGCGCACCCGCCGGTGATCGAGCTGGCCACCTTGCTGGCCGAAGTGACGCCATCCCATCTCAACCATGTCTTCTTTACCGGCTCCGGCTCCGAGTGCAACGACACCGTGCTGCGGATGGTGCGCCACTACTGGGCCAGCAAGGGGCAACCGGAAAAACAGGTGATCATCAGCCGCCACAACGCCTATCACGGCTCCACCGTGGCGGGGGCGAGTCTGGGTGGCATGAAAGGGATGCATGCCCAGGGTGGTCTGCCCATTCCCGGCATAGTGCACATCGACCAGCCTTATCACTTCGGTGAGGGGCAGGGGATGAGTGCCCACGAGTTCGGGCTGGAGCGGGCCCGTCAGCTGGAGCAGAAGATTCTGGAGCTGGGGGTGGAGAAGGTGGCCGCCTTTATCGGCGAGCCGATCCAGGGGGCGGGCGGTGTCATCATTCCGCCTGACAGCTACTGGCCGGAGATCCAGCGCATCTGCGATCACTACGGCATTTTGCTGATAGCCGACGAGGTGATCTGCGGCTTTGGCCGTACCGGCCACTGGTTTGCCAGCGAAGGGTTTGGCATCAAGCCGGATCTGATGTGTCTGGCCAAGGGGATTACCTCCGGTTATCTGCCGCTCGGCGCTGTGATGGTGAGTGACCGGGTTGCCAAGGGGCTGGTGGAAGAGGGGGGCGAGTTCAACCACGGCTTCACCTACTCAGGCCATCCGGTCTCTTGCGCGGTGGCGGTGGCCAATATCCAGCTTATGCAAAAGGAGAGCATAGTTAAGCGAGTGCATGATACCATCGGCCCCTATTTGCAGCGCCGCTGGGCAGAGCTGGCCGATCATCCGCTGGTGGGTGAAACCCGTGGCCGCGGGCTGGTCGCAGCCCTGGAAATCGTCCAGGACAAGCAGACCAACCGGCGTTTCCCGGCCCATGCCAATGCCGGGATGACTTGCCGGGAATTCTGTTTTAACAATGGCTTGGTGATGAGGGCGGTAGGCGATACCATGATCATATCGCCCCCCTTGGTGATCACCGAGGAACAGGTTGATGAATTGGTCAAGCTAGCCAGGCTCAGTCTGGATCTGACAGCCGCCAAGCTGAAGGGTTGAGGTGCGGCCGGGCAGGTTTGCATGCGCATACAATTTGCTTAGGAGACAAGGATGATGTCTTTCAAAACGGGAGTGATCGCTGCCTCTGTGGCTCTGGTCATGGCAAGTGCCGGAGCAATGGCTGAAGAGAAGGTGTTGCACGTCTACAACTGGAGCGACTATATCGCCCCGGATACCCTGGAAAACTTCCAGAAGGAGACGGGCATCAAGGTGGTTTATGACGTGTTTGACAGCAACGAGGTACTGGAAGCCAAGTTGCTGGCTGGTAAATCCGGCTACGACATCGTGGTGCCGTCCAACCCCTTCCTGGCCAAACAGATCAGGGCTGGCGTGTTCCAGAAGCTGGACAAGTCCAAGCTCTCCAACTGGCAAAATATGGATACCGACCTGCTCAAGGCGCTCGACCCGAGCGATCCGGGCAACCAGTACTCCATCCCCTATCTGTGGGGCACCATCGGTTATGCCTACAATGCCGAGAAGGTGAAGGCCGTACTGGGGGCCGATGCGCCGCTCAACTCCTGGGATCTGGTGTTCAAGCCGGAGAACATGGCCAAGCTGAAGGAGTGCGGCGTCTCCTTCCTCGACTCGCCGACCGAAATGTTACCGGCCGCCCTGCAATATCTGGGCTTCAAACCGGATAGCCAGAAGCCGGACGAGCTGAAGAAGGCCGAGGAGCTGTTCCTCTCCATTCGTCCCTATACCGCCTATTTCCACTCCTCCAAGTACATCTCGGATCTGGCCAACGGCAACTTGTGTGTTGCTGTCGGTTACTCCATGGATTTGCAGCAGTCCAAGGCGCGGGCGGCGGAAGCCAAAAATGGCGTGGCACTGACCTACACCATTCCGAAAGAGGGGGCAGGCAGCTTCTTTGACATGATCGCCATCCCGGCGGATGCCAAGAACGTCGAGGCGGCCCACACCTTCATCAACTATCTGATGAAGCCCGACGTGATCGCCAACATCACCAATCAGGTGCAGGCGCCTAACGGCAACAAGGCTGCGACCCCGCTGGTTGACGAGGCGATCCGTACCGATCCGGGGGTTTATCCGGACTCTGCAACCTTGCAGAAGATCTACACCTTCCCAGATCTGCCGGCCAAGGTGCAGCGTCTGATGACCCGCAGCTGGACCAAGATCAAGTCCGGTAAGTAACGAATACCCCTCCCGGTCCGCAGTTCGGCCGGGAGGGTAGTGATGCCATCCATCCGGATGGGCCGCGCGAATGGATGCGCAGACGGTCAACCACTGAACAGGAGAACTGACACCGTGAATACAACCAGATTGCTAACCATAGCGCTGACCATGGGATTGGCGAATGCAGTCCAGGCAGCCCCTGTGCTCCATTTCTACAACTGGTCTGACTATATCGGCGAGACCACCCTCAGCGATTTCCAGCAGGAGACCGGGATCAAGACCGTCTATGACGTATTTGACTCCAACGAAACCCTGGAAGGCAAGTTGCTGACCGGACGGACCGGTTACGATCTGGTGGTGCCCTCAAATAATTTCCTCTCCAAGCAGATCAAGGCGGGGGCTTTCCAGAAGCTGGACAAGAGCTTGCTGCCCAATCTGGCCAACCTGGATCCCGTGCTGCTCAAGCAGCTCGAGAAGGTGGATCCGGGCCATCAGTACGCGGTGCCCTATCTGTGGGGAACCAACGGCATCGGCTACAACGTCGACAAAATCAAGGCGGTGCTGGGGGTCGACAAGATCGACTCCTGGGCGGCCATCTTCGAGCCGGAAAACATGGAGAAGCTCTCCCGTTGCGGCGTCGCCTTCCTCGACTCGGCAGACGAGATGATCCCGGCTGCCCTCAACTACCTTGGACTGAACCCCAACAGCCAGGACGCGGCCGATATCAAGCGCGCCGAGGCGCAGTTGCTCAAGGTGCGCCCCTATGTGGCCTACTTCCACTCCTCCAAATACATAGGTGATCTCGCCAACGGCGATATCTGTGTGGCAGCGGGCTTTTCCGGCGACATCTTGCAGGCGGCAGCCCGTGCCGACGAGGCAGGCAAGGGGGTGAAGATTGCCTACAGCATTCCTAAAGAGGGGGGCAATCTCTGGTTCGACATGATGGCGATCCCGTCTGATGCCACCAATGTCAAAGAGGCACATGCTCTCATCAACTATGTTCTGCAGCCCGAGGTGATCGCCAAGGTCAGCAATTATGTGGGCTATGCGAACCCCAATGCCAAGGCTGGCGAGTTCATGGATGAGACGGTGCGCAATGATGAGGGGGTTTATCCGCCTCAGGCTGTGCTGGAGCGGCTCTATGTGCAGGAGGCACATTCCCGCGCGGTACAGCGTCAAATCACCCGGAGTTGGAGCAAGATCAAGTCCGGTACCTGACCTTGGTGCCCGCTCTGGGGCGCCAAATCGCTTTTATGGATTGGCCGTGAGGCCAGTATCACGTTAGGGAGTTTGGTAATGGCGATAGCCTCCAGTGCCTACAAGAAAGCCCTTGAGGGCAGCCAGCAACGCAAAGAAGTGCTGGTAAAAATAGACAGGGTTAGCAAGCAGTTCGATGAAACCCTGGCGGTCGATAATGTTTCCCTGAATATTCACAAGGGGGAGATCTTCGCCCTGCTGGGAGGATCCGGTTCCGGTAAATCGACCTTGCTGCGGATGCTGGCAGGGTTCGAGCGCCCGACCGAAGGGCGTCTGTTCCTCGACGGGGTGGATATCACCGATATGCCCCCCTATGAACGCCCCATCAACATGATGTTCCAGTCCTACGCCCTGTTTCCCCATATGACGGTGGCACAGAATATTGCTTTCGGTCTCAAGCAGGATGGCCTGCCCAAGGCCGAGATCGACGCCCGTGTCGAAGAGATGCTCAAGCTGGTACAGATGACCCAGTATGCCCGTCGCAAGCCGCACCAGCTCTCCGGTGGCCAGCGCCAGCGGGTAGCGCTGGCCCGTTCGCTGGCGAAACGTCCCAAGTTGCTGCTGCTTGATGAGCCGATGGGGGCGCTCGACAAGAAGCTGCGCTCCAAGATGCAGCTGGAGCTGGTGGAGATCATCGAGCGGGTCGGGGTTACCTGTGTCATGGTGACCCACGATCAAGAAGAGGCCATGACCATGGCGGAGCGGATCGCCATCATGCATCACGGTTGTATCGAGCAGATCGGTAGCCCGATGGATATCTACGAAACCCCGGCCAGTCGGCTGGTGTGCGAGTTCATCGGCAACGTCAACCTGTTCGACGGCCTGCTGGTGGAGGATGAGCAGGACCACGCCATCATCGCCTGTGCCGATCTGGAGCAGCCCATCTATGTGGGCCACGGGATCAGCTCCCGTGCCGAGAACAAGAAGGTGACCTACGCCCTGCGGCCGGAGAAGCTGCTGATGAGCCTGCAAAAGCCGGCCGAAATCGAGCATCCGGACTTCAACTGGACCAAGGGCGAGGTCTATGACATCGCTTATCTGGGCGGACACTCGGTGTACCACATCCAGCTGCCCTCGGGCAAAATCGTTCAGGCTTTCATCGCCAATGCCGAACGCCACGGCAAGCGGCCAACCTGGGATGACCAGGTGTTCCTCTACTGGGAAGATGACAGCGGCGTGGTGCTGCAATCATGAAGATCTTGCAACGACTGAAGCGGGGCGGAGGGCGCCGGCTGGTGATCGGCATCCCCTTCTTCTGGCTGTTCCTCTTCTTCCTGCTGCCCTTTGTCATAGTGGTAAAGATCAGTTTTGCGGAAGCGGATGTGGCGATCCCGCCCTACACCGACGTGGTGAGCTGGGCCGACAATCAGCTCACCATCCTGCTCAATATGGGGAACTACCTGCTGCTGCAGGAGGATGAGCTCTATATCGCGGCCTATCTGGGCTCCCTCAAGATGGCCTTCGTCAGCACCCTGCTCTGCCTGTTGATTGGCTATCCGATGGCCTACTCCATCGCTCGGGCCAACAAGGAGACCCAGACCGTTCTGCTGTTGCTGATCATGATGCCGACCTGGACCGCCATTCTGATTCGGGTCTATGCGTGGATGGGGATCCTCAGTAACAACGGCCTGCTCAACAGCGTCTTGCTGGGGATCGGGCTGATTGACGAACCGCTGCAGATCCTCAATACCAACCTGGCGGTCTATATCGGCATCGTTTACTCCTATCTGCCCTTCATGGTGCTGCCGCTTTACGCCAATCTGGTCAAACACGATCAGAGCCTGCTGGAGGCGGCCTCCGACCTGGGGGCCCGCAACCTGACCCGTTTCTGGCAGATCACTGTGCCGCTCTCCAAGAACGGCATTATCGCCGGCTGCATGCTGGTGTTTATTCCGGTGGTGGGGGAGTTCGTTATTCCGGAAATGCTGGGCGGCCCGGAGACCCTGATGATCGGTAAGGTGCTATGGCAGGAGTTCTTCAACAACCGCGACTGGCCGGTCGCCTCTGCACTGGCGGTGGTGATGCTGGCGGTGCTGATCATTCCGATCATCCTCTTCAACCGTAACCAGGCCAAAGAGCTGGAGGGCAAGGCATGATGAGACGTTTCGGTTTTGCCAAGCTGATGCTCTGGCTTGGGCTGCTGTTTATCTACCTGCCCATGATCATCATGGTGATCTACTCCTTCAACGCCTCCAAGCTGGTGACGGTGTGGGGCGGATGGTCACTCAAGTGGTACTTCGGCCTGCTCGACAACAAGCAGCTGATTGGATCCGTGTTCCGCTCGCTGGAGATCGCTTTTTACACCGCGATCGCCGCGGTGGCGCTGGGGACGGTGGCGGCATTCGTGCTGACCCGAATTCCCCACTTCCGTGGTCGCACCCTGTTCGGTGGCATGGTGACGGCACCGCTGGTGATGCCCGAGGTGATCACCGGTCTGTCGCTGCTGCTGCTGTTCGTGGCGATGGCCCAGCTGGTGGGATGGCCCGCCGAGCGGGGCATGTTGACCATCTGGATCGCGCACACTACCTTCTGTACCGCCTACGTAGCCATCGTTGTGTCGGCGCGGTTGCGGGAGCTGGATCTCTCCATCGAGGAGGCGGCCATGGATCTTGGCGCCAAGCCGTGGAAGGTGTTCTTCCTGATCACCATCCCGATGATCGCCCCCTCGCTGGCGGCAGGCGGCATGATGTCGTTCGCCCTGTCGCTGGATGATCTGGTGCTGGCGAGCTTCGTCTCCGGCCCGGGCTCCACTACCTTGCCGATGGAGGTCTTCTCGGCGGTACGGCTCGGGGTGAAACCCGAGATCAACGCGGTAGCCAGCCTGATCCTGCTGTCGGTATCGCTCTTTACCTTCGGCAGCTGGTATCTGATGGCCAAGGCGGAGAAGCGCCGTCGCGCCGAGATCGCCATGAGCAACCAGATGCAGGCAGTCGCCTGACTCGTCAGATGATAAGATCCGCCTACTCTCGTCAATCCGGAGGATGAGTATGCGGATCTCCTTTTTCAGTGGTCGTGGCACCGAGCTGGTGCCCGGCCTCACCAGCGCCATTCACAAGCAACCGATCTCTGCACCAGTTCGCTGTACCTTTGCCGGTCTGGAAGGGGATGAGCAGTGTGACCTGCGCCACCACGGTGGCCCGGATCGGGCGCTCCACTACTATCCGGCCGATCACTATCTCTGGTGGCAGACCTGGCAAACCGCGCTGGGCTTGCCTGCGCCACGTACCCCCTGGCAACCTGCCGCCTTTGGCGAGAACCTCTCCGGTCTCGGGCTGACCGAGGCGCAAGCCTGCATCGGCGATGTCTATCGACTCGGTGAGGCACTGATCCAGATCAGCCAGCCGAGATCCCCCTGTTTCAAGCTCAACCAGCGCTTTGGCTATGGCCAGATGTCGCAGGTGATGCAGTTGGGTGGCCGCTGTGGCTGGTTGCTGCGGGTGCTGGAGGAGGGGATGGTGTCGCCGGAGCCGACCATGGAGCTGGTAGACAGACCCTATCCCGAACTGACGGTGAAGCGCACGGCGGACATCCTGTTCAATCAGGTGCGCAACGAGACCGACCTGCTGCTGTTGCTGGAGAATCCGGCCCTCTCGCCCAACTGGCGCCAGCATGCAGCCGACTGGCTGGAGCATGGCACTGTGGCTGACTGGCAGCGCCGTCTGCTGGGACCGGAGTCTTTGCGCTTACCCTGAGGCAGAGTTAGCGGAATGTCACCATCTGGCTGCATTTCGGCAAACGAGGGCCAAGGATGTTGAATAGTTGAGCAAATGGCCCTTTTTTTCTATTTAAATGCAAAAAAGGCTTGTGTCGGATCGGGGCTTTCGGTAAATTCCCGTCCCGCAGACATCGGTGTGTAGCGCAGCTTGGTAG
>NZ_JAAKRF010000036.1:0-42318 GCF_049173005.1 Aeromonas sp. 602658 | reverse complement strand
TGGGAAGGCCTTTTTGCTATGGGCTGTTTTTGCCAACTGACCCCGATGGTTGCACACCGGAACCAACACAAAGCCCGACCTCATGACCGGGCTTTGGTGTTTTTTAGCTTGTTAAACCGCCAATGGCTCGCGTTTACCTGTCGGAAGGATGGCCAGATAGCCGGTTATTTCCACCATTTTCTGGCTATATCCGGCCTTATCAGCCATTTGAGCGAGTTTACAGGCGGCCAAATCAGCCTTTTGCCGCCTGCTGGTTGCAGGGAAGTTCCATATTGACCACCCCCTCTTCCATTTGCACATCGATCTTGAAGCCAAGTCGTTTGGCGAGGTTGACCATGCCGCGATTGCTGGGCATGGTCATGCCGGATAACTGGCCAATCCCCTGCTCTTTGGCGTAACGGATGATCTTCTCCATCATCAATTTGCCGAGCCCCACCCCTTTCAAGTCCGATCGCACCAGAATGGCAAACTCGGCATCGCTCAGGTCCGGAGTCGAGATAGCGCGTACCACGCCGAGGATTTGATCCTGCTGCTCGCCATCTTGCCCCACAGCCACGAAGGCCATCTCCCGGTCGTAATCGATCTGGGTCATGCGAGCCAGCTCTTCATGGCCCAGCTCGCCCACATCGGCAAAGAAGCGTTTGTACCTGTCTTCATCGGAGACCTGCAGCACGAACTGCTTGTGAGCCGGTTCATCTTCCGGCCGGATCGGGCGCAGCAGGATATGGCGCTGATCCTTAAGCCAGGCACCCTCCTCCAGTTCGGTAGGATAGGGACGGATCGCCAGTCGGTTGCTGGTCGGGATGGTGGGGTCAGCCAGCGTAAGGCTGGCATCCAGTACCACCATTTCGGCACCGCACGCTTGTAGCGGGTGCAGGTCCAGCTCCTGAATCTCCGGAAAGGCGAGTAATAGCTCGGAGAGCTGGCAGAGCACCTGACCGAGGGCATCGATATCCAGTCGCTCCGGCGTGGCCTGCTCACGGATCTTGCGACTCTTGAGTGCGCCAATGATCTGGTAACGAGCCAGCGCCTGATTGAGCGGCGGTAGCGCTGCTACCATCTCCTGTGGTTCGGCGCCCGATTCCCCCAGCAGGATGACGGGGCCAAAGATGGCGTCTTGCTGGATCCGTACCCGCAGTTCGAGGCCGCCGCTGCGGCGAGCCATCCGCTGCACCAGCAAGCCTTCGATACGGGCGCCCGGATCATGTTGTCTGACCCTGTCCAGAATGGCATCTGCCGCTTGTGCCACTTCGGCCGAGGTGCGCAGGTTGAGGACCACCCCGTGTACCGCAGACTTGTGCAGGATATCGGGCGATCGCAGTTTCACAGCTACCGGATAGCCGATCTGCTCGGCAGTCAGGGTCGCCTCGATGGCGTCGGTGACGATCCAGGTTGGCAGGGTAGCGAGCCCGGCAGCCTGCAAGATAGGGTGGGCGAGATGTGTATCCAGCCTCAGCTGTTTGCGGTCTTGCGCCTGGCGGATCAGCTGCTGGCACTGCTCGCCATTGAGCTGGTTGCCATGCAGGGATGCCGGGGTTTCCATCAACTGCTTCTGGTTGCGGCGGTATTCCACCATGTGCATGAAGGCGGCCATGGCGCTTTCCGGCGTGCGGTAGGTCGGGAAGCCCGCCTCGGTAAAGAGTTTGCGCCCCTCCTGCACCGAGTATTCGCCCGCCCAGTTGGTGAGGATATTGAAACGGCGCGCTCTGGGATGCTGTTTCAGATGGGCGATAAGATGGCTGGCCAGCGGCGCGCTCGGTGCCGTGAGCGAGGGGGCGTGGATAATCAGGATGGCGTCGATGCCGTCTTCCTGCAACACGCTGTCCAGCGCCTCCTGATAGGTGGTGATGGTGGCATCGCTGCCGATATCGAGCGGCGGGCGAGCCAGCTTGCCGCCCCGCTCCAGCAGCACATCTACCGCCATATTGGCCAGCCCGCGACCGTTGGAGATGATGGCGAGCCGCTCCCCCTTGAGGGTCATGGAGTGGCTGAGGGTTTCCACCGCGGCAAACAGTTCGTGGGTATCCCGCACCCGCAGCATACCGGCGCGACGGATGGCGGCATCATAGACATTGTCGAGACCGTGGGCCGGATCGTGGCGCCCGCTTTTCAGCACCAGGATCGGCTTGTTGCGTGAGGCTGCCCGCGCCGCCGAGAGAAAGTGGCGGGCGTCGTGCAACTTGTCCATGTAGATCAAAATGGCGCGGGTGACGCTGTCGCGGGAGAGCTGGTCCAGCAGCTGGCCGAAGTCGATATCGCAGTGATCACCAAGGGAGATGAAGGCGGAAAAGCCCAGTTCATGCTGCTTGGCCCAATCCAGAATGGTGGTGCTGACGGCGGCGGATTGCGACAGAAATGCGACCTGCCCCGGCTTGGCGGCAATGGGGGAAAAGCTGGCGTTGATTCCCTGGCCGGGCAGCAGCATTCCCATGCTGTTGGGGCCGAGCAGGCGAATGCCATATTGCTGGCAGACCCGTTTCAGCTCCAACCGCTCCTCGGGGGAAAAGTCGGCGGCCAGTATGATGGCTGCGCCCGTACCCTTCTGGCCGAGCGCTTCCAGCAACGGCAAGACCCGCTCTCGCCTGGTGCAGATGATGGCGAGATCCGGGGTCAGCGGAAGACTGGCGATATCGGGATAGGCCAGCACGCCGGCGATGGCCTTGTTGCGCGGGGTGACGGGGAGGATGGGCCCTTTGAAGTGGCCCGCCAGCAGGTGACGCACGATCACATGACCCGCCTTGAGCGGGTCGGTCGAGGCGCCGATCACGGCGATTGATTGGGGTTTGAACAGCCGATCCAGACCGCTTGCTTTCATGGGCACTCCCGACAAAAGAGGGAAGATACCAGTCTAATACGCCTTTGCTGCGGGTTCTGTGACCGGATCCTGATCACCGTTTGTTCAGGGCATTGGCACGCAGATAAAAGCGCAGTTCGCCCTGCACCCGGCGAATGGCTCCCAGGTGGCGTTCCTGAAGATAGATATCCTGCTCCCGATCGAGCGCCGTACTGGGCACGCCCATGCTCTGCAGATACTCGTCAAACAGGGTTGAACCCTTGATCTCTACCAGATGCTGTTTCATGGCTCTCCTCCCTGCGCCTTGGCGTGTGTTGATGAACTCCCAGTCTGAGATGACCTGCCGGGTTTGCCTATTGTCACTTTTGACACGAGATTTGACACGAGAGCGCTCACACATCTTTCAGAGAGGGCGCCGTTGAGACGCTGGCTGGCGTTATAGTATGGCGAGGAGCACGAGGCACGGATGGTGCACAGGATGATCAGAGTCTGGTGGTGGTGCATGGCACTGTGGACGGTTGGCGTATCGGCAACCGAGCAGCCTATCCGCGCTTGGAATCTGCTGCTGGATCACCCCAACCCCGCCGTCGTCCAGTTGTTGCGCCTCTCCCTCGATCTCACCGTGCCCGAATATGGCCCCTATCAGCTGGTATCCAGCCCGCAGATGGAGCAGGGGCGGGCGGTGAAGGAGCTGCGTAGCGGCGAGCTGGTTCAGATCGGTGTCTTTGCCCCCGATGGTGAGCGAGAGCGGGAGTTGCTGGCAATCCACATTCCGCTGGCCAAGGGGCTGCTGGGATGGCGGGTGTGTCTGGTTCGGCAGGGGGATGAGGGGCGTTTTGCCGCCATCGGATCGTTGGCGGACTGGCATCGCGCCGGGCTCTCCATCGGTCAGCACAGATCCTGGCCCGATACCCAGTTGCTGCGGGATAACGGCCTCAAGGTGACGGTGGGCAATCTTTATGAGGCGCTCTTCAACATGTTGCGCAAGAAGCGTTTTGATTGCTTCCTGCGCTCGGTCATCGAGATCGAGGATGAGCTCAGGCAGCATCCGGATCTCGCCATCGAACCCCGTCTGGTGTTTCGCTATCCGCTGGCGCTGCTGTTTTTCGTCTCGCCAAAATATCCGGAGCTGGCGCAGCGCATCGAGCTCGGCCTGCTGCGGGCGCGGCAGTCTGGTGCTTTTGACCGGGTCTTTGAAGAGGGATTTGGCAGCACCATTCGGCGGCTGAAACTGGATGAGCGGGTGCGCCTCGAGCTGCATAACCCCGACTTGCCGCAGCCCAGTCGCGTCATGATGGCCGATCCGGCCCTTATCTATAAACCGGTGTCAGCGCAGTGAGCCCTGATTCTGCGCGGTATCCCAGAAGGCACGGATCAGCGGTTCCTCCAGCCGCTTCTTGAGCACCCCGATCCCCACATCAAATGGTTTGAAGGCAGGTTTGAGGTCGATGATCCGCACCTTGTCGCCGAGCGGGCTGTGGTCGATGACCGCCGCCGGCACCAATCCTACGCCACAGCCGAGCGCCACCATGGCGACAATCCCCTCGTTACCCGCCACTTCGGCATAGATGTTGGGCGCTATCCCCTTGTTGCGAAACCACTGATCGCTGCGTTTGCGGGCCAGCCCCTGCTCGGAGAGGATGACTGGCAACTGCTCCCAATCAGGTTCTCCCTGACGGAACCACTGGTTCAGTTGCGGTGCGTTGCGCGGCGCGATAAAGACCAGCGGCACCAGCTGCAGGCTGGCGAACTCCAACTTGGCGGGCAGGGCATCGGGACGGGCGGCGATGGCGAGATCGGCCTCATCGGCCAGGATCTTGTCCACCGCCAACGCCGGGTCGCCAGTCTCCAGCTTGATCTCCAGCTGGGGGTAGCGGCGGCGAAAGCGCTCCAGTACCTCGGGCAGCAGAAAGTAGCTGGCAGTGACCGAGCAGAAGACCCGCAGCCGCCCCTGCAGCGGTTCATCGCTGCGTTTGAGCTCCTGTTTGAGCTGGCGCCACTCCTGCAACAGGCCGCCGCCGAATTCGCGCAGCTTCTCGCCGGCGGGGGTGAGCCGTACCGAGCGGTTGTCCCGTTCGAACAGGATGCAGCCGGTCTCCTGTTCCAGTCGCTGGATGGCGCGGCTCAGAGTGGAGGGGCTGACCGCCATGGCATCGGCGCTCTTGCCGAAATGAAGGGAGTCGGCGAGGTGGAGAAACAGCTCGAGATTGCGAAGATCCATCTTTCAGCTCCTGGCGCGGCATATGTGCCCGATATCCAGCGGTTGGCGGCTTATTTCTGCCATCTCGCGGTACATTCAGCAGGCAATTATGAAGGGTGATCGTTTCAGTTATTGCAACGTACTGTTTCGAATATATCAGTTCAGGCAATAAGTGTCCCGCGCTATAGTGGTTCAGACAACGCCGCTATCCGGCATGGAATCAATCGAACGGAGCAATCACCATGGCTAACTATTTCAACACCTTGAACCTGCGTCAGCAGTTGGCCCAACTGGGCAAGTGTCGTTTCATGCAGCGCGAAGAGTTCGCGGACGGCTGCAACGTGCTGAAGGGCAAGAAGGTGGTGATTGTGGGCTGTGGTGCCCAGGGTCTGAACCAGGGTCTGAACATGCGCGACTCCGGGCTGGATATCTCCTACGCCCTGCGCAAGGCCGCCATCACCGAGAAGCGCGCTTCCTGGCAGAAGGCTACCGACAACGGCTTTGCGGTCGGTACCTATGAAGAGCTGATCCCGACCGCCGATCTGGTGCTGAACCTGACTCCGGACAAACAGCACTCCGACGTGGTAAAAACCGTGATGCCGCTGATGAAGCAGGGCGCCGCGCTGGGTTACTCCCACGGCTTCAACGTGGTGGAAGAGGGTCAGCAGATCCGCTCCGACATCACCGTCGTGATGGTTGCGCCCAAGTGCCCGGGTACCGAAGTGCGTGAAGAGTACAAGCGCGGCTTCGGCGTACCGACCCTGATCGCCGTTCACCCGGAAAATGACCCGAAAGGCGAAGGCATGGCCATCGCCAAGGCGTGGGCCTCTGCTACTGGCGGCGACCGTGCCGGAGTGCTGGAGTCCTCCTTCGTGGCGGAAGTGAAATCCGACCTGATGGGCGAGCAGACCATCCTCTGCGGCATGCTGCAGGCCGGTTCTCTGCTCTGCTACGACAAACTGGTTGCTGAAGGCACAGACCCGGCCTACGCCGGCAAGCTGATCCAGTTCGGTTGGGAGACCATCACAGAAGCCCTGAAGCAGGGTGGCATCAGCCTGATGATGGACCGCCTCTCCAACCCGGCCAAGCTGCGCGCCTTCGAGCTTTCCGAGCAGCTCAAGACCCTGATGCGCCCGCTGTTCGAGAAGCATATGGACGACATCATCGCCGGTGAGTTCTCCCGCGGCATGATGGCCGACTGGGCCGAAGACGATGCCAAGCTGTTCGGCTGGCGCGAAGAGACTGGCAAATCTGCCTTCGAAAATGCGCCGGCGTTCGCAGGCAAGATTGCCGAGCAGGAGTACTTCGACAATGGCGTGGTGATGGTGGCCATGGTCAAGGCGGGTGTCGAGCTGGCGTTCGAGACCATGGTGGCCTCCGGTATCTACGAGGAGTCTGCCTACTACGAATCCCTGCACGAGCTGCCGCTGATCGCCAACACCGTTGCTCGCAAGCGTCTGTACGAGATGAACGTAGTTATTTCCGACACCGCCGAGTACGGTAACTACCTGTTCGCCAATGCTGCTGTGCCCTTGCTGCGCGAGCACTTCATGCCGACCCTGAAAGCGGGCGATCTGGGTGCCAGCAAGGCGGAAGGGCAGAGCGTGGATAACCTGGCGCTGCTGGCGGCCAACGAAGCGACTCGCAACCACCCGATCGAGAAAATCGGTCAGGTACTGCGTGGTTATATGAAGGACATGAAGCGCATCGCCGTTGGTGGTTAAGCCAGCATCGGGCTGGATGATGAAGGGGCGGAGATGACGATCCCCGTCGCCGGTCGGGCTGGACACCCGACCGGCCAGCCAGAAAAATCAGCCTGACAGTCATAAAAGATGGTCATAAAAAAGCCCCGCTCATCGAGCGGGGCTTTTGCATTCAGGAAGGCCGGATAAATCAGGCTTTCCACGCTTTCCAGGTGTTGATCAGACCGTTGGTGGAGCAGTCGTGGCTGGTGACAGCCTCGTTGTTGCCCAGCTCCGGCAGGATCTTGTTGGCCAGCTGTTTGCCCAGCTCCACACCCCACTGGTCGAAGGAGAAGATGTTCCAGATTGCGCCCTGTACGAAGATCTTGTGCTCGTACATGGCGATCAGGGCACCCAGGGTTTTCGGGGTCAGGCTCTTGAACAGGATGGAGTTGGTCGGGCGGTTGCCTTCGAACACCTTGAACGGCACCAGATCCTTGACCTGCTCCAGCGTTTTGCCAGCAGCCAGGAACTCGGCTTCGACCTCTTCCTTGCTCTTGCCGAAGGCCAGCGCCTCGGTCTGGGCGAAGAAGTTGGCCAGCAGTTTCGGGTGGTGGTCACCGATCGGGTTGTGGCTGATGGCCGGCGCCAGGAAGTCACAGGGGATCAGCTTGGTGCCCTGGTGGATCAGCTGGTAGAAGGCGTGCTGGCCGTTGGTGCCCGGCTCACCCCAGATGATGGGGCCAGTCTGGTAGTCAACCGGCTTGCCGTTGCGATCCACGTACTTGCCGTTGGACTCCATGTTGCCCTGCTGGAAGTAGGCAGGGAAGCGGTGCATGTACTGGTCGTACGGCAGGATGGCTTCGGATTCGGCACCGTAGAAGTTGTTGTACCACAGGCCAATCAGCGCCAGCAGCACCGGCACGTTCTGCTCATAGGAGGCAGTGGCGAAGTGCATGTCCATCTCGAAGGCGCCTTGCAGCAGGGCTTCGAAGTTCTCGAAACCGACAGACAGGGCGATGGGCATGCCGATGGCAGACCAAGAGGAGTAGCGGCCGCCAACCCAGTCCCAGAACTCGAACATGTTGTTGGTGTCGATGCCGAACTCGGCCACGGCCTTGCCGTTGGTGGAGAGCGCGGCGAAGTGCTTGGCAACGTGGGCCTTGTCACCGGCGATGTTGATGAACCAGTCGCGGGCGGTCAGGGCGTTGGTCATGGTCTCCTGGGTGGTGAAGGTCTTGGAGGCCACCAGGAACAGGGTGGTTTCCGGATCGATCTTCTTCAGGGTCTCGGCGATGTGGGTGCCATCGACGTTGGAGACGAAGTGCATCTGCAGGTGGTTTTTGTAGGGACGCAGTGCCTCGGTGATCATCACCGGGCCGAGATCGGAACCACCGATACCGATGTTGACCACGTGCTGGATCGCTTTGCCGGTGTAGCCTTTCCACTCGCCTCCGATTACCTTCTCGCAGAAGCCTTTCATCTTGGCCAGTACGGCGTTCACTTCCGGCATCACGTCCTTGCCGTCGCACTCGATGGGGCGGTCGGAGCGGTTGCGCAGGGCCACGTGCAGTACGGAGCGGCTTTCGGTCATGTTGATCTTGTCGCCATTGAACATGGCATCGATCGCGCTGCGAAGATCGGTCTCTTTGGCCAGATCAACCAGCAACTTGAGGGTTTCTTCGGTGATCAGGTTCTTCGAGTAATCAACCAGGATGTCGCCGCCGAAGGTGAGGGAAAACTTGTC
This sequence comes from Aeromonas sp. 602658, assembly GCF_049173005.1. Lineage (NCBI taxonomy): Bacteria > Pseudomonadati > Pseudomonadota > Gammaproteobacteria > Aeromonadales > Aeromonadaceae > Aeromonas > Aeromonas sp. 602658. Next base: position 33,895 of record NZ_JAAKRF010000036.1, on the reverse strand, counting down.
AAAGCGCTTCGGGTCCTGCGCGAACAGATCCTTGAGTCGGGTCTCTTTGTTTGCTGCAAAGTGGGCTTCCAGTGCCTGCCAGGCCTGGGTTTGGGTTGGATTGATATTTTTCATAGGATTCCTGAAATGCCAAGTTGTGTTTGAACCTTGCAGGCAAGGTCCCGCCAAACCTTATTATCCGAGCATTATAGCGAGCCGATCGGGCGGCCCGTGTAACAGATTTTTACCGATTGTCTTTTACCGCAATGGGTCACTGTCGGGAGCATGCAACCAGAACATTGGGATTATGTGTCACGAAAGCAAGGCGGATCTTGCGCTTGCTCATGATTGGGGCCACCCCGATAGCCTGAAATTGTTTTCATCCGGTTGGCGTGGTTATGCACCGACATGGCCATGGGCTGGGGCCAGAAACGACAATGCCAGCCCGAAGGCTGGCATTGTCTGTTGCAGCAGAACCGCGATCACGCCTGCGGTTTTTGCATGTGCATCACCATCTGCGGGAAGGGGATCTCGATGCCTTCGGCATCAAAGGTCAGTTTCACCTTCTCGTGGAAGTCGAACCAGACACCCCAGTAGTCAGCGGTTTTCACCCAGGGGCGCACCACGATATTGACCGAGGAGTCGGCCAGCGCGGCGACGGCGATGGTGGCTGCCGGATCTTTCAGGATGCGCGGCTCTTCGCTTACCAGACGCTCCAGGATCTGTTTGGCCTTGCGCAGGTCAGAACCGTAGCCGATGCCAAAGGTCATATCGACGCGGCGGGTATCCATACGCGAGTAGTTGACGATGGTGCCGTTGAGGATGGCGGAGTTCGGTACTACCACCATCTTGTTGTCACCTGAGGTGAGGGTAGTGGTAAAGAGCTGAACGGACTGCACCACACCCGCGGTGCCCGCCACTTCGATAAACTCGCCCGCCTTGATGGGGCGGAAGATGATCAGCAGGAAGCCGGCAGCGAAGTTGGAGAGCGAGCCCTGCAGCGCCAGACCGATGGCCAGACCGGCGGCACCGATAATGGCGACGAAGGAGGCTGTCTGCACGCCGACACGGCCCAGCGCGGCGATCACCACGAACACCAGAATGGCGTACTTGAGGATGCTGCCGACGAAGTGGGTGACTGTGGTGTCCAGCTTGCGGGCCTGCATCACCTTGACCACGCCACCGCTGATGAGGTTGGCGGCGATATAGCCGACCAGCAGGGTCAGCAGGGCGGCGGCGATATTGACGCCGTATTCGATCAGCAGTCCCTGATTATTGACCAGCCAGGTCTGCGCTTCGGTAATGATTTCGGGTTCCATAGGATGTCCTGTCAGGTTCTAAAAGGTTTATGGTGGATAAATCTAACACCGCAGCGCGACAGTACGGGTCGCATCTGGTACTTCTTTTCTGCCATAAAAACCTGCCATAAAAAAGAAGGGAGGCCAAAGCCTCCCTTCTTTTTGCTGAATGACGCGAAAAAACCATCAGCTCTGCAGCAGTTGGCTGCGGATAAATTGCCACTGATCTTCGAAACCGGCGGTCGGCTTGAGCTTGAACTCGGAACGGACAAACTGGCTGATACGGCCTTCGGTGTAGGCCAGCAGCAGATTGGCCAGCATGGTCTCGTCGAGCTGGAAGCCTTGACCCTCGCGCAGCCGCTTCTCGCGCAGCACCTGCTTGATCTGGGTCTCCAGCTTGTCAAACAGGATGCTGATGCGATCCCGCAGCCGGTCGTGCTCGCCCAACAGGGCATCGCCGTTGAGGATGCGGGTGATGCCGGGATTGCGCTCGGCGAACACCAGCAGCAGCTGCAGGATGTGGTGGCAGCGCGCCATGGTGTCTTTCTCTTCCGCCATGATCAGATTGACCCGTGACAGCAGGGAATCCTCGATAAAGTCGATCAGCCCCTCGAACATCCGCGCCTTGCTTGGAAAGTGTCGATAGAGGGCTGCTTCAGAGACGCCGACCTCGGCCGCCAGACGGGCCGTGGTGATGCGCTGACCCGGACTGGTTTCCAGCATATGGGCGAGCGCCTGCAGGATCTGATCGCGCCGACTCTGTTTCTGATTACTGCTTGCCATGGATTCCCCTAAAAAAAACAATGGCTTGATTCTGTTATTAGGCACCGCCCATCGGGCTGGTGTGGTCTGTTATTGGCGACCAGAAGAACCAAAACCGCCTTCACCCCGTTCGCTCTGATTGAACTCATCGACCAGTTGGAAGCTGGCCTGAACCACCGGCATGATCACCAGCTGGGCGATGCGCTCGCCGGGTTGCATGGTGAACTCATCCTTGCCACGGTTCCAGACCGAGACCATCAGCTGACCCTGGTAATCGGAATCGATCAGTCCGACCAGGTTGCCCAGCACGATGCCGTGCTTATGGCCGAGGCCGGAGCGGGGCAGAATGGTGGCACACAGACCCGGATCCTGGATGTGGATGGCCAGACCGGTCGGCACCAGAGTGGTATCGCCCGGAGCCAGAGTCAGCGGCGCATCCAGCAGGGCGCGCAGATCCATGCCGGCAGAGCCGGGAGTGGCGTAGGCGGGCAGCGGGTACTCGGTACCGATACGGGCATCCAGAATCTTCAGTTCAATTTGTGTAGTCATGAATCGCTTTTTCAGTTGGATCTTGTATTGGCGCCCCTCTTGGCAGGCGGGGCGCCGTGAGTCTTGTTCTTTCGGGACGCTCAGTGCCGGTAGTGGCGTGCAATCAGGGCGATCAGGTGACGGGCCAGCGTCAGCTTGTCGGCCAGCGGCAGCGGGGCCTGGCCCCCTTGCCAGAACACGGTCAGGGCGTTGTCATCGGCGTTGAAGCCTTGCCCCTCACGGGACACATCGTTGGCGGCGATCATGTCCAGCCGCTTACGCTGCAACTTGTCGAGGGCGTATTGTTCCACATCCACGGTTTCGGCGGCAAATCCGACGGTGAAGGGTTTGTCTGAAAGGGCACCAACGGCCGCGATGATGTCGGGGTTTTTCACCAGCTTCACCACCATCTGGTCGTTGTCGCCGGTTTTCTTGATCTTCTGGCTGGCCACCTGCTCAGGACGATAGTCGGCTACCGCCGCGCAGCCGATGAAGAGGTCGCACTCGCCGACCCGGCTCATCACCGCCTGATGCATCTGCTCGGCGCTCTCGACATCGACGCGGGTAACACCTGCTGGCGTAGCCAGCGTCACCGGGCCGCTCACCAGCGTCACCTCTGCGCCTGCTTCACGGGCGGCGCGAGCGATGGCGTAGCCCATCTTGCCGGAGCTGTGGTTGCTGATGTAGCGCACCGGATCCAGCGCCTCGCGGGTTGGCCCTGCGGTCAGCAGCAGTTTGACGCCTGCCAGCAAGGGCTCGGCGGCCAGTTGCTGACAGCAGCGATCCACCAGTTCGAGGGGGTCCAGCATCCGCCCCGGGCCCACATCGCCACAGGCCTGGCTGCCGGCATCCGGCCCCCACAGCAGAATGCCGCGGCTGGCCAGGGTCTTGAGGTTGGCCTGGGTCGCTGCGTTGAGATACATCTGCTGGTTCATGGCGGGCGCCAGCGCGATGGGCGCCGGCGTGGCCAGACAGAGGGTGGTCAGCAGTTCGTCGGCCATGCCTGCAGCCATCCGCGCCATCAGGTTGGCGCTGGCGGGGGCGATCAGTACCAGATCGGCCCACTTGGCCAGCTCGATATGGCCCATGCCCGCTTCGGCAGAGGGGTCCAGCAGGCTGTAGGCCACCGGATGACCGGAGACCGCCTGCAGGGTCAGCGGGGTGATGAACTCCTTGGCGGAGCGGGTCATCACCACCCGCACCTCGGCACCCTGATCTTTCAGACGGCGTACCAGCTCGGCACTCTTGTAGGCGGCGATCCCGCCGCTGACACCCAACAGGATGCGTTTATCGGCCAATCTCATCTGCTGTTTCTCTATCCGGCTCACTTTGACTGGTCGGCTAAGATACCACAGGCAGGGGATGACGACAGGGGTTGGCATCAAGGGGTTGTGGCGGGGAACACGCAAATATTTGCTATGTTTTTCCTCAACAGGGAGAGAGGAGAGACAAATGAGCATCAAGGAGTGGCCGGAAGATGAACGCCCCAGAGAGAAGCTGCTGCGACAGGGGCCGACGGTGCTCAGCGATGCCGAGCTGCTCGCCATCTTCCTGCGCACCGGCGTCAATGGCCTGAGTGCGGTCGATCTCTCCCGTAACCTGTTGAATCAGTTCGGATCGCTGCGCAATCTGCTAGGCGCGGATCAGCGCGCTTTCTGCGAGGCACACGGTCTTGGCCCAGCCAAATATGCCCAGTTGCAGGCGGTGCTGGAGATGGCCAAACGCCATCTGGCGCAGCAGCTGCAGCGGGGCGATGCCCTCACCTCACCCCAGCTGACCCGCGACTATCTGCAGGCCCAGCTGCGGGATCGGCCGCGCGAAGTGTTTGCCCTGCTGCTGCTCGACAATCAGCACAGAGTCATTCAATTTGTTGAGCTTTTTTACGGCACCATCGATTCGGCGAGCGTCTGGCCAAGAGAAATCGTGCAGATCGCGCTCAAACATAATGCAGCCGCGGTGATTCTGGCGCATAATCACCCGTCCGGCGTCGCCGAGCCCAGCAGGGCCGACCGCCAGATCACGGATCGGATCACGGCCGCTTTGGCCCTGATCGATATCAGAGTGCTGGATCACTTGGTGATCGGTGACGGCATCACGGTTTCTTTTGCCGAGCGCGGTTGGCTATAACTGTGCTCTGGCACCGTATTAGTTGATCTTTGATCACGGATGCTGTATAAAATGCCGCCTTCTGTTTGCCCCGCAATCGAAGGCCAGCGGGGCAGATATTTGCTCGAGCAATGAAGTAAGATTTGGAGAGACTGACATGTCTAGAGTATGCCAAGTAACCGGCAAGCGCCCGGCAGTTGGTAACAACCGTTCGCACGCTAACAACGCTACCAAGCGTCGTTTCCTGCCGAACCTGCACACTCACCGTTTCTGGGTTGAGAGTGAAAAACGCTTCGTAAGCCTGCGCGTATCCGCAAAAGGCATGCGTATCATCGACAAGCGTGGCGTTGAAGTGGTTCTGGCTGAACTGCGCGCCAGCGGTGTTAAGGTATAAGGAATTAGATCATGGCTAAAGGTATTCGCGAGAAAATTCGCCTGAACTCCAGCGCCGGTACTGGTCACTTCTATACCACTACCAAAAACAAGCGCACCATGCCCGAAAAAATGGAGATCAAAAAGTTTGATCCCGTTGTTCGTCAGCATGTGATCTACAAGGAAGGCAAAATCAAGTAATTACTTGATGCTGCATTCCCAAAAACCCGGCTTCGTGCCGGGTTTTTTTATGCGTCGAATTCAGTACACTGCCGGTTCAAAGGGAGACTTGCCATGTTCAAATTGAGCCGCAAAGGCTGGAATAACGTGATCATCGTGGTGGTGCTGATCGTGATCACCCTGTTGCATCGTATGGAGTTGGCCCAGCAGGAGAATAGCGCCAAGCGGGCTCGCCCCTTGCTGCCTGATGCGGCTGTGGTGCTCACCTGGCAGGGGCCGAGCTGGCAGATTGAGCGGATCGGTCAGGGCTGGCGCAGCGGGCCGGATCTGGGGCTCGACAGCGCGCAGCTGGATGCCCGTCTGGCACGTTGGCAGGGCTGGTTGTTACCCCCCGGTGAAGCGGTACGCGGTGCGCCGGTGACCATCAAGGTGTGGATTGCCGGCCAGAACGATCCGGTCGAGATCGGCCTCTATCAGAATAGCGGTCAGTATGGTGCCCAGCTGCCCTCCGGTCTCTGGCTCGCCCTCACAGCCGAGCAGTATCGCGATCTGCTGCGCCCTGCCCCCTGAGTTCCTTTTCCTTGTGAGGTACCCATGCCTGAATTGCCAGAAGTTGAAGTCAGCCGTCAGGGGATCTCCCCCTGGCTCACCGGTATCAAGGTGACGCGCGTGGTGGTGCGGGATGGCCGCCTGCGCTGGCCGATCCCCGGTGAGATTCAGGAGCTGGTGGACCTCACCATCCATCGGGTGCGCCGCCGTGCCAAATACCTGCTGCTGGAGACCGATTTCGGCACCGCCATCCTCCATCTGGGGATGTCCGGCAGCCTGCGGGTACTGGATATCGGCACCCCGGCCGAGAAGCACGACCATGTGGATATCGAGCTGGAGAATGGCAAGCTGCTGCGGCTAAACGATCCGCGCCGCTTCGGCGCCCTGCTCTGGACCAGGGAACCGGCCGAAGCCCACGCGCTGCTCGCCAAGCTGGGGCCCGAGCCGCTCACCGATGCCTTCAGTGCTGATTACCTGCAGGGGCGTGCCAAGGGGCGCAGCACTGCCATCAAGCAGTTCCTGATGGACAATCAGGTGGTGGTCGGGGTAGGCAACATCTACGCCAACGAGGCGCTCTATGCCGCCGGCATTCACCCCAAACGGGCGGCGGGCAATATCAGCGCCGAGCGGCTGGGAACCCTGGTGGCCGAGATCAAGCGGGTGTTGGCCGAAGCCATCCGGCAGGGCGGCACCACCCTCAAGGATTTCACCAGTGCCGATGGCAAGCCAGGCTATTTCGTGCAGCAGTTGCAGGTCTACGGCCGTGGCGGTCAGCCCTGTTTCCACTGTCACACCCTGCTGACCGAGACAAGAATGGGGCAGCGTACCACGGTTTTTTGCAGTCATTGCCAGCGCTGAGCGTACTTTTTTCCCCGATCCGGGGGAAGTTGTAACAGCATATTTCCAGGCTGTTGAATATTTGCGCAGTCATTACTAGTATCAGCGGCCGTTCAGGCGGTTTGAGAACTAGAAATGACTTTAAAATCAATAGACTGGGAATATTTATCCCGGCAGGAGCGCTATTGCGCAAAATCCATGGCCCGCTTCCTCTACCCCGAGGGATGTGACCGGAAAACCTTCAATCGCGGCAAGTTCGTGCTGCGCAGCCTGCTCTATCGCAAGTCGCTGAGCCGGGTCTTCAGCCTGTTTCAGTGCGACTCGCTCAAGGCACTGCCAGCGGTCTATCCCGAGCTGCTCGACAAGCCTATGCGACCCTATCGCTTCGCCTGTGCCAGCGCCCGTGAGCGGGCCGAGATGCTGGAAAATCACTACCGGTTGCTGCTGGAGTGCTACCCGCAGCTGATCGACCCCCTCTATCTGGGCGAGGGGATCGCGCTGGGGCACTATCCCCAGAGTGGCTGCCGCATTCTGCTGCGCCACGATGGCACCTTCCGCCGCGAGGCCGAGCTGGCGCTCTCCATCGTCAACGGCGAGGGGCAGCGCCTCTACAGCTGCGCCTTTTCGCTGGCGGGTAGCGTGGATCGTTTGATTCTGATGATCGGCTCCATGCAGGGGCCGGAGCCTGCGGTCGACAATGCTCAGGATCGGGTGCGCGAGCTGACCAAAGAGGGACACGGCCTGCGGCCCAAATCCCTGCTGGTGCAGCTGGTGCTGCAACTGGCGCAGAGCATGGGGGCGGCGGAGGTGCTGGCGGTGCGCAAGCGTGCCCACGTGTTTCAGGCTAGGCGCTACAGCAGCAAGCAAAAAGCCAACCTGCAGGCCGATTATGACGAGCTGTGGCAGGAATTCGGCGCCCGGGATGTGGATGCCAACTTCGTCGCCCTGCAAGCCCAGCCGCGCAAGCCGCTGGAGGAGATCGCCTCCAAGAAGCGGGCCATGTACCGGCGCCGCTACGAGTGGCTCGATCTGCTGGTGCAGGAGATGAATGAGCGGTTTGCCCGTCAGTAACCGGCAAGCATGCTGACCTCTCTATAACGAGAAAGATACAACAAGGGCTACCCGTGGGTAGCCCTTGTTCGTTGTTGCCGTCGGGAATGGCCAGTGTGGAAGGGAATCACCCTTTCTGTTTGGCGGCGATGGCTTGGGCCACCACGGGGTCGACAAACTGGCGGATGTCGCCACCGTGCAGCGCCACCTCTTTCACCAGGGTGGAGGAGATAAAGGAGTTCTCCTCGGCCGGGGTGAGGAAGACGCTTTCCAGCTCAGGCATCAGGCGGCGGTTCATATTGGCCAGCTGAAACTCGTACTCGAAGTCGGAGACGGCGCGCAGGCCGCGGATCAGCACGTTGGCCTGATGCTCTTTGGCGAAATCGACCAGCAGACCGGAGAAGCCCACCACCTTGACGTTGGGAAGCGTGCTGGTCACTTGCTGGACAAGCTGGACACGTTCTGCCAGATCGAACAGAGGTCGCTTGCTCGGGCTGTTGGCGACACCGACCACCACCTCGTCAAACAGCTTGGCGGCGCGGCCGATGAGATCGGCGTGGCCATTGGTAACGGGATCAAACGTCCCGGGATAGATCACCCTGGTAGTCATCTTTGCGGTCCTGCAACCTGGAAATTTGGTCGCATTATAAGGTCGTCGCTTGAGAATAGCAGTGCATCAGGCAAGAATACGCCATCGCGCATCAAGCCTCCCTGCATTGGTGACAGGGAGCAAAGGGATTTTTTATGAAACGTATTCTGGTCGTTCGCAATGACAAGATTGGTGACTTCATGCTGGCGTGGCCGAGTTTCGCCATGCTCAAAGGCTCCATGGAGTGTCATGTGACTGCCCTGGTTCCGGCCTACACGGCCCCGCTGGCCCGGCTCTGCCCCTGGATTGATGAGGTGATCATCGATCCGGGCGTGCGTGCCGACAAGGAGCAACAGCGGGCACTGCTGGCGCGGATCAAGGCGGCGGCGTTCGACGCGTCCATCTGCCTCTTCTCCAACTCCCGCAACGCCATGCTGGTGTGGAAGGCACATATCCCTTACCGGCTGGCGCCGGCGACCAAGCTGGCGCAGGTGCTCTACAACCAGCGACTGGTGCAGCGCCGCTCCCGCTCCCAGAAGCCGGAATCCGAGTACAATCTGGAGCTGATCCGCCGCTTCCTGGCCGATCAGCAGGTGGCCGTGGTGGAGCCCAAGACCCCGTTCCTGCAGTTCGATGAGGAGACTCTGCGGCAGGTGCGCGAGCAGCTGGCGCTCAAGCTCAAGCTCGATGCCAGCCGCCCCTGGCTGATGGTGCATGCCGGTAGCGGCGGTTCGGCCAACAACCTCTCCATCGAGCAGTACGCCCGCATCATCATCAAGCTCAATCAGACCTGCCCCGAGCTGCAGTGTGTGCTGACCGCAGGCCCGGGCGAGGAGAAGATGGCCGAACAGCTGGCGGCCGAGCTGCTGGCCCACGGCGGCAACGGCTGGATCTACCGCTCCAGCGATGGTCTGCCGATGTTCTGTCAGGTGTTGGCCAACGCAGCCCTGTTCGTTGCAGGCAGTACTGGCCCGCTCCATATCGCTGGCGCGCTCGATGTGCCGACCATCGGCTTCTTCCCGATGCGCCGCTCCGCCACTCCGCTGCGCTGGAAGCCCCTCAACAGCGAAGGGCGTCACCTCGCCTTCAGCCCGCCGGAGGATAGCGACCATCCTGAGGATATGAGTCAACTCGATCCCAAGACCATGGTGCCGGTGATGGCCCGCTGGGCGGCGCCTTTCTGGCGCAAATAACGTATGCAGCAATGCAAACAGGGCCCCGCGGGGCCCTGTTTCGTATGACGGTTATTCCGGCTGCTGCGGTTGCTGGCGCACCCAGAGGTCGGCGTATTTGACGAAGGTGGAGTGGGCGGAGAGGATGGCCAGCAGCAACCCCTGCTTGCCATCGAGGAAGCCCGCTTTGAGCAGGTACATCTTGATGAAGCAGCCGACGGCGTGCATCAGCCCCTGACTGAGGGAGCCCTTCTTGCCGCGAGCGGTGCGCTGATCGGCCCAGGCGCGGGCATAACCGGCGGATTTGACTAGATAGTGCTCCAGATCCCGATAGGTGAAGTGGTGCAGGTCGCCGTAGAGGTTGACGATCTTCAAGTTGGCGCGCACTTCCACCTTCTCGTGCACCAGCGCCTCGTTGTAGCTGGTGAGCGCCTTGGGATAGAGGCGCAGCACCCGATCCGGATACCAGCCACTGTGGCGGATAAAGCGGCCAAATACCCAGGAGAGGCGCGGCAGCGAGTAGATGGTGTCGCTGGCCGGATTGGCCATCACATTGGCGATGGCGGTTTTCAGCTCGGGGGTGAGTCGCTCGTCGGCATCCAGCCACAGCACCCAGTCGGACTGCACATGGGACTGGGCCAGTCGGCGCTGTTTGCCAAAGCCCGGCCACTTGGCGTTGACGAAGAAACGGGCCCCAAATTCGGCGGCAATGGCCGGGGTCTCGTCCTGACTGCCCGAGTCCAGAATGACGATCTCGTCCACCAGTCCGTCGAGGGAGGCGAGGCACTTGCGCAGGTTGTCGGCTTCATTCTTGACGATCAGAACGGCAGCCAGAGTCGGTTTTTTCACGAAATGGGGCTCTCGGTTGTTGCCCGTCTGGCGGGACATGCTCGAATTGGCGCCCATTCTAGCCTAAAAGCGTGGCCGGGGCATGACCCAGGTGGCGGCTGGCCGAGGCGATTACCAAGGATCTTCTGTTATTTATCCGACCATTTGCTTGTGGCGCGTAATCTCGCCCGGCCGAGGCAAAGCAGAGGCGGTTGCCAAGGAGCTTCTGTTATTTATCCGGCCGCTGCTTGTGGCGCGTAATCTCGCTCGGCCGAGGCAAAGCAGAGGCGACTACCAAGGATCTTCTGTTATTTATCCAGCCATTCTTGGGGCATAATCTCGCCCAGTGATGATTAACCGCCGGGCCAGACCCGAGAGAAGACGCGTAATGAAAATATTGGTGATCGGCCCCTCCTGGGTCGGCGACATGGTGATGTCCCAGAGTCTCTACAAGGCGATCAAGGCCAACCATCCCGAGTGCGAGCTGCACGTGATGGCCCCCGCCTGGTGCTGCGCCCTGCTGGAGCGGATGCCGGAGGTGGACAAGGCGATCACCATGCCCCTTGGCCACGGTGACTTCAAGCTGGTGGCGCGCCGCCGCCTCGGCAAGCAGCTGGCAGCCGAGAAGTACGATCAGGCCATCGTCCAGCCCAACTCCATGAAGTCGGCGCTGATCCCCTGGTTTGCCCGCATTCCGGTGCGTACCGGCTGGAAAGGGGAGCACCGCTTCGGCCTGCTCAACGATATGCGCAGCAACAAGTCCGCCTTCCCGCTGATGGTGGAGGGCTATCTGGCGCTCGCCTATCCCAAGGCGCAGATGAAGAGCCGGGCCGATATTCCGACCATTCCCCACCCCTCTCTGCACGTCGATCTGGTCAACCAGAGCAAGGCGCTGGAGCGACTGGGGCTGGATCGCGCCCGCCCGGTGCTGGTGCTCTGCCCCGGTGCCGAGTTTGGCCCGGCCAAGCGCTGGCCGGAGGGGCACTACGCCGTGGTGGCTCAGCAGCATCTGGACGAGGGGTGGCAGGTGTGGATCTTCGGCTCCAACAAGGATGTGCCGGTGGCCAATACCATCCGGGATCGGGTCAACCTGCTGACTCGCCCCAACTGCCACGTGCTGGCGGGCAAGACCAGCCTGCACGAGGCGATCGATCTGATGGCGCTGGCCAGCCGGGTCATCTCCAACGACTCCGGCCTGATGCACATCGCCGCCGCCCTCAACCGGCCGCTGGTGGGCGTCTATGGCTCCACTTCGCCGCTCTACACCCCGCCGCTGGCGGATCGGGTCGAGATCGTCCACACCGACATCGAGTGCCGCCCCTGCTTCAAGCGCACCTGCAAGTTCGGTCATCTCAAGTGCCTGATCGACCTGGCGCCGGAGCAGGTGGTCGATGCCTGCAAGAAGCTGGAGCAGAGTCAGTAAAATGCCCTACCGTCTGCTCTACAACCTGCTGATCCATCTGGGATTGCCGCTGGCGCTGCTGGCCCTCTACAAGCCGAAGAAAGGCAAGCCCGGCTTTGGCAAGCGCTGGGCCGAGCATCTCGGGCGGCTGCCCGCCACCGGACAGGAGGCGCCGCTCTGGATCCATGCTGTGAGCGTGGGGGAGACGCTGGCCATCACGCCGCTCATTCGTGCCCTCAAGGCGGAGCGGCCTGATCTGCCGATCCTGCTCACCACTACCACCCGCACCGGCGCCGATCAGGCTGCCAGGCTGGGGGATCTGGTGATCCATCGCTACGCACCGCTCGACTACCCTTGGGCCATTGCCGCCTTTCTCGACACCTTCAAGCCGCGCGCGCTCTGGGTGATGGAGACCGAGTTGTGGCCGAACTGGCTGGCCGCCTGCGAGGCGCGCCACCTGCCGGTGACCATCATCAACGCCCGCCTCTCCGAGCGTTCCTGCCAGCGTTATGCCCGCTTCCACGGCGCCTTCGACGCCCTGAGCCGGCCACTGACCCATCTGCTCTGCCAGCATCAGGATGATGCCGACCGTTTTGCCCGCCTCGGCATCGATCGTTCGCGGCTGGCGGTGACTGGCTCCATCAAGTTCGATATCCAGTTTGGTGACGAGGTGCAGACCAAGGGGCGCGCCCTGCGCCAGCAGCTGGGCGCCGAGCGGCCGGTCTGGATCGCCGCCAGTACCCATCTGGGTGAGGACGAGCAGGTGCTGGCCGCCTTCGATCTGCTGCTCAAACGCCAGCCCGACGCGCTGCTCATTCTGGTGCCGCGCCACCCCGAGCGGTTCGACCGGGTGGCTGAGCAGTGTGACCCTTACGGCTGCGTGCGGCGCACTGATGGTGCTGCGGTGAGTGCGGAGGATAAGGTCTATCTCGGCGATACCATGGGCGAGCTGCCGCTGATGCTGGCGGCGGCCGATGTGGCCTTCGTTGGCGGCAGTCTGGTGAAGATTGGCGGTCACAACCTGCTGGAGCCGGCAGCCCTCGGCAAGCCCTGTCTGACCGGCCCCGCCTACTTCAACTTCAGCGACATCACCCGCCAGCTGGTGGCTCAGGGGGGCGCCGCCATCGTGGCCGATGCCGCCGAGCTGGGCGAGCGGGTGACCCAGCTGTTTGCCGACGGCAACGCCCGTCGCGAGATGGGCGAGCAGGCCCGCGCCGTGGTGTTGCGCAATCAGGGTGCGCTGGCGCGCACTCTCTCGCACTGCCTCACTGCGCTGGAGAACGACTGAACCCATAACGAGCATCGCACTGGCTCTGGATTTTCAACTGCAAAAGTGCCAAAGCAGCTAACCGTTCCGTTTCAATCCCCATCAAAGAGGCAACCATGTTCAAGGCTCTGTTACTGGAAAACCAAGACGGCAAGACTGTTCCAACCCTGACCCGACTGACCGAGAGCCAGTTGCCGGAAGGTGAAGTGCGGGTAGCGGTCGTTTACAGCTCCATCAACTACAAGGACGGGCTGGCCATTACCGGCAAGGGCAAGATTGTGCGTCAGTGGCCGCTGGTGCCCGGTATCGACTTCGCCGGTACCGTGCTCGAGTCTGCCGACAGCCGCTATAAGCCCGGCGACAAGGTGGTGCTGACCGGTTGGGGCGTGGGCGAAGGGCATTGGGGCGGTATGGCCGAACAGGCGCGGGTCAAGGGGGACTGGCTGGTGCCATTGCCCGCCGGGCTGGATGAACGGCAGGCCATGTGCATCGGTACCGCCGGTCTCACCGCCATGCTCTGCGTGCTGGCGCTGGAAGAGGCGGGCATTACTCCCGAAAGCGGCGAGGTGCTGGTCACCGGTGCGGCAGGCGGTGTGGGGGCCACCTCGGTCGCCCTGCTGGCGGCCCTTGGCTATCAGGTGGCGGCGCTGACCGGTCGTCCCGAAGAGCAGGGCGCCATGCTGACCGCACTGGGTGCCAGCCGCATCGTGCCGCGCAGCGAGCTGCAGGTGCCTGCCAAACCGCTGGAGAAGCAGCTTTGGGCCGCTGCCATCGATACCGTCGGCAGTCAGGTGCTGGCCAAGCTGCTGGCCCAGATGAACTATGGCGGCGCTGTGGCAGCTTGTGGGCTGGCGGGCGGTTTCGATCTGCCGACCAGTGTGATGCCCTTTATCCTGCGTAATGTGCGGTTGCAGGGGGTCGATTCGGTGATGTGCCCGTTTGAACGTCGCCAACTGGCGTGGCAGCGACTGGCACGGGATCTGCCTGCCAGCTTCTTTGAACAGGCGGTCACCGAGATTGGGCTGGAGCAGGTAGTGGAGGCCGCCGAGGCCATCACGCAAGGCCAGATCGCCGGCCGCACCTTGGTCAAACTTTGAACTCTCTCTGACTGGCGAGCCCGACAATTCTGGATAAAATTGGAGTGCGGGTGAACTATCCAAGGAGAGTGAAGATGGGTGGACACAAGCCGGATTACGACTCCTCTGATGATGATTGGGAGCCGGATTCCTGGGAAGAAGAGCTGGATCAGTGGGAAGAAGAAGGCTGGCAGGACGATGATCCCTTCGATGACCCCTTCAACAACCCGTGATCCATAGCATTGAATGAACAGGCGGGCATTGTGCCCGCCTGATTTTTTTGGTGCGCTCACAGGGTGGATGCAAGTTGCTTGTGGTCATCCCCTGGCTGGTCAAGAATGAACAGCTCAAACGACACTCAAGGATGACTATGCGACTTTCCATCATATTGCTGGCGGCCCTGCTGGGGGGCTGTGTCTCCAACGATGACCCTTGCGAGAAGGTGTGGAGCGAAGTGGGGGAGGCTGACGGCAAGCTGGGCTTCACCACCGAACGGGTTGAGTTCCATCAGGGCCAGTGTGGCAAGAAGGTGGATACCGAACTGTGGAAGCAGGGACATCAGAAGGGATTGGCATGGTATTGCCGCCCCGAGCATCTCTATCTGGCTGGCCGCTCAGGCGAGGAGTATCGCGGTGTCTGCCCGAACGATACCCAGGCGCGCAGATTGTTCGAGCAGGGACGACAGGGTTGGACCGATCAATAGTGCACTGACCGTGAGGGGTTACTCCTCTTTCAAGCGGAGTGGCAGGCAGAGGTAACCCTTGTCATTGGCGCTGCGGGCGCACTTGCCGCAGACGAATTTCGGCTTGCGAACAATTTTGCGCAACGCTTTGAGATCCGTGGGGATCTCGTGGCGACGCCACTCACACAGGGTCTTGCTGCCCATAACGACTACCTCTAAGACTCGACGGCCGTATTGTAATCGATTTTCATTTCGAGTGAATCGGTAAAGCTCGCTTATTGGCCGTTATGCCAATAAGCGATTGTTTCGGGAGGGATTACTGGTAGAGGAACTTGGTGAAGATAAGCTCGCGCACCGCTTTCTTGCCAGTCTCTTTGACCAGCAGTTCGTTGACCTTGGTTTCGCACTCCTTGCGCAACTCTTCACGGCTGACCAGGGATTTGATCTGCTCGGCGCTCTTGCTGCCCATCAAACGAATGATGGTATCTCGGATGAGCGGGTCATGCTGCTCCAGCAGCTTGAGGTCGGCTTCGTTTTCCGCCATTAGCTCCACCGTGACTCGGACATAACCGAGGGTTTTGCCGTTGCTCAGGTAGTTGGTGATGATGTCGGGGTCGAGCGCGTGGTAGGAAAAGCCCGGCTTGGCGGCTGCGGCTGCTTCTTCTCCCTCTGCGGGCGGCTCTTCTTCGGATGAGGCTTGTACATGCAGCGCACCACAGCTCAGTAACAACACCAGCAGAATTTTGAAGATCTTCATATAGATGGCTCATCAGCAAGAGATAACCCATTTTTGATGTTGCCATCGGGGCCGTCAAGCACGGATGTTCTTACATTTCGCTATTGATTTACGGATAATAAACCGGATTTTAACCTGAACACGGAAATCTCTGGATGGTGAAGCTGTGAAGTCCGAGTTGACTGTTCCTCTCACGCCGTTAAGCGGGTGGCTGGCCCCCGAATCTTGTGAATTGCCCGCCAGCTTGCGCCCCTGGCTGCTGGAGCCCGGCTCCATGACCCGGCGTCTGCGTCTGCACAATCGCCACTTTTCGGTGGAATGGCTGGGCAATCACCCGGTCGCCCTTTCTGCCGATGAGCAGTGGCTGGTGGATTCGGCCTCGCCGGCTGGTACCTGCCGCGAGGTGATCCTGCACGGGGATCGTGGGCCCGCCGTGCTGGGCTGGACCCTGTTTGCCGATGACGCGCTGCAAGGGAGCGGCATTGCCGAGCTTGGTGAGCAGCCGCTGGGTGAGCGGGTATTTGGCCATGAGCCTGCCCGCCGCGATCATCTGCAGCTGGCCCGTTTCGATATTGCCGCCAATCCCCGTTGCCCGGCCGCCACTGTCTGGGGGCGTCGTTCCCGTCTGTTTCTGGGGCAGTGGCCACTGCTGGTGCACGAGCTGTTTCTGCCCTCTCTCGTCTGTGACAAGGAGCTGGAGTGAATCTGTTAACCAAGGAGCGGGGACTTGCCTATATGCAGTTGGCCCGCGTCGACAAACCCATAGGTACTCTGCTGCTGCTGTGGCCAACCCTGTGGGCGCTCTGGCTGGCCGCTGGTGGCCTGCCCAATCTCTGGGTGCTGACCGTGTTTGTGGTCGGCGTCTTTTTGATGCGCTCGGCAGGGTGCGTCATCAACGACTATGCGGATCGCAACTTCGACGGCCATGTCAAACGCACCGCTGGTCGCCCCTTGCCCACGGGCAGAGTCAAACCGTGGGAGGTGTTGGCGCTCTTCTTCGTGCTGGCGCTCATTTCGTTTGGTCTGGTGCTGACCATGAATCCGCTCACCATCGGCCTGTCGTTTGTCGCCCTGCTGCTGGCGGTGAGCTACCCCTTCATGAAGCGCTTTATCTCCAATCCCCAGCTGGTGCTCGGGATGGCCTTCTCCTGGTCGATCCCGATGGCCTATGCGGCGCAGGCGGATGCCCTGCCGCTGGTGGCCTGGCTGCTCTTCTTCGCCAACCTGCTCTGGACGGTGGCTTACGACACCCAGTACGCCATGGTGGATCGGGATGACGACCTCAAGATCGGCCTCAAATCCAGCGCCATCCTGTTTGGTCGTTACGACAAGCGGATCATCGGCGCACTGCAACTCTCGACGCTGCTGCTGTTGCTGGCGGTCGGGCAACTGATGACGCTGGGGGGCTGGTATTACTGGGGATTGCTGGGAGCGGCGGTGCTGTTTGTCTATCAGCAGCGGCTCATTCGTGAGCGGCAGCGGGAAGCCTGCTTCCAGGCGTTTCTCAACAACAACTATGTGGGGGCGCTGGTGTTTGCCGGTCTGGTGCTCGACTACCTGCTGGCGTGACCTGTTCCTGCGCAGACTCCGATAAAAAAGAAGGCCGCATCATGCGGCCTTCTTTGTTTGCTTTGCAGATTAGAGCTGGTTGCCCGCCTGAATGGTACGGCGGATCTTGTTGCTCAGCAGCGGCACTATGTTGTCGGCCAGCGCCTGGAAGCGGCCGAGATCCGGCTTGCACTCGGAGGAGAGGTAACCCTCCTTGCGCAAGGTGTGGATCAGGGTGCTGAACAGCTTCTGGTCGAAGAACTCGGGGGCGTTGATGCCGTGCAGGGTGCCGAGGCGCTCTGCCATCATCAGGCCGTCCGCCTCCAGCTGCTCCGCTTCGATATGAGGCTGGGCCAGTACCCGGGTCAGCACGATGGCGTAGCGTTGCAGGGTCTCCTGAATGCTCTCCGCCAGCAGCAGTAGGCGCATCTGGTTGGCCGGATTGACCCAGTAGCCGTCATCGCGGGTCTCGATCAGTTGCTGGGTCTGCAGCGCGTCGAGCAGGCTGTCGACCAGCGCCGGCAGCTCCTCCTCTTCATGACGCAGGAACAGCTCGGTCTTGAGCAGCGGATAGATGTCGATGCAACGGGCCATGATCTCGCTGCGGGAGATCCCCTCGCACCGTTCGATCAATGCCGCCACCAGAGAGGGCATGGCGAACAGGTGGAGGATGTTGTTGCGGTAGTAGGTCAGCAGGATCGCCTGATAGCGGTCGAGACTGATGATCTGCCCCAGCTTGTCCTCGCTCACCTCGAACTTGTTGAGCTCCATCGCCTGATCCAGCAGGGTGGCGGCATCTTCGGCCGGCATGGTGCTCTGCGGGCTGTAGGGCACCGCCTTGAGCAGATCCAGATAGGTGTTGAGCTGGGCCTGCAATTCGTCGCGGGTCAGGGCGTGGCGCTCGGCGGCCAGCAGCGCCAGCGCACTCAGGGTCAGGCCGTTGACCGCGGCAGCGCCGTTGATGCGGGTCATCAGCAGTTCGGCCAGATTGTTGACGGTGCCCGCCATCCACTCCGGACGCTCCTCTTCCCCGATGTGCTTTTTCCAGTCGGGGATATGTTCGCTCAGGTAGCTGTTGAGAGTCAGCGGCTCGCCGAAGTTGACGAAACCACGGCCGTAGTTGCGCAGCTTGCGCAGGATGCCGAGCACCTGCAGGAAGCTCTCTTTCTCCTTGCGGCTCCCTTTGAGCTCGTTGTGGTAGGTGTTCACCTCCATCACGTGCTCGTAGCCCAGATAGACCGGCACCAGAGTGACCGGCCTGTCCAGCCCGCGCATCATTGCCTGCAGGGTCATCGCCAGCATGCCGGTCTTGGGCGGTAGCAGACGGCCGGTACGGGAGCGACCACCTTCGGTGAAGAACTCTACCGAGTAACCCTTGGCAAACAGCAGGTTGAGGTATTCCCGGAATACCGTGCTGTAGAGCGGGTTGCCCTTGAAGGTGCGGCGAATGAAGAAGGCGCCGCCGTGGCGGAAGATGGGGCCCGCCGGCCAGAAGTTGAGGTTGATGCCTGCCGCGATATGGGGTGGCACCATCCCCTGGTGGTAGATGACGTAGGAGAGCAGCAGGTAGTCCATGTGGCTGCGGTGGCAGGGAACGTAGACGATCTCGTGCCCTTCCTGCGCCAACTGGCGTACCTTCTCGGCGCCATTGACCGACAAACCGCGGTAGAGCTTGTTCCACAGCCAGCCGAGGAAGCTCTCGCCCAGGCGGATTAGACGGTAGGAGAAGTTGGAGGCGATCTCGTCCATGTAGCCATGGGCGCGCTTTTGCGCCTTCTCGAGGCTGATCCCCTCGCGCTGGGCCTCCTCTTCAATCGCCTGCTGGATCACCGCGGAGTCGAGCAGCTGCTTGAACAGCAGGTTGCGGTTCGGCAGTTTCGGGCCGGTGGCAGCCAGCTGCTGACGGCTGAAGTGGGTACGGGCCACTCGCGCCAGCTTGTGGGCGATGGCCTCGTCGGTGCCGTGCTTGTCCGCCATATAGCGTAGGGAGAGGGGCGGCGAGAAGCGCACCAGATTCTCGCGACCCTTGAGGATCACGATAAGTGCCTTCTTCAGCCGGTTCGGCGCCAGGCTGCTGATGATGTTGAGGCCGGAGGCTTCTTCCCCTTCCCGACCCGGAGCGCGGCCCCAGAACAGGGTGACGGGCACTACCTGGATATCCAGCTCGGGATCCTGCTTGTGCAGATCCAGCAGCTGGTGGAACTCCTGCAGGAAGGGGAGCGGTTTGCTGCGTTTGCCAAACAGGGGAGGCGGACGATCCAGACAGACATAGCGCGGCAGCAGCTGGCCGTTCAGTTCCAGCGGCGTGAAGGGACCGGGCAGACCGAGATCCTCGCAGCACTGCTGCAGGGTCATCAGGTCGGTGATCGAACTGGTTTTCAGGGCATAGACGATGGGTCTGGCCGGATCCAGATTGAGTTCTGTGATGGGATTTTCCGGCAGGCTCTTGTGATTGACCAAGCCGCTGACCGGCCATTGCAAGATGGCTCTGGAAATCTTCTGTCCTAGGGACATGTGCGTCTGCTCTCCAAAAAAATGCGGCGTGAGCATAGCAAATCGACAGCCCCTTGTCGCCGAGAGGTACGATGAGTCGGCTGCGCAGGATCAAAACAGCAGTAAATGAGGGGTTGGTTGCGACAAATGTCAGCTGCGCCTTGCCTTGGCCACTGCACTGTATATACTGCCAGTGTGCTGTATAAAAAGACAGGTGCCAATTCTATGAAACCCCTTACCCCCCGCCAGGCCGAAGTGCTGGAGCTGATCAAGGTGAACATGAGCGAGACCGGTATGCCGCCGACTCGTGCCGAGATTGCCCAGAAGCTTGGTTTCAAGTCGGCCAATGCGGCCGAAGAACATCTGAAGGCCCTGGCCAAAAAAGGGGTCATCGAGATCATGCCGGGCACGTCCCGCGGCATTCGCCTGTTGCTCGAAGAGGAAGAGGTGCTGGAAGAGAGCGGCCTGCCGCTCATCGGCAAGGTCGCTGCCGGTGAACCCATCCTGGCTCAGGAGCATATCGAGAGCCACTATCAGGTTGATCCCGCCCTGTTCCACCCGCGCGCAGATTTTCTGCTACGGGTGCAGGGGATGAGCATGAAGAACATCGGCATTCTGGATGGCGATCTGCTGGCTGTGCACAAGACCCAGGAGGTGCGCAACGGTCAGGTGGTGGTCGCCCGTCTCGATGAGGATGTCACCGTCAAGCGCTTCCAGCGCAAGGGCAGTCAGGTATGGCTGCTGCCAGAGAATGAAGAGCTCTCCCCCATCGAGGTGGATCTCTCCTGCCAGCAGCTCACCATCGAAGGGCTGGCGGTCGGGGTGATCCGCAACGCCGACTGGATGTAATCATCTCCGCCAACTGCGTTTGCCACACGGCCTCCTTCGAGAGGCCGTGCTGTTTCTGGCGCACTTTCCCTGTCATATCAAACAGATCATCGGTGGCGGCATTTTTGTCCTGCGCGACCGGCTACCAATCATCCATTTCAGATATATGCTCAGATCAGTGCCCTGTCGCCGAGACAGGGCTTGGCGCCTCCCTCTGACCATCGCAATGCGCCGTGACGGGAGGGCCGGTAACAACGAGAATCGGGCAGTACACCTTCACGGGATATGAAGGGGGAGTGGGGAGATCCCGAGCCTTGTCAGGCAAAGGGGACCACTCGTAATGGTTGCAGATAGTCGTGACGGGCCTGTTCCCAGTTCAGGCCGACGAAGCAACATGACCTGTCGGTCAAGGAGGACTGGTATGGCATCAAGATCGCCATGGGATTCAGAGGCTGGGGCTGCGCCAGCGGAATCGTCAATCACCCGTTTTGTCAAAGGTAGCCGGATGACCTGGTTTTACGGTCTCTGGCTGCACCATCGTGGTTCGCACTGGACGCTCTGGCTGGGATGTCCGAAAGAGAAGGTGGTGCGTCTGGTGCTGCTGTTCAAACGGGGTCACGGCGATCGCCAGGGGGAAGAGGGCTGGCTGGCCCCCGTGATTCCCATCGGCGTGCGGGCCATCGGCAAGATGTTGCAGCAGGGGCGTAACGCTCGCCCCTGAGCAGAAGAGACAAACAAATCCATCCATAACCGGCACCCAAGGGGGCCGGTTTTTTTATGGCCGCAACTGGCGATTAATTATGCCAAATGGTCGACTCCTGACAGGGCGTTGCACAAGGTTGAACCACCTTGGCGGCTCGCTGGGGTACAATGCCTCCCTCTTGTCCGGTCACTGCTGGCCATCTGCCTCGAACTGAAAGGGTCTCTTGTTATGATGAAGCTCCGCTATCCCCTGCTCTTTCTGCTGCTGACAGCCTGTCTGATCCTGGTGTTTTACGCCACGCAGCCAGAGCAGCCGGAACAGGCCGATTATTATCCGGCGGGGCGGGACATCAATGATTTTGCCTTTACCGATGCGGACAACCAGCCGTTCACTCCTGCCAACCTGAAGGGGCACTGGACCTTCCTGTTCGTCGGCTACACCTTCTGCCCCGATATCTGCCCCACCACGCTGGCAGATATGCGCTCCGTCTATGACCAGCTGAAGAAGATGGCGCCCGACAGTCAGGTGGTGTTTATCTCGGCGGATCCCCAGCGTGACGATATTCCACGCCTCAAGACCTATACCGCCTTCTTCAATCCCGAATTCAAGGCGGCTACCGCCCCCCACGACAAGCTGTTCCCGTTTGTGCGCAATCTGGGGCTGATCTACTCCATCGCCAATCAGGGGGAGAAGGATTATCTGATCGATCACTCCGCCTCCATCGTGCTCATCAATCCCAAGGGCAAGCTGCAGGCGGTATTCCGCCCGCAGGTGGCGCCGGGTCAGGTGCCCAGGGTGCAGATGGCCACCATGCTCTCTGATTTCGCCCGCATCCTGAAGTTGGCAGGCCACTGAGCGTGACCCCAGCTGTTGCCCCCTGGTGGCGAGATCCCTCTCGCCACCGCGCCGTCTTTGCGCTCGCCCTGCCGATGGTTTTCTCCAATATCACCACCCCCTTGCTGGGGCTGGTGGACACCTGGGTGATCGGTCATCTCGGTCAGGCCTGGTTTCTGGGGGGCGTCTCGGTCGGTGCGACCCTGATCAACCTCATCTTCTGGCTGCTCGGCTTTTTGCGGATGTCGACCACCGGCCTGACGGCGCAGGCGCACGGCGCCGCCGACGGTCGTGCCCAGCTCGATACTCTGCTGCGGGCGCTGGGGCTGGCCATTACTCTTGGCCTGGCGCTGCTGTTGTTGCTCTTCCCCCTGTTGCCACGGCTGATCGCCCTGAGTGGCGGCTCGCCCGAGGTGCAGCTCTATGCGGGCCAATATGTGGCGGTGCGGATCTGGAGCGCCCCGGCGGCGCTCTGCAATCTGGTGATCATGGGTTGGCTGTTGGGGATGCAGGATGCCCGCAGCCCCATGGTGATGTTGATCCTCACCAATCTGGTCAATATGGCGCTCGATGCCCTGTTTGTGCTCGGGCTCGGCTGGCAGGTGCGCGGCGTGGCAGCGGCCTCGGTCATGGCGGACTACTGCGCGCTGGCAGTCGGTATCTGGCTGGTACGCCGTCAGCTGCGGCAACTGGCGCCGACGGTGTGGCAGGATGGCTGGCAGCGCTGGCGGCAGCTTGCGCCCATGGTGCGGTTGCTCGGCCTCAACCGCGATATCTTCCTGCGCTCCCTCTGTTTGCAGCTCTGCTTTGCCTTTATGACCTTGCAAGGGGCACGATTGGGGGACGTGGCGGTGGCCGCCAATGCGGTGCTGCTCAACTTCCTGATGCTCATCTCCTACGGACTCGATGGTTTTGCCTATGCGGTGGAGGCCATGGTAGGACGAGCCATCGGTCAGCAGGATCGGCAGAAACTACGGGAGGCCATCGTGCTCAATCTGGGCTGGGCCTCCCTCATTGCCAGTGGTTTTACCCTGCTGTTTGCCCTCTTTGGTGCCCACCTTATCGGCTATATCACCGACATTCCGGCCGTGGTGGCGGAGGCAAATCGTCAGCTTCCCTGGCTGATCGCCATGCCCTTGCTAGCGGTCTGGTGCTTCCTGCTGGATGGCGTATTTATCGGGGCGACCCGGGCGCGGGAGATGCGCAACAGCATGTTGCTGGCCGCGTTTGGCGGCTTCTTCCCGATCTGGTGGCTCTGTCAGTCGTGGGGCGTGGCCGCGTTATGGGCGGCGATGGCGGCGCTGATGGTGGGGCGCGGTCTGTCGCTGGGGGTCACTTGCTGGCGGCTGGAGCGCAGCGGGCATCTGCTCGACGCCCGCCACTGATCATCGGTGGCGCTTACATGGCACCGTCGTAGCCGAGCTGGCGCCAGCTCTCGTAGACAAAGACAGACACCGCGTTGGAGAGGTTCATGCTGCGGCTCTGGGGCACCATAGGGATGCGCAGCCGCTGCTCGAACGGCAGACTCTCGATGATCTCGGTGGGCAGGCCGCGACTCTCCGGGCCAAACAGCAGGGCGTCGCCAAGGGCATACTGGGCCGCCGAGTGTGCGGTGCGGCCCTTGGTGGTGCAGGCGAACACCCGCTTGGGCGCCACGGCGGCCAGAAAGGCCTCATAGCTCGGCCAGCGCTTCACCTCGGCAAACTCGTGATAGTCGAGTCCCGCCCGTTTTACCCGCTTGTCATCCCACTCAAATCCCAGCGGCTCGATCAGATGGAGCCGGTAACCGGTATTGGCGCAAAGCCGGATGATATTGCCGGTGTTGGGCGGAATTTCCGGCTGGTAGAGGACGATATCGAGCATGACGAGCTCCTGCAAAGAGGTGTAAAGCCAAGAAGGGGCGCCAGCATACCCAGCGCCCGTCCGGATGAAAAGGATCAGGCGATGGGCAAGCGGATGGTGATGGTCAGCCCGGTGGGGTGATTGTTGCTGGCCGCAATGGTGCCGCCGTGGCGCTGGATCGCCTCCGAGGCGATGGCCAGCCCCAGCCCGGTGCCGCCAGTCTTGGCGTTGCGGGCGTCATCGACCCGGAAGAAGGGCTGGAACAGCAGCGCCTGCTGCTCGTCTGGCACCCCGGGGCCGTCATCCCGAATGGTCATCACCCACTCCAGTCCCTCCCGATACCAGTCCACCTTGATGAACTCGCGGGCATATTTGAGGGCGTTGCGCAGGGGGTTCTCCACCGCCCGGGCCAGCAGCTCGGGCCACATCTGGATCGACTCTGCGGGCAGCGGCGGCAGTCTGAGCTGTTTGCCGCTCTGATTCGCTTCGAACATGGCATCTTCGAGGATGGGTTCCAGCAGGTCGGCCAGCGGATGTACCACCGGCGCCTCCACATGCTGCTGCACTCGCGACAGATCCAGCAGATCGCCGATCAGCTTGTCCAGCCGCCCGATCTCCGATTCGATCCGCGCCAGCTCGGCGCTGTCACCCTGCTTGCGGCGGATCAGCGCCTGCGCCAGTTGCATCCGGGTGAGGGGGCTGCGCAGCTCGTGGGAGATATCGGAAAGCAGCTGTTTCTGCTTCTGGATCATGCTCTTGAGTGTCTCCACCATGCGGCTGACGTTATCCGCCAGCTGGCCGATCTCGTCGCCCCGTCCCAGGTTGGGGATCTGTACCTCCAGATTGCCAGCCGCCAGTTGGGAGACCGATTTCTGCAACTGCAGGATGGGGCGGGTCAGCCGCCAGGCGAGCAGCAGGCAGAGTGGGGTGCTGACCAGCATCGAGATGCCCAGAATGCGGATCGGGTGATCCAGCACCTGTATGAACAGGAACAGGTAGGGGTTCTCGGCATTGAGGCCGAAATAGACGTGATAGCGATGGCCGCGGTGCTCCATCAGGAAGGGACCAGCGATCGCCTTGCGATCCTCGTTGCCCAGCATGGGTTTGGCCGGGTCATCGGCGTCCACCATAAAGCGAACCACAAACTTGCGCGGATGGGTGGTGGACTGGATCTGCCCCCTCTCGTCGCGCAGGTAGACATTGTCCACCGGGAGCATGGCGATCTTGTCCATCGTTTTGGCCAGATCGAAATCCTGATTCGGATCGGCAGCGTTGAGCAGGGCCTGCACATTTTTCTGCATTCGCACCGCCTCATGGGTCGGCAGCGGGATCTGGTTGCGAGGATCCAGAGTGGGCAGGCTGATCACGGCGGCCAGCATCACCAGCAGCATGAACCAGAACCAGAGGAAGATGTGGGTCGATATGCCGTTGAGGGAGCTGGTACTCTTTATTCTTGCTCTAGCCACAGGTAACCGCGCCCCCGTACGGTTTTGAAGCGGGGCTGGCCATCACTGCGGTCCGGCAGCTTCTTGCGCAGGTTGCTCAGGTGCATGTCGATGGCCCGATCGAAGGGCTCCAGCTTCTTGCCAAGCACCTGTTCGGAGAGGTGGCTCTTGCTGACAATCTGGCCGGGATTGCGCAGCAGGCACTCCAGCAGCCCGAATTCGGTGGCGGTCAGCTCCAGCAGTTGTACGCCGCAGCGGGCCTGCTGCAGGCCGGGTTGCAGCACGATATCCATGAAGTGCACTTCGTCGGAGGAGCTGCCACGCTGGGGCGGGGCACTCTGGGTACGACGCAGGATGGCGCGAACCCGGGCCAGCAGCTCCCGATCGTCGAACGGCTTGGCCAGATAGTCGTCGGCACCCGCTTCCAGACCGTTAACCCGATCCTGGCTGTCGCCACGAGCGGTCAACATCAGCACCGGGGTTTCATGGGTCTTGCGCAGCTTGGTCAGCATGGCAAAGCCGTTGAGCTTGGGCATCATCACATCCAGCAACACCAGATCGAAGCTCTGCTCCGCCAGCCGTTGCAGCCCCTCTTCACCATCCTCGGCGACCGTGACCTGAAATCCCTCCAGGGTCAGAATTTCGGTGAGCAGCTGGGTCAATTCAAGATCGTCGTCGACCAGGAGTATTCTGTTCATCGGGTGTTATTCCGCAGATTTTCGCGCCAAACTGACGCCGGGGTCAGGGTATAATAAGTTTTTCATCGCCAGAGGAAAGCCGGTTTTGAGCCATCAACAATATTCCCGTTGGGTTACCTTTGCCAGCATGGCGGCCGTCACGACTGCCACCCTGCTCATCATCGGCAAACTGATCGCCTGGCTGATGACCGACTCGTCGACCCTGCTGGCGTCGCTCACCGACTCTTTTATGGATGTGAGTGCCTCCATCATCAACCTGCTGGCCATTCGCTATGCGCTGGCCCCCGCCGATGATGAACACCGCTTCGGTCACGGCAAGGCGGAGTCTCTGGCGGGGCTGATCCAGTCGGCCTTTATCTCCGGTTCCGCATTGCTGCTGGTGATGCACGGCATCTCCTCCCTGCTCAAACAGGCACCTATTGAACGGTTAGAGGCGGGTCTCTGGGTTAGTGGCGGTTCCATTGTGCTGACCCTGCTGCTGGTCAGTTTCCAGAGTTTCGTTATTCGCAAGACCAACAGCGTGGCCATCAAGGCGGACATGTTGCACTACCGCTCCGATCTGCTGCTCAACGCCGGTGTCTTGCTGGCGTTGGTGCTGGCGGGGCAGGGGTGGTACTGGGCTGACGGCCTGTTTGCCATCCTGATCGGGTTGTTCCTGTTGTGGGGGGCGGGACATATCGGCTACGAGTCGGTGCAGGCCCTGCTCGATCGTCAGTTGCCAGCGGAAGAACAAGCGAGAATAATGGCCCTCTGCTGCGCCGTCGAAGGGGTACACGGCGTACATGACCTGCGCACCCGTCAATCCGGGCCGACCCGATTCGTACAGTTGCATCTGGAACTGGATGATCAGATCCCCCTGGTCAAGGCCCATCAGATCGCCGATGAAGCCGAGCTGGCGGTTCGCCAGGCATTCGAGCGGATGGATGTCATCATCCACATGGACCCCATCTCGGTGCTGACAAAAGAACAACAGAGCCCTCACCCAGAACAACAGTAGGCTGCAACATGGATGAACTGGTTGCCAAAACCTGGCACAAAATTCAGCAAGAAGCGGAGTGCATGGCGGCCCAGGAGCCGATGCTGGCCAGCTTCTTCCACTCCACCATTCTCAATCACAAGAATCTGCGTTCGGCGCTGAGCTTCCAGCTGGCCAACAAACTCGACAGCGCCACCATGCCCGCCATCGCCCTGCGCGAGGTGATCGAGCTGGCCCTGCGCAGCGAGCCCGAGCTGCTGACGGTAGTGGCGGCCGACATCTGCGCCGTGCAGGAGCGCGATCCTGCGGTCGACCTCTTCTCCACCCCGCTGCTCTACCTCAAGGGGTTCCATGCCCTGCAGGGGTATCGGGTCGCCAACTGGCTGTGGCGTCAGGGGCGCCGCTCGCTGGCTCTTTATCTGCAGAACCAGATCTCGGTGGTGTTCGGGGTGGATGTGCACCCGGCCGCCCGCATCGGCAAGGGGATCATGTTCGACCACGCCACCGGCATAGTGGTGGGCGAGACGGCGGTGATTGAGGATGATGTCTCCATCCTGCAGAGCGTGACCCTCGGTGGTACCGGCAAGGAGAGCGGCGATCGCCACCCCAAGATCCGCGAAGGGGTGATGATAGGGGCGGGCGCCAAAGTGCTCGGCAATATCGAAGTGGGCGTGGGCGCCAAAATTGGCGCGGGCAGCGTGGTGATCAACCCGGTGCCGCCTCATACCACGGTCGCTGGCGTACCCGCCAAGATCGTCGGCCGTCCGGAGTGCGACAAGCCTTCACTGGATATGGATCAGTGTCTCTGATCTCCCGGCCGGAGTAGTCGATGGCCAAACGTTGGTCGGGTTATCTGATTTTGGGGATGTGGCTGCTCAACTTGCTGCATCTCTATCTGGGACTCTCCCCCTGGCCAGCGGCCATGGCGGCCTGGGGGGCATCACTGCTCACCTGGCCTTGGCTGGTGGGGGCCGCCAAGCGGCAGGCGCTGGCCTTGTATGGTGCGGCGCTGTTGCTGCTCATCTTCTCCTGGTGGCAGGGAGCGACCCTCACTGCCGGTGACTGGCTGCTGCCCAACATCAATATGCTCACCATGTTTGCCGCGGTGAGCACCCTCAATCTCGCCACCTCGGGTCTCTTGACCGGCACCACCTCCTGGACCGGGCGTAAAGGTCTGTGGAGCACCATGGCCAGCCTCAATCTGCTGGGGGCGGTCATCAACCTCTCGGTGTTGTTTATCATCGGCGATCGACTGGAGCGTAATGGCACCCTGGAGCGGCGTCAGGTGATGGTGCTGAGCCGGATCTTCTGTGCCGCCGCCTTCTGGTCACCCTTCTTTGTCGCCATGGCGGTGGCGCTTACCTATGCGCCGGGCTTGCAGCTCTCCCATATTCTGCCGTTCGGGATCCTCGCCGCCTTACTGGCGATGGGGCTGACTGCCTGGCAGGTGGAGCGGATCGGGGTCGATGACTTTGCCGGTTATCCGCTGCGGTTGCAGACCCTGGGGTTGCCGGTCACGCTGGCGCTGCTGGTGCTGCTCATCAAGCAGAGCTGGCCCCAGCTCGGCATTCTGGCGGTGATCGCACTGGTGGCCCCGCTGCTGGCGTTGCTCTTTATGCCGAGGGCCGGGCGCAAGGCGGCCCTCAAGCGGCAGGTGGTGGAGCGCTTCCCCGCCATCGGTGGTCAGCTGGTGCTGTTTCTGGGGGCCGGTTTGCTGGCGGCAGGCATCAACAGTGCGCTGTCGGTCATCGATTTCGGTGCCGGTCACGGCCTGCCGCTGTTCAACCACTTTGGCTGGCTGGAGGCATCCCTCACTCTGCTGCTGATCCTGCTGGTGGCCATCGTCGGGGTGCATCCGCTCATCAGTATCTCCGGGCTGGCGCCACTGCTCTGGCCGCTGGCGCCGGATCCCAGCCTGCTCGGTATGTGTTTCCTGCTGGGATGGGGGCTTGCCACCGGCACCAGTCCACTCTCCGGATCCAATCTGGCGCTGGCCTCCCGTTACAACCTCAGTGCCGGGCTGATCCTGCGCTGGAACCTGCTTTACGGCCTGCTGATGTATGTGGTCGCCTGTCTGTTGCTGGGGGCTTATATCGCCTTGCATGGATAGCGACCGTGCCATCAGGATGGCATCAATGATGCGTTGGTAGCGGCGCTTTTTAGGTACGGTTTAGAGTGTTGTCGCGGCTCGGGCGCAGGATGCGAGAAAAATAGACGCATATTTAGACAATACATCTATGGAAGGCGCATTTTACAGCGCACTGGCTTGTTTGTGCCGATGCGCTCGGGGTATGCTGGCTCCACGCGCTTGAATCGCCCTCTGTGGGGCATCGCAATTGAACAAACAGGTATGCATATGTCACTAGAAGTCCTTGAGCAACTCGAATCCAAAGTACAATCCGCTGTCGACAACATCTCCCTGCTGAAGATGGAGCTGGACGAGCTGAAAGAACAGAACAGCAAGCTGCAAGACGAGAACCATCAGCTGCGTAACGAGCACGCTGCATGGCAGGAGCGTCTGCGTGCCCTGCTGGGTAAAATGGATCAGATGGGCGAAACCATCTAATTCATCGCCTTCAGGCAGAATTGAAAACGGGCCGCTCTATGAGCGGCCCGTCTATTTTTGTTTTGGCGGGATGGGAATTACAGCGCCAGCAGTTGTTTGACTGTCTTCTCGATGCCGTCCGCGGCTTCGACTATGTTGTTGGCCAGCATGTAGGCGGGGGTGGAGATCACCTTGCGCTCCTGATCCACCACAAACTCGTTGACCGGGCAGTTGAGATGGCTGCCACCCATCTCCTCGATGGCGTTGGCGGTACCCTCGTCATGGCCGATGGTCGCCAGCGTTCCAGCACCATATATCAGCGGGATCATGGCGGGCGCGATGCAGATATAGGCGGCCGGTTTATTGGCTTTGGCAAAGCTCTGGCACGCTTTCAGCACATCGGGCTGGATCTGGCATTCGGCGCCCCTGATTGCGAAGTCGCACAGGTTTTTGGCAGCGCCAAAGCCACCGGGCACCAGCAGGGCGTCATAATCTACCGCATCCAGCTCGGCCACATCCTTGATCTGGCCACGGCAGATGCGGGCCGCTTCGACCAGCACATTGCGGCTCTCTCCCTCGCTCACTTCACCGGTCAGGTGGTTGATGACATGGAGCTGCGCCACGTTCGGGGCGAAGCACTGGACGGCGGCTCCCTGACGGGCCAACGCCAGCAGGCTGATTACGGCCTCGTGGATTTCGGCCCCGTCAAAGGCACCGCAGCCACTCAAAATCACGGCCACTTTTTTCATGGCAAACTCCTCGTTGTTGAAAATGTGAGCCAGGATGGATTGTTGTACTTTTGTATGGTTATCGCTCGCCCTCCGCTGGTCAAGTCATCTTGCTGTGCTAGGATTGTTTCGTTTTGGATCCTGCCGTACCTACTCCCTTAAATCTTTTTCCACATTGATCGAGATCATTCTAACTGTCTTGCGATCTGTTTTTACGATCTCAATTAATTGTTTTTAATGGCTTTTTATATTCTTATGCACAGTTTTATCACTGTGCACTCTGATGCGCCCCATTTTTGAACACAGAGTTATCCACAGATTGAGTCCCTTTATCAGGCGCTGTGTGCTGTTGCTGCGCCCCTTGGTGTGAGGGGGGCCCTGTGGCATCCTAGCGGCTGTTTATCTCTGGCAGGACGATTTCATGGCCCCTAGCAACCCCCTTATTCTGGTCGACGGCTCCTCGTATCTTTACCGCGCCTTCTTCGCCTCCCAGCAGGCTGATCTGCGCACATCGACCGGTTTGCCGAGCGGCGCCGTCCGTGTCATGGCCAACATGATGCGCAGCCTGCGCAAGCAATATCCTGACTGTCATGTGGCCGTGGTGTTTGATGCCAAGGGCAAGACCTTCCGCGACGACATCTATCCCGAGTACAAGGCGACCCGCGCCAGCATGCCGGACGATCTGCGCAGCCAGGTTGCCCCTATCCACCAGATGATCAAGGCGATGGGTTTCCCCTTCCTGATGGTGGAGGGGGTGGAGGCCGACGACGTGATCGGCACCCTGGCCCGCCAGGCGACCGAGAAGCAGCTGCCGGTGCTGATCAGCACCGGTGACAAGGATATGGCACAGCTGGTCTCCGACCATGTCACCCTGATCGACACCATGAAAGATGTGAAGACCGATCGGGAAGGGGTGATCGAGAAGTTTGGCGTACCGCCCGAGCTCATCATCGACTATCTGGCCCTGATGGGTGACAAGGTCGACAACATTCCCGGCATGACCGGTGTCGGCGAGAAGACCGCACTGGCCCTGCTGCAGGGGATTGGCAGTATCGACGAGATTGCCGCCAATCTGGACAAGGTGGCCGCGCTCGGCTTTCGTGGCTCCAAGGCCTTTGCCGACAAGTTCCGCGAGCAGGAGGAGCAGGTTCGTCTCTCCTATCGACTGGCGACTATCAAGACCGATGTCGAGCTGGAACAGAGTCTGGAAGAGCTGTTGCTCAAGCCGGTCGACAAGGAGTCCCTGCTGGCGGTCTATCGCGAATACGAGCTGCGCAACCTGATCAAGGAGCTGGAATCCGGTGGTGAAGAGGGGAGCGAGAGCGCCGGACAGGACGAAGCTGGCGATGAGAGCGCTGCTCCGGTTGCCGCCATCGAAACCGACTACCGCTGCATTCTGGACGAAGCCGAGTTTGACGGCTGGCTGGAACAGTTGAAAGCGGCACCGCTGTTTGCCTTCGATACCGAAACCACCAGTCTCGACTATATGGAGGCACGGATTGTTGGCGTCTCCTTCGCGGTTGAGCCGGGCAAGGCTGCTTATGTGCCGTTTGGCCACGACTATCTTGGGGCACCGGTACAGCTGAGCGAGGCCGTGGTGTTGGGCAAGCTCAAACCGCTGCTGGAAGATCCGACCCGTCTCAAGGTGGGGCAGAACCTCAAGTACGATCGCAACGTGCTGCTTAACCATGACATCGACCTGCAGGGCATTGCCTACGACACCATGCTCGAGTCCTACGTGCTCAACTCCACCGCCAGCCGCCACGATATGGATTCGCTGGCCAAGCGTTACCTCGGGGTTGAGACCACCTCCTTTGAAGATATCGCCGGCAAAGGAGTGAAACAGCTCACCTTCAACCAGATCGAGTTGGAGCAGGCGGCCCCCTATGCGGCGGAAGATGCCGATATCACCCTGCGTCTGCACCAGACCCTCTGGGGTCAGCTGGAGGCCGTGCCGGGTCTCGCCAAGGTGTTCAGCGAGATCGAACTGCCGCTGCTGCCGGTGCTGGCGCGGATGGAGCGGCTCGGTACCACCATCGAACCCAAGCTGCTGCATCAGCAGAGCCAGGAGATCGAAGTGCGTCTGGCAGAGCTGGAGAAGCAGGCTCACGAGCTGGCAGGGCAGGAGTTCAATCTCTCCTCGCCCAAGCAGCTGGGGGAGATCCTCTTCACCAAGCTGGGGCTGCCGATCATCAAAAAGACCCCCAAGGGTGCCCCATCCACTGCGGAAGAGGTACTGGCCGAGCTGGCGGAGAGCTATGAGTTGCCGCGCCTTTTGATGGAGCACCGTGGGCTGGCCAAGCTCAAGTCCACCTACACCGACAAGCTGCCGCTGATGATCAAGCCGCAGACCGGGCGGGTGCACACCTCCTATCATCAGGCGGTGGCGGCGACCGGCCGGCTCTCCTCCACCGATCCCAACTTGCAGAACATCCCGGTACGCAACGAACAGGGGCGCCGCATCCGGCAGGCCTTCATCCCGTGCGCCGGTTACAAGCTGGTGGCGGCGGACTACTCCCAGATCGAGCTGCGCATCATGGCGCACCTCTCCGGCGACAAGGGTCTGCTGACCGCTTTCGCCGAAGGCAAGGACATCCACAAGGCGACCGCCGCCGAGGTGTTCGGGGTGGCGCTCGAGGCGGTGACCAGCGACATGCGCCGCAGTGCCAAGGCGATCAACTTCGGCCTCATCTACGGCATGAGTGCCTTCGGTCTGGCCAAGCAGCTGGGGATCGGTCGTGCCGAAGCGCAGAAGTACATGGATCTCTACTTCGAGCGCTACCCGGGCGTGCTGGAGTATATGGAGCGCACCCGTCAGCAGGCGGAAGCCCAGGGGTATGTCGAGACCCTGTTTGGTCGTCGCCTCTATCTGCCGGATATCAAGTCCCGCAACGCCGGTCTGCGCAAGGCTGCCGAACGGGCCGCCATCAACGCCCCGATGCAGGGCACGGCCGCCGATATCATCAAGCGCGCCATGATCAACGTGGATAGCTGGATCCGCGGTATCGAGGATGAGTCGATCCGCATGCTGATGCAGGTACACGATGAACTGGTGTTCGAGATCCGCGAAGAGAAGCTGGAGGAGTACACCGCCATCATCAAGGAGAAGATGTCGGCCGCAGCCGAACTGCATGTGCCGCTGCTGGTTGAAGCGGGCACAGGTGACAACTGGGATCAGGCCCACTGATTTCCGGTCAGCCGTTCTGCACGGCTATATAGCTATATAAGAAGCGAAGCCCGGCATCATGCCGGGCTTCTTCATCTCTGCCGTTCCTATAACGTCTCTTGCAGATACTCATCCTTGAGCAGGACATAGTTGTCCGCCGAGGTTTTGAGGAAGGCGAGCTCGGCCGGTTTGAGCGGGCGAGCCTGTTTAACGGGATTCCCTATATATAGAAAGCCCGACTCGAGTCGCTTGCCCGGTGGCACCAGTGAACCTGCGCCGATCATCACATCATCTTCAACCACGACGCCATCAAGCAGAATGGCACCCATGCCGACCAGCACCCGGTTGCCGATGGTGCAGCCGTGAAGCATCGCCTTGTGACCCACAGTGACATCTTCACCGATCAGCAGCGGATAGCCGGTTGGGTTGCTGGCGCTCTTGCGAGTCAGGTGCA
The DNA here is from genome assembly GCF_049173005.1 of Aeromonas sp. 602658. NCBI lineage: Bacteria > Pseudomonadati > Pseudomonadota > Gammaproteobacteria > Aeromonadales > Aeromonadaceae > Aeromonas > Aeromonas sp. 602658. Next base: position 222 of record NZ_JAAKRF010000036.1, on the reverse strand, counting down.
GCACAGTGCCGTCCTGAATATTGCTGCGGGCGCCGATGCGGATATGGTTCACATCCCCCCGCGCCGCCACCATGGGCCAGATGCTGGCATCATCGGCCAACTCGATATCGCCCACCAGTGTTGCGCAGGGGTCTACATACACCCGTTTGCCCAGTTGTGGGCGTTTTCCCTTGTAAGGTCTCAGTCGCAAGTCCATCTTGGCCTCCTTGTTTTCGGCCATTC